>CAYUIZ010000007.1:0-59699 GCA_964444885.1 uncultured Sphingobacteriaceae bacterium | reverse complement strand
GTCACCCCGAACTCGATTCGGGGTCCCTTGTTTACTTGCACGTTCCAAGCGTTGCTCCAACGCCAATCCATACGCAGCAGAGACAAATAGAGAGAGAAACAGATGCCGGACCAAGCCCGGAATGACGCTGAGGGCTCCGTCACCCCGAACTCGATTCGGGGTCCCTTGTTTACTTGCACGTTCCAAGCGTTGCCCCAACGCCAATCCATACGCAGCAGAGACAAATAGAGAGAGCCAAGCCCGGCGTGACGGCTGGAATTACACCGTTCACTTGGAGATATTTTCACGCGGCTATTGCTGTCCCGCTTAGCGGCCTTGCCTACGGCACAGGGCCCAGGTGAGGAAAAAACTGACGGCGGAAGGCACGACCCACCCCAGTTCATATTGGAAAAACGGGATGCTATGCAATAACTGAAGGACACCCTCATTCAATAGTTCCAGCTGGTTCAGCAGGTAAAAGACCGCAATGACCGTCGACGCCGATATGGCGGCGATATACGGTGCACGGACTTTCACAATCCGGGAAAAGAACACCGAGTAAAGGATCAGCGTAATGGCAATGGGGTACACAAAACTCAAAATCGGGTAGGCAAACGCAATAATATTATCCACGCCAGTGACGGCCAGCACGCCTGAGGCCAAGCAGCAAATACTGACCAGCAGCTTATACCCTACGCGGCCCCCGGTGAGCGACGAAAAGAACGTTCCGAAGGCAGCGACCAGTGCAATAGCCGTGGTCAAACACGCTAGCGCAATGGCAATACCGATAATAATCGTCCCGTATTGTCCTAAAATGGAGGTGGAAATGTATAACAGCAATTCGGACCGCTTGATTTCCTGGTCGACGATACCTGAGGTCGCCCCTAACTGGATAAGGCCGCCGTACACGATAAACAGGAATATTGCAGAAAGCATGCCCGCCGCGATCACCACCCGCGTTTTGGAAGCGGTCGTTTCGTAGCCTTTCGCTTTAGCGGCGGTAATGATAATACCGGCAAAAATCACGGATGCGAGTACGTCCAGCGTTTGGTATCCTTCGACGAAACCTAAGGTAAAGGATTCGCCCTGGCTAAGGCCCGAAGCCTGAAAAGTATCCATCGGCGCGAGGATACCGGCGAGGACCAGCGCAATCAGCAGGACCAGGAGCAGTGGCGTCAGCACGTTGCCAATGATATCGACCACACGCGAGGGCCGGATAGTCAAGACCCAAGTGACGGCGAAAAAAGCGGCCGAAGTCCACGCCGGGTGCAACCCGGGCAGTGCGGGCAAAACGCCCACTTCGTGGGTGGTGGCGGCCGTGCGGGGAATGGCGATCAGCGGCCCGATGCACAACATAATCACCGAGCCCAGCACCGGCACAAGGAGCGGATGAATGTTCGCTCCCAAGTCCTCGAACCGGTCACCTGCATTCACGACCGACAGAATACCGAGAAAGGGCAGTAAAATTCCGGTCAAGCCAAAAGCCAAAATAGTAATCCAAACGTGGCTGCCGATCTGTATGCCAATATACGGCGGCAACAACAAGTTGCCCGCGCCAAAAAACATAGCGAACAAGGCAAATCCGATGGTGAGAATATCTCTGGTCTGTTTACTCAAGGGAACCGAATTAAGGTAAAGCTATTTTTTTGACCAAATTACACGTTCCGAACAGCAATTCCAAAACGGATTGGAGTGGGCATTGACATCGCGGGCGAACACACTGCCTTAACTCAGCAACCGACAAACGGGATACCCCTTGGGGGAGAGAACCCCTCTACCTCCAATTCTCATTGTAAAAAGAGGGTGTATCAATTCCATGTTTTCCAACCCGCTTAACTTATATTTCAATCATTTAGCGTAAATTAACCGCGCCATGCAAGGACGCGACGCGCGATGCGCCAAGCGGTCGGGCCTGATTTACGCTTAAATTACGAACCTATGCGGGCAATCTGGAAGTGGGTCATTGGGGTCTTGGTTTTTCTCTTGGTAGTCGCCACGGCGGGCACGTGGTACCTGAGCCGGCATTGGAAGCCGTTGCTGGACCAACAGATTCGCGAAGCCGTAGTCCAATCATCGGACAGCCTGTACCGCGTATCCTACGACGACCTTGATCTTAACTTGCTGACGGGAAACCTACTGCTCAGCAACTTCGAGCTCGTGCCGGATACGGCTGTGTACCAGCGCCTCAAATTGGCTCAGACGGCGCCTGACAACACCTACCACATCCGTGTAGCGCGGCTGCGCGTGCGTCATTTCCACCCTTGGCAAGCCGTGATGGGCAGGCGCTTGCAGATTGACGAACTATTTTTCGACCAGCCTTCGGTCCATATCCGAAATGAATACCAAGCCTATAACGACACCGTGTCGGTACACGAGAGCAAAACCTTATACCAACGCATCTCCAACGTACTGAAATCGGTTAGCATCGGCGATGTACTGTTCAACAACATCGACTTTCAGTTCACCAAAATTACCGACACCGTAGCACAGGGCACTACACTAAAGAACATCAACCTCCGCATTCGCGACATCTTAGTTGACTCGCTTTCCCAATACGACTCGACGCGGTTTTATCATACCAAAAGCATTGACCTGGCCATGCCGGGCAGCCGTTACCATACGGCGGACAGCCTGTACCATTTCGGGTTCGATCACGTGCACGTGCGCAACTCGGGCGCGTCCAACGAAGTAACCGTCGCGGGCTTCAACGTGGCGCCGCGTGTCAACCGCAGCACGTTTTACCCAACGGTGGGCTATGCCAAAGCCATGATTAACCTGTCTTTTGACACCATTAAAATCCAGGATATCGACATGCGGCAGTTTGCCCGCAGCCAGCGCGCACATGCTCGTGCCATGCACGTGCCGGGCGGCCAAGTGTCCGTCTTTAACGACATTCGCTATGGGCGCCTGCAGAGCAGCCAGATCGGCAATGCGCCGCACCAGCAGCTGATGCGGCTGGGGCCCAATTTCCGGATTGATTCGCTTTTGTTGGACTCAGTTAAAATCACCTATGCGGAGATCGGCGAAAACACCGGAAAAGAAGGCGAAATCACGTTTGACCGCACCAGTGGCACGCTCTACAACATCGCCAACGACTCCCTGTCCCTCCTTCGCAATAAAGAAATGAAATGGGATGTGACCACGTACCTGATGGATGCAGGCAAACTGTCGGTCGTGTTTTCCTTCGACATGTTGGCCACGAACGGTGCGTATTCCTATAACGGACAGTTGGGACCGATGGACGGGCGGAGGCTCAACAAACTACTGCGGCCCTTGCTGAACATCGAGATCGAATCAGCAAATATCCAAGGACTCCGCTTTGGCGTCAACGCCACCGACACACACGCCAGCGGATCGCTTCGGTTTAATTACACCGACCTAAAAGCCAACCTATTAACGGAAGAAGACGAGGACGGCAACCAATCCACGCGAGGCTTGGTTTCGTTTCTGGCCAACCGTTTTATCCTCAACGACAGTAACCCCGATGCCAACGGCGAATTCCATCCGGGGCCGGTTAATTTCGCGCGCCCGCCGGCATATACTTTCTGGCGGTACACGTGGAAAAGCCTGCTGGATGGCATCAAACCGAGTGTGGGATTGAGTGCCGAACGGGAAGCAAGATTGCAACGCCGCACGGAGTCGACTAAAAATACCGTGGAACGGACAGGCAATTTCTTCCGGAACCTATTCCGCAAAAAAGACGAAGAAAAAAACGATAACTAAACGTCGAGGTCGAGCAGTACCGGGCAATGGTCGGAATGCATCGCATCGGGCAGAATGGCGGCATGGCGGATCTTGCTTTCCAGCGTGCGGCTCACCATGTTGTAATCGATGCGCCAACCCAGATTGTGCGCGCGGGCGTTAGCACGATAAGTCCACCATGTGTAGTGGTGCGGATCCGGGTTTAGGGCACGAAAGCTGTCGATGTAGCCCGAATTGATGAAGTTTTCCATCCATTCCCGTTCTTCGGGCAAGAATCCCGATGAACGTGCATTGCTAATGGGGTTGTGGATGTCTATAGCCCGATGGCAAATGTTATAGTCGCCCGAGATCACCAAATGGGGGCGTTCGGCACGGAGCTGGTCGGTGTACAATTGGAAATCATCGAGGAAGCGGTACTTGAAATCCTGCCGGATATCACCCGAAGTTCCGGACGGGAAGTACGTGCTCATAACCGACACATCTCCAAAATCGGCGCGGATGATCCGGCCTTCGTAGTCATAAAGCTCATGCCCGCATCCGTACTCGACATGCGTGGGCGAAATGCGCGTCAGAATCGCCGTGCCGGAGTAGCCCTTCTTTTGGGCCGGATACCAATAATGCTCGTAACCCAGCTGTTCGATCATCAGGATTTCCGGTACGACATCGGGCGTGGCTTTGATCTCCTGCAAGCACACCACGTCTGCATCCACGGCTTTCAGCCACGACAGCCAGTCCTTGCGAAGCGCAGCACGGATGCCGTTGACATTGTAGGTAACAATTCTCATTTAATACTTGTATTTGGCGCGAAACAAGTCCCCAAACCGGACGAAAACACCGCTTTTGGGCCGTAGGCCTGCGAGTTCCCGCTCAAAGTTGGTCGCCTCACGGCGTGTCATCAGTGTCATTTCCATCCGCTGATCTTCCAGTGGGCGGTCATGCTGGTCGGTGGGCGCCGCCGCAATACGGTCAATGAGGGCTATGCCGTGGACCACCTCGCCAAATACGGTGTAGTTCTGATCCAAATGGGGCGTGCCACCCAGCGATTTATACACTTCGCGCTGATAAGGCGGTATTTTGCGCCCGCCCAGCCGCAGCTGTTCGAGGCTGTCTAGGCCGGCATCGGTGAACGTGCGACCCTGCACGAGGTAAAAATGCGAGCCGCTCGATGCCTTCTCCGGATTGTCGTCGCGCGCGGCAGCAATCACGCCCTTTTTGTGGTACAGGCTGTCCCTGAATTCGGCATCAATCCGGTAATCGGGCCCGCCTTCGCCGAGGCGCTGCTTCTCGCCAGCATACCGCGAATCGGGGTCGCCACCCTGAATCATGAAGTTTTGGATCACCCGATGGAATAGCAGGCCGTCGTAGTAGCCTTCGTGTGCCAGCTTGGCGAAGTTCGCACGGTGCAACGGCGTTTCATTATACAACTTGACGACACAATCGCCTTGATTCGTGCTGATTATCACGTAATTATGCGTTGTTAATTGTGCAGTGGCAACGTGATGGCTAGTCAGCAACAGGAAGCAAAGCACAACTGGCCGGAGTGCTCGGGGAATAAGGTGGCGGTTCATGAATATTCTTCGAAATAATCGATTATCAATGATTTGAGGATCAGTTCCTGCTCCATCAACGTATAGTTTGGGATGGGTTTCGTTAGCGTCCAGTGCGGCCATCCGTCCTGGTCCACGCCGTCTAGCTCGTAGAAACCCATAGCGCTAAACAGCCTGCACGTGGCGATATGCATAAGTTCCTCTTTTTGGCGCTTGCTGAATTTCATGGGCCCTTTGCCCAGCTCCTGCACCCCGATTAGGAAGAGCATGACCTTGATATCCGGCGTATCCATCCCGAAGCGCGTAGCCGTCTCACCTTGCAGTTCGGCCCATCGTTTATTTACTTGCGAAGCATTCACCTTACAAAGATAGGGTATTTGGCTGGCTGCCACAATCGGCCGATGTACCTCACAGGCCAGACTTTTTATTTACGTTGATTACGTCGTGGCCAACTCGTCGACCAAGGCCCGGCAACGCGCCTCAACCATGGTGTACACCGGATCGAACATGGCATTGTCATAATAGGGATCCGGCACTTCATCCTCCCCTAAAAAAAGCCGGACTTTAGCGCGGTGCTCTTCGTTTTCGGCTAGGCGAAGCACATCTCGGTAGTTGGACCGGTCCATGACGAGGATGTGGTCGTACTGATCAAACATCGCCGCATTAAAATGTCGGGCCCGTTGCCCGCCGATGTCGACCCCATATTGCTTAGCCACAGCGATTGCCCTTCGGTCAGGCGGTTCGCCCACATGCCAATTACCGGTTCCGGCGGAGTGCACTTCCCAACGCAGCCCGGCCTCTTCTGCCAGCCGCTTCATGACGCCGTGGGCAAGCGGCGAACGGCAGATGTTGCCCAAACAAACCATCAATATCCTCATATCGTCATCCTCCTTCGGCGTCCCGCACGACGGGTCGCGTTTCCCGTCGCACTCGCCTGCCTACTACATCTGAAAAAATAAGCAATACCCCTGCTGTGATGGACAAGTCGGCCATATTGAAAATACCTGTCCGCACAAACCCAAAATCCAAGTGCATAAAATCCGTCACCGAACCGAAAACCAGACGGTCGTACATGTTGCCAAAGCCACCGCCAATTGCAAAGGCCAGTCCAAAAGCCATCCGGTAGGATATGTACTTGGCCGAAAACATGATGTATAGCCCGTACGCTAGAATTAGCATGGGTAATGCGACCAAGGCGACCCATTTGACCGGCTCGGGCCAACCCACACCCATGCTCAAAAACGCGCCGGTGTTTTCAACCTTCGTCAGGAAAAAGGTGTTGCTCAGGACTTCAATTACCTCCCGGTAATCGATTCGGCTGCGAACCACGTCCTTAGATACTTGGTCGCACCCGGCGTTGCACAACACCAGTGCCAACAACGCGATGTTCCGTGTCAACCCTTTTCTCATCTGATTGCTTTTGTTTCCTGCTCGGGCATAGGATTGCGAAGTAAATCGGCTTCCCATACCCGTTTTTTTTGCACATCGTAAAGAAAGGAATAAAAACACGCTCCACCAAATCAACAACCATACGCGCTAGGCAGCGGTGCGCAACAGCGGAGCGTCGTGATAGTTTTTGGATTGGCGGCTGTGGCACGCACAGATTGGCGTTATCACGGGCAGCGTTGCCCACGGGGAACTTAGCTTGCACCCGGCTTGCGCACGAGCAATTGCATCAAACTATTTACCGTGTTGTCTTCCATGGCGATACGCCCCCGCAACACCGTCCGGTCGGATTCTTCCTCAGCGGCGACCGTCAGCGCGCGAAAGGGAGTGAGGAATGACTGTATAGCGGGGAAAGCAGTGTGTTCCTTGATGGCATGGATATCGGCTTCGATGAAGAGCGGCCGACCATCGTGCACCTGCCCTGCTTTCGGTTGCGGGCACAGGGTATGGAAGGTGAGCCAGTCACCCTCTTGTTGCCAAAAGACCCGAAAAAGAGGAAAGAAAGCGGGGTTAATTTCCGAAGATACACTGTCCAGCACAGCGTGGCGGAGCAGGTACTGTTGCAGGCCATCGGTCTTGGTCTGCACGGAAAAATACATGTCCGGTGCAGGCCGCTCGACCAGTTCGACCTCTTCCCGCATCTCAAAATTATCGTCGTACGACCACGTCACCACACTATCGGTCTGCGTGGCCATTCCCTTCCATTCACCAACGAGGTCGCCCGTTGCCAACTGCCGCAGGCTGTCGCTATGCAAGACGAAATTCCCGATGGAAAACTGCCTTTCCGCGGGCAGCATCCCCATCAGGCTGCCCCTGAGCCGCACGAAAGAGGTGTCGCCCCAAGAAACGGACCGGGAAGAAGCACTCGCCGGCACCGCATGGTTTAGTGCGCATGTAAAAACGATTTCACCTTCCAAAAACTCGACCGACAGCCGCTCCTGCCCCACCGAGACAACGTGGCCGGATTGCGTCATGGCTTCGTAAAAAGGGCTTTCCCTGATATTTATTAGCTGTTCGCCCGCCAAGTATGCGCCGAGGTTCCACATCAACAGGCTGTCAGCAAGACGCTCATGCCCCGGCCCGAAATTACCTAATGCAACCGCAGCCTGCCGGTCGTCATACCGAACCAATAGTTGGTTGCCGCGCCCAAATCGCCCCACGCTGTCGCGTCCTACGCGCATACCCAGTTCGGTTTGCAGAAACCGGGAGAAGCTATCGATATCCGAAATGGGCAATATGCCGAACGAAGGGTTGGACCAAAACGGCTCGTCGCCTACCTGGAAGAGAAATACTTTCGCGAGCGCGCCCAATCCGGTCCGCATTATTTTCTTCTTTTCCATGAATTCGGAGCTGCCTTCCTCCGCGTAATACGAGGGATTCCAGAAGGCGTTCCAGCCGATATCGCGAGTCAGCGAACCGACATCCACCTTAATGACGCGGGTTGCCCTGCTATCGACCATCCCCGAGTTGTAGGACATCTGATTGCGGTAGCTAATGACACCCCACAGGGCCAAAACCACCACAATAGCCAGAACCAGTACCGCAATAAAAAACCTTCTCATAAGCTGCTGCTAATAGCTGTCGCCCTGTACAAAATCCATCAACGACATGATCTGTTGGATCGCGTTGGGATAATCGCTGGGCGTACGCGACACAAACTCGTGTTCCATCGAATTGCCCCGCATACGCAGTTTGTATTGCATCTCGCCCAAGCCACCAAGCATATTGCGAATCGGCACATAGCTTTCCAAGGCATCCAGCTGTGCATTGTCAAACTGCTCGGCCGCGTTGGCGACGCTGAACATGCCCGCCACCGTGTGGCGCCTCAACATGCGCCGGTGGCCCCGTGTCATCTTGCCCCGGTACCGGTTTTGTACGATCGCCTCCAGCTTTTCAGCTGAAGACCCAACAAAAAGTATCCCGCGGTGGTGAGCCATAAAGACACCGAAAGGCATATCAGACCGATTTACTTCGACGATGCGCCCGTAATCCAGCACATGCCCTTTAGACGCCAAATACGATACCACGCGATCATAAATCGTCCGGTCGTCGGAGGAGAGCATAAACAGAAAGTCGGGGACAAGCGCGCTTTGGACGGAGTCTACCTCAATCATGTTATAATCTTCGTCCCAGTCGTAATACGTGTACGGCACCTCCCTTTCTTCGAGTCCATTAAGCACGAACAACCCGTCGCCGCGCACGGCGCGCGCTATCGCCGCCTCGTCTAATAACACGCTGAGGATGGCTGTGGCGAGCGCAGTTTCCTCTTGGTAAGGTCCATTGATCGAACCAAAGGCGTTATTGACCAACCCGGGCAGTTCTTCCAGGATGGCTTCGGTATTTGTCGCAAAACCATACATGCCCAGCATGCTTTCGCTGTTGATATACCGGAAAAACTTGCGGTTGATCTTCTGGTCGTACATGCGCTTGATAGGCGCCGCCCACGCGTCACCTACCTCCATGGTCGATGCGATCCGCAAGTCCTTGTCGGCATACACGTGGACACGCATATCCCCGTAATAGGGGAAACCGTTCCCCAATGTGCCTAAGCCCAAATTAAATAGTTCCGGCCAGGCAAAGCCGTAGAGCGATGCAAAATCCGGAAGCCATACGGACACGATGGCCTTGGCGTCCATCGCCTTCGTAAAAGCGGTATGCCGCAGCAGGTTGTCGGCCGCAGGAGAAGTGAGCAGGCCATGGGCGTAGCCTATTGTCCACACGACCAGCACGCTGTCCTTGATTTGCCGGTCCGTTTCCGATAGTGCCACATAGTCTTCATACAAACCCGGGGTATACTCGCCATCCTTATCGGTCGTGTCGTGGTCATCCCATTCCCACAACAGTGGATCGGCTCTCCGTTCCGATTCCAGGGTTTCAGCTTCCCATGCTGACACTAGCGTATCAATTTCCCCTGCTGACGTCAGGGTGTCCCGGTCGTCAACCGCGGCCGAACCGATCGCCATCCCGACGGTATCTACCCGGTAAAGATCGTCCCAAGACCCGGCGGGGTAGCCGTCCAGCTCGTCTGCCACCTCATACGCCGCTGCATCGTAATCATGATAAAAATCGGAATAGCTTCTATTAGCCAATCCATAGCGCGACGCAACTTCTTCGTCGTCGAAATAGCCAGGTATTTGCTTGGGCGAAACTACGGTGAGAACGGTTTCGTTCCATGTATAGACGGTCGCTTGGCCGTAGTATTCCGGCAGGTCGATGTGTCGCCTGTAACCATCCACTGCGTCAACTTCCTTATCGGCAAAAAGCGTAGCCTGCAGCTTGGCCGCATCGGACACGGGCCAAAGAAATACACTGTAACGTACGCTATCCGAACGCAACCCATAGAGGTAAGCCGCACGGTCTAGGGCTATTCCATAGTCGCCAATACTGGTATTGCGCGCGCCGTCACCTCCTAAAAGCTGCATGAACACCTCCCCCAAGGTAGACTGGCTGAATTCATCCACACCCACGCTTTCAAAAAAGCGGGGGGTATTGATTTTTACCACGCCAATGGCATCAGCGGGGATACGGTCAGCTAAGTCTTGGCTCTGGGCCACGCCAACCGCGAAAAATACGGCTAGGAAACAAAAAATGCGGGTCATCGTCGTACGTGTGGATTATTAAGATGTGAAATTTCCTTGCGAGCGGCCAGTGGGATGCCATGCAATGCCCTTGCCGCCACGCGCTATTTTAACTGAATTTGATTCGAAACGTTCGTTTTGCCAGTAATCAGGTCCACGATGGGGGTCTGCAGCATAACCGACTGGCCGGAAGCAGCCGTCTTGGCCAAGGCGTTGCTGACCTGTGCCACAGCGCGGTCAAATCGGTAAATGCTGGTGTACAACGCACCTTCAAACACCTGCCGGTCCTCGGGTTTGAGACGTACAAAGGCTTTGCCTGCTTCGGGGTCGTAGCTGTACTGCCGCGAAAAGCGACCCGCTTTGGTCAGGCTGTACGAGGAAGTATTTTCCGACTCGATTTTGAACTGGCGGAACACCATAGCCGTCACGCCGTTGAGCTTGGAAACATCCGAAAACGAAAAGTTGACCCGAACGATAAACCGGTCGAAATCGAGCGTATGCGAAACTTGGCTGATCCCTTCCACCTGCTTGAGTGCGTTTACGAAAGACGCCATTTCGCCCTGAATGTCTTGGCGGGACGGGACTTTATGGCCTTGCACGCTGTCCAGCAGCATGACCGAGGCAAGCTTGTTGCGACTGGCACTGAAGTTGGCCATTAGCACGGCCGTGCCTGAACCGTCTTTGCGCACCGTAATATCTTCGACCAGCTGAAAACAGGATGAAAACAACACAATGGGCAACATCGTTAGCAGCCAGCTTATGTACCGCCGCTTGTGCTCCTTTCTTACCACTGTTGCAGTGGGCTTTTTTTCAAAAAACATGCATATACATTATCAGCCAGACCGATGCGTAATTACCTGCTCCATCCCCACCTGGCGTGCCTGCAAAGATAGGGTGGCTACAAACGAAAAAAAATCCCTATTCTTAGGTATTTATTGGTTTGGTAGGTTTGTCGTCCGGGGTGTCGACCAGCAGGTCATCCGATTTAGGCTCCGCTACTTCGCGCATCTTCAGATCGTAAATTTTAACGGCGATAAGGAAATACGAGAGCAATAAAGGACCGAAGACAAGGCCGAGCACGCCGAAGAGCGGTATGCCAATGATTACGCCGATGATGGTAATGATGGGATGGATGTCCCCCAGCTTTTTGGCAATGACCAGCCGCAGTACGTTGTCAATATTGATGACTACCACAAATCCATACACCAAGAGGCCGATTCCGGCCACGTTGTCGCCTTGCGTGAGCGCAATGATGGCGGCCGGCACGAAGATCAGTGGCGGGCCCAGCAGGGGGATGAACGCGAGGATAGCGCAGATAACACCCCAAAAAAACGGGTCACTATACCCGAACATCCAAAAGCCCAGTGCCAAGCTGCCCCCCTGCACGATTGCGATAAGCGTCTGCCCCACCACATTCGCGTATGTGATATTACGCATTTCATGACCGAACCTAACGGCATTGTCTATCTGAAACGGCGAGTAGCGCAACAGCCCGCGCTCAAAGCTCCGGAAATTGACGATGATGAAGTAAAGCAGGAAATACATCACCGTGATATCTAAAAATAAGCCGGCCGCACCTGAGAGCAAAGAGGTAAGTATGCCGCCCAGATAGGTGGCGCTATTCTCAAGCTGTTCTTGCAAAAAATCCGGCTTGCCCAACGTGTCACCCGCAAAGCGGTTGACCGACTCCACTACGGTGGTTATCCATTCGGGGTTTTTCTGTATCGCTACCGCCTTATCGACCAGCATTTTCCCCAGTCCGAGAAAGGGCACGATAATCACATGAAAGGATATGAAAATAATCAGTACCGCCACCAACGACCGGTTCCATTTCAGCCGTTCGATCAGATAGATCGTCATCGGCCTGAATAAGGTGTACATCACCATCGTGCCCAACAAGGCTCCGAAAATGTTGCGCACGGCGTAAAACAGCACCGCAGCCAACAACACGATGATGATAAGAATGATAACGTTGCGCTGCTTGTCAGTAAATATGTTGCTTTTGGACATAGGCGTGGATTAATGGCAAATGGACGAACAGTATCCCTAACGAGCAAAAAAGCGTCAGAAATTGGGCTTCCGTTTGGTGAGAAACGCATCGACACCTTCGCGAAACTCGGCTGTGCCAAAGCGTTTGCCAAACTCCTCAATTTCTACCTTGAACCCGTCTTGCTGGGGATCAAGGCCTGCATTGACGGCGTTGATCGCCGCCCCGACGGCCTGCGGCGACCGCGAGGCGATCCGTGCGAGGATCGACGTGGCTTTGTCGAGCAACTCCTCGGGTTCGGTCACGTGGTTAACCAGTCCGAACGCCTCCGCTTGTACCGCGCTGATCATATCCCCGGTAAGGATCATTTCCAAGGCGCGCCCCCGACCCACAAGCTGGGTCAGGCGTTGCGTACCGCCATAGCCTGGTATTAATCCGAGGGAGACCTCGGGCAATCCCAGTTTAGCCGTCCGCGAAGCTACCCGGATATGGCAGGCCAGCGCCAGCTCGAGCCCGCCGCCTAATGCAAATCCGTTAATGGCCGCCAGCACGGGCTTCGGCGCCCCATGAATCAAATCAAATACGAGGTCTTGCCCATCCTGGGCCAGTTGCCGTCCCTGTGTGGCGTCAAAATCAGCAAACTCGGCAATATCAGCACCAGCTACAAAGGCCTTGTCGCCGGCACCCGTAAGGATGATGCCGCGTACGGCCGGATCATCCAGCGTGGCCTGGAGCACGTGTCGAAGCTCGCGTAGGGTCTCCCCATTCAGTGCATTCAGTTTGCTTTCGCGGTTGATTGTAATTAAGGCAACTTGGTCTTCCTGTTGGACGGTAATCGTTGAATAGGCCATGGTTTATCTCGTTATCCTGTGTACCCGATTGCCGGAGGCTGCGCTTATCAGAAGGTCAGTCCGATACTGAACCGAAAACCCCCGGGCTTCGTATCCGGATGATGAAGATAAGACAATCTGCGCACATATTCCACGCGGAGTACGCTAAAAATATTCTCCAGCCCTATGCTGGCTTCCATGTAGGGTTTTCGCTCAAGCGTGAACGTGGTCTGCTGCCCATCGGCATTGGTAGGAAACAAGAAAAGCGCGTTATTGTTTTGGGGCCTATTCTCGTCCCGCAGCCCGCCGTAGAGCGCTTTAAACGTAGCCACTTCGCGCATATTGAGCTGCCGCACCAACGGAATCTTATTGAGGAAGAATCCGAGGAAATGCTGGCGTATACTGAGTTTTGCGAATTGGTCGCTCACAAACTCCAGCTCGTTCATGAGCTGGTAGGAATCGGGCGACAGGACGTAGGTTTGGTTGGAGTTCGGTATATCGAGCAAAAGAAACGGCACGCTACCAAAAATATATCCCGTGCCGAGACCGATGTCGGCATGTCCTAACTGGGATAAAAACACCCGTTTGAATACATCGAATTGGAGCTTCTGATAATCATATTCGCCCCCAAACAGGCCTTTGATGCCCTGCTGGTAGCCCAGCGTGAAGATGGGCCTACCATTGACAATGGGCGTGCGCTCCAGGTTGCGTTGCTGATACTCCTCGCCGGGGGCCCAGCGCAGGCTCGTGCCCAAGGCCGCCGTGCGCAGAAACGGCTGTTCGCTACCCAGCGCATTGGCAAACCGCAATTGGGCGGCTGAGGTTTGATGCAGGCGCGACAACGTTGTTTTGAGCATCAGATGGTTGCCGAATTCGATCACGTGGTCGACCAGCCATTCGCGGTTATAGGTCCATTTGTCCTGCTTTCCGGTCCGGAATGCTTCAGCGAAGCTGCCGCCGTTATAAAAATCGCGCGGCAACCCCGGTTCGCGCGCATCGTCTTGATAGGACACGTGGATATAATGGGCCGGATAGGCGTTGATCCGCCGTTTGTTAAGCGTATGCGCTGCGCCCACGTAATATTTCCATCGCTCATCCCCAAAACCATAGGCGGCGTACCCTTGTACGTAGAAACGCTCGGACAGCGCGCGGCTGCTACGCCCGCCCACGCGCACACGGCTTCCTTCAAGCTGGTTGTAGGTATACATGTATTCCACCGGTCCAAATTCGAACGGGCCTGCCTGCTTATAGCTGGTCATCAGCAAATACCCGATATCCAACACCCGTCTAAACGACTTGTTACGGTCGAGGCTATCGATATTTATGTATGTTTGCGCTTCCGCGGCTGACAACGGAATGGGCCGGCGTTCCTCCCAATATCGTGCCGTACGGCGCGGCGCCTCGTCCACCTGTGCTTGGTTTTGGCCCCGGAAAATGGTGGCGGGGATGGGCGTTTCGGTATCTAAGTCGCTGTATACGACGGTGCGCTGCCCAAAAAGCCCACGCTTGCTATCATACAGCCCGAAGTTGTAGCGTGCGTCCGAAGATTGCAACAGATAAATGCCGGTGCGGTGCTGCGCAAACCGCAACACAATCTGAATATCGTTGACCCAATTGATATTGGCCCCGCCATCCACCCGGATATCGGCATAGCGAACGCCGTAGTTGCCATCGGTACTGATTTGGAGTTTGCCGGAAAACAATGCATCCTTATCGTTGCGCGGCACGAAACTCACCTCAATAAAATCACCACCCAGCGTGCGCACCGTATCGGTGATGTAGAAGCGGTAAAAAAGAGGCGAACTTTCGGCCAACGGACTCAGGAACGGCCGGTTGAGGATCAAGATGTTATTCGCGTAGATATCGACGTCGCTGTGCAGGTATTTGATGTAGGTTTGGATATTTTCGTTGTTGACGTAACGCTTGTCCAGTTCCGTTTTCTTGGTGGCCACGTTGACGCTTTTGCTGGCGCGCGGCGACAGCCGCTCGTATTGCCGGGTCATGTTTTCCTCCAGAAAGATTGGCAGCAACGGACGTCCGGGCACCAGGGTGCTGTCAATATTCTCAAAAGCGAACCGGTAGCTCTTGGTCAGCGGGCTATTAATGATGGACTGGGGCAGATCACTGGCGGCCATCATAATTTTCTCATACACGTCATGGGTGCGGTAGTCGAACCGATCGGGGCTATTTACCCGCTTGTGGGCAATGACGTTTCGGATTAGTTCCACCGCGGGGTTATTGCGGTTGCGGTAGCGCCCTCCCCTGACCAGCACTTCGTCGATGATTTGGGAATCCTCCTGCATGGTCACGTCGACCGTCTGCGATGAATCGCCCGACAGCGCGCGGTACTCGGGATGGTAGCCCAGCAACTGGAAGCGAATCTGGCCCGGGGCCGTATTAGCACGGAGTTCGTACCACCCCAAGCTATCGGTCGACGTCGCCTGGCTCGATTGCACGAACGATACGGTCACACCCGGCAAACCGTAGCCGGTAGCCCCGTCAGTGACCTTGCCGCGCACAATCCACTGCGCGCTTACCCCGAGGGGCAACACGAAGCAAACCCAGTATAAACAGTGGATGCTGAAAGCCTTCACCCAACGAAAATTGCCCTTATGCAATTGCATCAATTCCAATACCTTCTATTCACTACATCAGATAAAGCCATACCAAACTAACCAGGGCTGCAAGATACAATATGTCCGCAACAAATTGCAAACACTGCTTGCCAAAACCCTTGTGCGGAGCTCCCCGGATCTGATCCGCCCGCGGCCCCGCCGAGGCCAAAAACGAACGTTGACCTGCATCCAGGCGCTTTGAAAAGCGAGCACAATATGCGCGGTGGAAACACGCCGCATGCCTATCCCACGAAACACGTGCCAGCCTTACGATTACGCGCCTGCTTCTTGCCAAAAATGCCGTACTTTTGCCGCATGAAAAACCAAGGTTTGCACTTACGGCGTGCCCGCGTGGCCACGATGCTTATTTTTTTGGTATGCGGCGTAGGCTTGTCGAGCTGGGCGCCGATGGTACCCTACGCGAAAGATCGTTTGGGGATTCATGATGGGCAATTGGGGGTGTTATTGCTCTTTTTGGGGTTCGGAGCCTTGGTGATGATGCCAATGGCTGGCGTCTTAATCAATCGCTTCGGCACCCGGATTATTATCGCGCTTGCCGCCGGCGTGATTGCATTCAGCCTGCCTACCCTGATCCTAGTGCCCACCATGCCGCTCATGGCGATTTGCCTTTTCGTTTTTGGCGCCGGCATCGGAGCTATTGACGTGGCCATGAATGCGCATGGCGTGCAGGTACAGAACCTCTACGGGCGGCCCATCATGTCTTCATTACACGGCCTGTTCAGTGTCGGCGGACTCATAGGCGCGTTGGGTTTGGGCGCGCTGGTCAAAGCAGGGTTGGAACCCCTTCATGCCGCCCTCGGCATTTCTGTCCTGCTCATTCTCATCGCGGCCAGCCAGTATCGGTTTTTTCTGGATTACGCCACCGAACGCGACACCATCAGGAAGTTCTCAGGCGAGCCGGGCGAGCCGGGCCCGGAACAGCGCCAAGGCCTGCCTTGGCTCCGGAGCAGTATCTTCTTCCTTGGCATGATGTGTTTCGCGGTGTTCTTAGCCGAGGGGGCCATGCTCGATTGGAGCGCGGTATTCTTGCGTGACACGAAGGGTGTATCACAGGAATTTTCAGGTGTCGGTTATGCCGCGTTTTCCGTCGCCATGGCCACGATGCGCTTGCTCGGCGACGGCCTAGTGGAACGCTTAAGTGGCAACGTGGTGGTGCTGGGCGGCAGTATGCTAGCGGCCGCTGGGTTAGCGCTGTCCATATGGGCCCCTTCGGTCTACCTTGTGTTGGCCGGGTACGTATTGCTGGGCTTGGGAGCGGCCAATATTGTCCCGATTTTTTTCAGCGCCGGCGGCCAACTGCGCGGCATTTCGCCCAATGTCAGTATCCCTGCGATCACAACCATTGGATACCTCGGCCAACTGGCCGGACCCGCCTTCTTGGGTTTCATCGCGTATCAATATTCCCTGTCTGCAGCGTTCGGATTTACGATGGTACTGATGATCGGTGTAGGACTAGCTTATTTTTTCTTGGCCGAGATGGTGTTAGGTACAAAAACACAACGCAGTATTCGCGAGTAACCACGATACCATAATAGCACGGACATTTTATAAGCCTCGTAGGAAGATAAAACGGAGATTGCCTGTGATGAGGCCGCGCAGACACGCCTATTGCATTGGCATTGCTAAGCCCATACAGGGTATTGGAGACGGTACGCGGCTGTATCAAAAGCCTCAAGTAGGGATGAGGGTCTATTAAAAGGGCCAGCCACGACGTTGCCCCCGGCTACGGTTGGCTGGAAAAGTAGGCTTACCCTGTGTATTGACCTCCGGCGACCCAACCAGCGTCATCGCGCACCGGAAACCCACCATGGCGTCCGATTCGGTCTGTTGCATGTGGCGCCGCGTAGCGGGATTCAGCCAATAGGCACGGTCGTTCCATGAGCCTCCTTTATAGACACGCGATTCGTTGTTGACCAACGTCGTAATGCCATACAACTCTTCGGGAGCGCTGTCGCCGTAGCCCCGCACGTCATGCTGGAAATTATTGACCGTTTGGTCAGCGGCTCCGTCGCGTTGCAGCTCTTCCCACGTCTGCTTGCGCGGTGCAGTAGCCGGCACACGGATCGGGCGGCCGTACTTGTCTTTAGCCAAGATGCCTTTTTCGGCGTCCTCATATTGCTTATCCATATAGACATTGCCCCGGAACGGGTTAAAATCATCGAAATCTTCGTACGACAGCTGCCGGTAGACGTCATTCACCCACTCATTGACATTGCCGGCCATGTTGTACAGGCCGTAGTCATTGGGCAGGTAGGAAGTGACGGGCACGGTGATGTCGCCGCCGTCATTCAAGTATCCGGCGACGCCCATATTATCGCCAGCGGACAACTTAAAGTTAGCCATGATCAGGCCTTGCGTACGCCGTTTGGGCGAGCGCACGCCCAGTCCGTTCCACGGATAGACCTTACCACTTTCGATATTGCCGTATTCGGTATTGCCGACCAGACCCAACGCCGCGTATTCCCATTCCGCTTCGGTGGGGAGGCGGTACGGCTGTTTCAGTATGCCGTCTTCCATGCGCACGGGACGACGTGCCCCGTCGGCAGCACCGGGAGAATTATCCGCGGGCATGCGTTCGCCGTCAATGCCTTCGCCTTGGTATTGGCCGTTGAGGTAAATATCGGTATTAAAAGGTTCGCCGGGGCGTCCTTGTGCTTCCGCCATGCTTCGGTAATCGGCCAATGCGCCCCGCTCCCGCAGGATATGTTCGTTGACCCGATCGGTACGCCAGACGCTATACGCCTGCGCCTGTTCCCAACTGACGCCCACCACGGGATAGTCCTGGTAGGCCGGATGCCTCAAGTACAAATCCACGTAAGGCTCATTGTAAGAAAGCGGGCTGCGCCAAACCAAGGTGTCTGGCAGTGCGTTGTAATACAATTCGCGGTCCTCTGGGAACGTATGGTTCAGCCATTGCAGGTACTCCAGCCAGTCGGCATTGGACACCTCGGTTTCGTCCATATAAAACGAGGCTACCGTCACTCGCCGCTTCAGGTTGTCGTGTGCATAGGTGATGTCTTCGGCCAGGCTTCCGCCCATCACAAACGTACCGCCCTCAATCACCACCAGCCCAGGGCCGGGGCCTTCCTTCACCTTGCGGTTAATCTGCAAACCGCCGTTGTACGGATCGTTATACGGCACACCCGTCTTGGACGAAACGCCGTCGCGGTTTTTACAGGAACTTGCCAATATGCCCACGCTTGCCAAGACAAGGAGCGGGATATAACAGGTTTTCAATATCTTCATTGCACGATGGTTATTTCTAATGCTGGCCTATGATTCGTCAAAAATAACAATAAATCGCCGAGATCGCCTTCGCATAAATGTTAAATTCAACAGCTGGGCACCCATCCGGCACCAAGCGCGTAACTCGCACAAAGACTATACCATTTGAGAATATTGGCTCGATTGCCTATGTTTGGGCCAATACGGGGTGAAGGCCGGCTATTGCGCGATCCATGGCGACGCATCGCCTCCTGCAATCCATAACCACAACACCATGAAAATAAAAGTAGGCTTCGGATTTGACGTACATCAGATTAAGGAAGGACATCCGTTTATTTTGGGCGGCGCCAAGCTGGACCACCCTGCGGGGGCATTCGGGCACTCGGATGCTGACGTGCTGGCCCACGCAATCTGCGACGCCTTACTGGGCGCGGCCAACCTGGAAGATATTGGCTATCATTTCCCCAATACCGACGACCGCTGGAAAGGAGCCAGCAGCCTCGACCTGCTCCGCCGCTGCATCGGCATGCTGGCCGACAACGGCTGGACGCCAGGCAACATCGACGCCATGCTTTGCCTCGAGGCCCCCAAGATCAAACCCTATATCCCGGAGATGAAGCGAAACATCGCCCAAGCTACCGGACTGGATGAAAGCGACATCTCCATCAAAGCAACGACCAATGAAACGATGGGTTTCATTGGCCGTCAAGAAGGTGTGGTGGCGTATGCCGTGTGCTTAATTGAAAAGAAGTAACTTAGCCTAAGTCTTCCCAGTTTATCTCGAGTTGCTCCTTGTAAGCAAACTTGATTAAATGCCGGTCGAGGGCGCCCTTAATTTTAGCAGCGCCCTCAGCGTCATGCGCATCCACCTCAAAGGTCAGCGATTCGTCATCCGCACGCATCAAGCAAACCCCGAAGGGAAAAATAGCTTTACCCGTATTGCCTTCATAGCTGGCGTCAATCTTGTGGACAAAGTGCCGGCAAAGCTTACCAATATAACTTGCGCCTGCCTTAGTCGCTATCGTTGTTTGTGTTTTCATACGTGCCTAATTTACTGATTTTTTTACTGTTACGCAAATACCCGATGGCCAGCACTACGCTAGTGGCGGTCAGCACCGAGCCAGCCAGAAACGGGGCACCCGGAAAGTAAATGCCTCCCTCGGGCCGGGTGAAATGGGCAAATAGGGCGGTCATCATCGGCGGACCAACAATCGCCGTCAGGCTAATCACGCTCGCCAGCCCACCCTGAATTTGGCCCTGCTCGCTGGCGGGCACTTTATTGGAAATAATACCTTGCATGGCCGGCCCGCCGATACCGGCAAAGACGTAGGGCACGGCCGCCATGAAAATAATCCACGGCTCCACGGAAAACGCCATCAGCGGCAGCGCGACGGTGTACAGGCTAAGCCCTAACAGTACGCTACGCTCAGCGCCGATCTTAGGGATAATCACCCGCAGCAGCCCAGCCTGTACAATAGCCAGCAACAACCCCATAAATCCTAATGATATGCCCACCATTCGCTCCGTCCACCCATAGCGCTCCATGGTGTAGTACGACCACGTGCTCTGCACGGAATGGGCTGCAATATTTACCAGCGCAATACATACGACCAGCGTCGTGATCTCGGGAAATTTCCGAATGTGCCGAAACGAACCGATTGGATTGGCCTTTCGCCAGCTGAATGGCCGCCTCTTTTCGACGGGCAGCGACTCCGGCACAACAAAAAAGCCGTAAATGCAGTTAAGCAAACTTAGTCCCGCAGCCGCAAAAAACGGCACTCTCGGCCCGTAATGACCCAACAGGCCGCCCAGTACCGGGCCAATAATAAAACCAATGCCAAATGCCGCCCCCAGCAATCCGAAATGCTGCGCGCGCTTGTCGGGCGGGCTGATATCGGCGATGTACGCAGCGGCAACCGTATGACTGGCACCTGTGACACCCGCGACCAACCGTCCGGCAAACAGCCAGGCCACCGATGGCGCGAAGCCCATCAGCGCGTAGTTGACGCAAAATCCCAGCAAAGAGAGTAACAGTACGGGCCGCCTACCCCACCGGTCGCTCAAATTGCCCAAGACCGAAGCGAAGAAGAACTGGGTGGCGGCATACGCAAACATGAGCCAACCTCCGTAGGTGGACGCGTCGCTCAGCGTGCCGCCCGTCAGGTCCAGAATCAGCGCAGGCATCACGGGGATGATAATCCCCAATCCGATAACATCGATGACGACGGTAACCACAATAAAAAACAAAGCCCCACGGCCTGCTGTTTTACCCATAGCCCTGTTTAGAAATTGCGCAAAGGTAATCAATTCGTTGCCGACGGATAATAAAAGAATTGTTTACTTTTGGCTTAATAGGCCTCAAAAAGGATGTTGCAAACGACGACTATGAAAATATGCTACCTGCTAACCGTTTTCTTTTTTCTTTGGGGATGCGCCAGCCGAAAGGCTCCGCGTCAGGAAATTGTCGATCTCCGTACGGTGTCCCGAATCGTCCATACATTGGCTGCCGATGACATGGAGGGCCGGGCATCATTCACGCCGGGCATTGAACGAGCGGCCGACTTTATTGCCGGCGAATTCGATCGCATAGGTCTGGATCATTATGCCGACGGCAGCTTCAGGCAGACATTCCGCATCACGCGCATCCAGCCTGCCAGCACGGAAATAGTGGTGGATGGCACGCTCCTGACCGACGAGCGCGTGATGGTTTCCAGCGCCAATCCGGGGATTGCGTGGAACGACGATCCCGGTGTGGCCATGCTCGAGATCAAAGCCGGTGAAGACTTTGCCACACGTTTCCGGGAGATCAACAATGGCGGCCAGGATGCGTTGGTTCGTGTCGACACGAGCTTCGCTAGGCTCTTCAGCCGCTACAAGCGGTTCACCTCAAACCCGCGCGTGCTTAGCCAGGCCCCTGCGTCAGGTGCTTCGGTGGTATATGTGCTAAACGAATCGGCTCCCCAGTCTTTCCGTGTCAATTTCACCAATACGATCGAGGAGCTTCCGCTGTCGAATATCGTAGGCGTCCTGCCCGGCAGGTCTAAAAAAGACGAAATCGTGATTTTCTCCGCCCATTACGACCACATTGGGATCCTCCCGGCGGTAGGACAGGATTCAATCGCGAACGGTGCTGACGACAATGCCTCGGGCGTGTCGGCTGTCATCAGCTTAGCCGATCACTACAAACAGCGCGGCGACAATGAGCGCACCTTGCTGTTCGTGGCATTCACCGCGGAGGAAATCGGCATGGTGGGGTCGCGCTATTTCTCGGAACAAACAGATCCAGACGCCATCGTGGCCATGGTGAATATCGAGATGATTGGTAAAGACTCACGGTTTGGCTCCAATGCCCTCTACGTCACCGGTTTCGACCAATCTGATTTGGCAACAATCATGCAGCGCAACGTCGCAGGCACGAAATTTACGTTCCACCCCGACCCGTATCCCACGCAAAACCTCTTTTACCGCAGTGACAACGCCTCCTTGGCGGCGGTAGGCGTGCCAGCACATACGTTCTCCACGGTTCAAATCGAACGCGATCAAAATTACCATACCGTCAAAGACGAGGTGGAGACCCTCAACATCCAGAATATCATATCATCCATCGAAGGGATCGCCTTGGGTGCCGAAAGCATCGTCAAAGGCGAGGATACGCCTCGGCGTGTCCCTAAACTCGAACGGTAAGCCACACCCCTATAACCCATCAGAAAGCCCGCGCAGTGGACGGTCCATAGACACGCATCTATCACGATAAAAAAAACGTACTTTTGTCCGTATATCCGTAAGCTGACGGTTTATTCATCGCTATGAAAGAAATGCAAGCACCCTTTACGAGCAAGCTAATAAGAGAGTACCCCCGCTGGGTCGTGCTCCTTATCGACTTAATAATCGTTTGGACGTGTTTCGTCTTCAGCTTTGTGCTTATTGCCCAGTTTCAGGAGGAATTAAACCTCGAGGAAATGGTGTCCCAATCTGCCCTCGCCACTTTCGTTTATTTTGTTTCGTTCGTACTCTTTAAGCCGTATCGGAGCATCATCCGGCGGACGGAATTGCGGGACTTATTCGTGATTTCCAAGTGCATTGCTGCAGCGTTCGTTTTCCTCTTTGCTGCCACGGCCTTAGCGAGCTGGCTGATAGCAACCCCGGAAAGGCAAAGCCTCCCACCGCTCGTTCAGCATCTACTAGCAACGTCCCAAATCCAGCTATTGCTGCATGCCATGATGGCCTGCGCGGCCATGCTGGCTGCCCGTTTTGTTTACAAAGCATGGTACCATAACCGTTTTTGGACGACAAAAGGGAACCAGATATCCGTCGTGCTTTTCGGAGCCGGGGATATGGGCAATAGCGCGTTCAACCTGTTACACGCGGGGAGCCGAAACCGGTACCGGGTCGTTGCCATCGTGGACGACAACCCGACCCGCATTGGCAAGCGGATACAAGGCCATACCGTGCGTGCACTCGAAGAGCTGGACATGGGCTTTCTGAAACAACGGGGCGGCGCGCAGGAGCTCATTATCGCCATTGACAATCATGACCCCGAACGGCTGGAGCGAATCTCCAACCAAGCCGAATCGTTGCCCCTTAAGATAAAAATCATCCCAAATTCGTCCAAAATGCTGGAGGGAGCCGTCGCCACACGCCAAATCCGTACCCTCAAGATTAACGACCTGCTGGGACGAAAGGCGATCGAGCTGAACAACCCTGTAGTGTACGAAGCCTTGCAGGGCAAAGTCGTACTGGTGACCGGGGGAGCGGGTTCCATTGGATCCGAACTCGTGCGGCAGATCATCCGGACGGGATGTAAGCAACTGGTGGTGGCCGACCAGGCCGAATCCCCGCTTTATGAAATACAACAGGAGTTGCACCGGGATATACTAGCTGACAAGGCCCAGTTTATCGTTGCCGACGTACGCGATCTTGGGTTTATGGAGTCCATCTTTGCACAGTACCGGCCGGATGTCGTATTCCACGCCGCTGCGTATAAACACGTGCCACTGATGGAGGTCAACCCGTATGAGGCCATTCTCACCAATGTGTCCGGCTCGTGTCATGTAGCCGATTTATCCGACCGCTATGGCGTCGAGAAGTTCGTCATGATTTCGACGGATAAAGCCGTCAACCCCACCAACGTGATGGGCGCGACGAAACGCATTGCGGAAATCTACGTCACCGCGCTCAACGATCGTTCTGAAACAGCTTTCGTCGTCACCCGGTTCGGCAACGTACTCGGCTCGAACGGATCCGTCATTCCGTTGTTTGAAAAGCAAATCAAAGCGGGTGGCCCGGTCACCCTAACGCACCCCGATATTACGCGTTACTTCATGACCATTCCCGAAGCCTGCCAATTGGTACAGGAGGCCGGCGTAATGGGGCGAGGCGGCGAAGTTTTCGTGTTTGACATGGGCAAGCCCGTGAAAATCATGGATCTGGCCCAAAAAATGATCCGGCTGAAAGGCTTATCTTATCCGGACGACATTGACATCAAGATCGTCGGGCTGCGCCCCGGTGAAAAAATCAGGGAAGAGCTGTTGGCCAATGACGAGAATACGCTGAAAACCTACCACGACAAAATACTCATCGCGAAGGTAAATACCCAGGACGTACAGGAAAAAACGACGCGGATCCAGACGCTTTGCGCCTTCGTAAAGCAAGCCCAACCCTATGGCGACCGCAAAAAAATGGTGTCCATGGTCAAGGATATCGTCCCCGAATACGTGTCTAACAATTCCGAATTCGGCGAACTGGACGCGCCCCAGCGGGAGCAGGGGTTAGGAAGGGTCTGACTACGCCACAACCCTGGCCCGAATCGCGGCTTCGGTCTCTGCCACAATATCCTCGACCGAACGCCCCGCTGGCTCGATGGGCGGCAACACTTCCCAAGACATCGCTAGAAAGGTATTAAGCGGAAACATGCCATAACGCACCATTTTCCACGAGTTGTTGATCGCGATGGGCACGATAAGCGCGTCTGGCACTTTTTTTAAAATCGTCGCAATTCCGCCTACGTTAAACGTTTTCATGTGTCCTTGGCGGGCGCGGGTACCCTCGGGAAAGATAAAAGCCGACCATTTCTTGCTATGCATATTGTTGGCCAGCTTCAGAATTTCGGCAATCGACTGTTTAGAGTCCTTGCGGTCAATATTGGCCCCTCCCCCATGTTTCAAGTTATACGATATGCTAGGTATGCCCTTGGCCAATTCTACTTTGGAGATAAACTTGCCGTGATGCTTGCGCAGCTTGTAAATCAACGGCGGAATATCGTACATGCTCTGGTGGTTGGAAATAAACAGGATGGGCCGGTCGACCGGAATCGTCTGCTTATTGGTAAAGCGTACCGTATTGCCCAACAGGTAATACGAAGAAATTAACAAGGCATTGAGCAATTCCACCGAACGCTTGTGCGCCGCATAGCCTCCCCAATGGAGGCACATCCACTGAATGGGATGGAAAATAATCAGCAACAAGCCAAAATAAAAGAAATGGACTGGCGACAGGATATACCCAAAAACCTTTCTCATGCAATAAGAATTATAGTATTGACTAGCCCGCAAAGATAAGATTAAATGTCGTAGATGCCTGACTGGCGAATAAGGCTTGGAAGGGTTTTTCTAGCTAAATCACCGGCTGGGCTTGGCCTAACGCGCCCAAGATATGCTGGCAGATATCCGCCGCTACCTCGTCCTTGGACTTCAGCGAATAGGGATGCGTACGTTGGTGGCGGTCGATGATTGTAACCTTGTTGGTATCCACGGCAAAACCGGCACCCTTATCGTTTAACGAGTTAAGTACGATCAAGTCGAGGTTCTTCTTGTGAAGCTTGACTAGGGCATTAGCTTCCTCGTTTTCCGTTTCAAGGGCAAAACCGACGAGCAACTGCCCCGGCCTTTTGCGGCTTCCCAGCTCGCCCAGAATATCCGTGGTTTTTTCGAGTTCGAGCACCAGGCCGCTGGATTCCTTTTTGATTTTCTGATCCGAAACGACTTTAGGGGTATAATCGGCCACAGCTGCTCCCATAACCGTGATATCCGCTTCCGCGTACAGCGCAAGGCAAGCGTCTTGCATTTCCCTGGCCGAACGTACGGCTACCGCTTGAACGCCAGCGGGCACAGGCAGCCCGATAGGGCCATGGACCAACGTCACGGCCGCGCCTAATTTGGCCAGCTGTTTTGCCACCGCCAAGCCCATTTTTCCCGAGGAGTGATTACCAATATAGCGGACCGGATCGATTGCCTCGTGCGTAGGACCCGCAGTGACCAGCGCACGCTTGCCCGCTAGCGGTTGCCGTCGCCCGGTAAAAAAGCTGGTGACCAGCTCCAAGATTTCCTCGGGCTCGGCCAGCCTTCCGTCGCCGTGCAGGCCGCTCGCCAGCTCACCTGTTCCAGGCGGGATGACGATATTGCCAAAGCCGATAAGCGTATCGATATTTTGCTTGGTAGCGGGGTGGGCCCACATATCGAGATCCATAGCCGGCGCGATGAAAACGGGACTTTTGGCAGACAGGTAAATCGCCGTCAGCAGATTGTCGCACAACCCATGCGCAAATTTACCTAATGTATTGGCACTGGCCGGCGCAACCAGGATGAGGTCTGCTTCGGCGGCTAAGTGTACATGGTTATTCCACGAACCGGTTTTTCCGTCAAAGTATTCGGTCAGCACAGGTTTGCCGGACAGCGTAGAGAGGGTCAGCGGCGATATGAAGTGCGTGGCACCGGGGGTCATCACGACCTGTACATCCACGCCTGCCTTCACTAACAGGCGTGTCAAAAAAGCAGCCTTGTACGCGGCGATACTGCCGCATACGCCCAGCAGCACTTTTTTACCCTTGCTTGCCGTCGCCATTCCCATGCGTGGATTCCGACTAGTCTTCTTCCTCGGTCGCTGGATTGCGGAAGTAAATCTTGCCCTTCAGAAACTCGTCAATCGCTACCAGCGTCGGCTTGGGCATCCGCTCATAATGTTTTGATATCTCGATTTGCTCACGGTTTTCAAAAACCTCTTCGAGGTTGTCGTTCGTGGTGGCAAACTCTGCGAGCTTCGCGTTCAGCTCTTCCTTTACATCCACCGCAATCTGGTTAGCGCGCTTGCTAACGACCACAATCGACTCGTAAAGATTGTCCGTGTTGACATCCAAATCACGCAGGTCACGGGTGACCGTCGTGTTGGTAACTACAGCAGGTGTATTATTTGATGTACTCATATTCATTTGTTGTTTTAAGGTTGCGAAAGAGACGTGTTCTCTGTTTCCGCGACCGGGTCATTTGGCCTTTGGTTGCGTTCAGCTACCGCGGCATTGATTTCTGCGATACGCTTGTTTGCTTGCGCGATGCCATCATCGGCTGCTTTGCGCAATGCGTCGGCTTCCTTGGTGAATTTGCTTTCGGGATAAGACGAGGTAAAACGGTTATAGAACTCAATCGCCTCGTTGTACCGTTCTTCTTGACGGTGCAAGGTGCTATTAGACGCGTACAGGTATTGCGCTTTGATACTGAGAAATTCCATTTCCTCGGCGTACTTGGTGTCGGGAAACTCAATCAGCACGTTGTCAAAAGCCAGCACCGCCGCCCGGTAGTCGTCCTGCAAGCCCATATCCAAATAGTACTTGGCATTGGTGAACGCCTTGGTTTCGAGCTTATCACGCAGGTCAGCAATCAACTCCGCAGCCTCTTCGGCCCGCTCCGTGCCCGGGTACAGGTTGATAAACAACTGCAACGCTTCGATAGCCCGGTAGGTGTATTCTTGGTCGAGCGTTGAACGTGGCGACTCTAAATAATAGCAGTAAGCCGCCATATACCGGCATTCCTCCGTGCGGGCACTGTTCGGGTAAGTATCCGTAAACATCCGGAAATAGTGCCGTGCCGACGGGTAATCGCGCAGCTTGTAGCTCGAATACGCCGTATAGTAGTACAAGTCTTCCGCCTCGGCCGCACCCCGATACTGCTTCATCAAGTCATCGAACAAAATGAGTGCTTTGCTGTACTTGCCGTTGTTGTATAGCTTGAGAGCCTCCTGGTACTTCAGGGCAATGTTGTTGCTCGCCCGAAGTTTTTCAAACTTGCTCTTGCATCCCCCGAAAACCAATGCGACCATTAACACGGCCGCAAACGCCACTATACGCCTATTTAATAACATTTTGCAAAGATAAGTGAATTTAAGTTACTTGCCAATTAATATTTCGTGACGCAAGATAGCACACGCCTAAACGTTAGGCAACGCCTAAAACTGACTTTAACATAGTTTAACACACCCCCTGCCGGCGATCCGTCCCGCCGGATAACATTTTCAGTGATCGAACACAGAGTCCGATTATATTTTGTTTTTTTGCCAAGGTAACCAATCGGATCACACCGCTATGAAATCACTTGTTTCTGTCGTGCGCCTCACCTTGGCGCTATGGTTGCTGGCACCTGCGGTGGCAGCGGGCCAGACACAAAATCCCGAGCAATTCTTAGGTTATTCCCTAGGCGAACGCTTCACCCCATACCACCGTGTGCACCGCTACATGGAGCATGTGGCCACCAGCAGCGATCATGTCCGGATGGTCACGTATGGCCAAACGTATGAAGGGCGCCCACTGGTAGCCCTGTTCATTTCGTCACCCGCCAATATTCAGAACTTGGAGAACATCCGTAAGTCTAACATGCAGCGCACCGGACTGGAGCCGGGCACGCCGACGGAGGCAATACCCATCATTTGGCTGAGCTATAACGTGCACGGCAACGAAGCCGTTGCGTCGGAGACGGCAATGAAGACGCTTTGGGAATTGATCGACCCCAACAACAGCACTACGAAACCTTACCTCGAAAATACGGTCGTCGTAATCGACCCTTGCCTCAATCCGGACGGGCAGGAACGCTACGTCAATTGGTACAACCAGAAAGCCAACAGGCGCCTCCAGCCTGACGCCCAGTCGGTCGAACATCAGGAGCCGTGGCCGGGCGGCCGGCCCAACCATTACCTCTATGACCTCAACCGCGACTGGGCCTGGCAAGTGCAGCAAGAGTCGCAGCAACGCGCCGCGCTTTACAACAGCTGGATGCCCCAGGTGCATGTCGACTTCCACGAACAAGGCATCAACGCACCCTATTATTTCGCTCCGGCGGCAGAGCCCGTCCATGAATTCGTATCGCCCTTCCAGCGCGAGTTCCAGGAGATCGTAGGACGCAATAACGCCAAACATTTCGATGCCAACGCCTGGATGTACTTCACGCGCGAGGTATTCGACTTGTTCTACCCCAGCTATGGAGATACCTGGCCGACATTCAACGGAGCGATCGGCATGACCTACGAACAGGCAGGCTCGGGCCGTGCCGGCCTAGGCATCGAAACTGCCTTGGGTGATACATTGACCTTGACAGAGCGCATCCTGCACCACCATACGGCGGGCCTAGCTACTATCGAGACAGCTTCCCAGCATGCTAGCCGGCTGGTCAAGGAATTTGGGGAATATTTCGCCCAGACGAGCACGAACCCGCCCGGACGTTATAAGGCCTACGTCGTCAAACCCGGAAATGCCCCCGACCGCCTAAAGCAACTTCAGCAACTACTCGACCGCAACGGGATACGCTACGGCGCGGCGTCGTCGCGCGGCAACCTGACGGGTTTTGACTATGGCACCGGCACCTCCGCAAGCTTCGCCATTGAAGCGGGCGATCTGGTCGTGAGCGCCCATCAGCCGAAAGCCGTCTTGGTGCAAACCCTGTTTGAGCCCAATCCTACGCTGTCCGACACGATGACCTATGATATCACCAGCTGGGCATTGCCGTATGCCTATGGCTTGCAGGCCTACGCGCTGGACACCCGCATCGTTGTAGACACCAGCCATACCGCCCCGCCGTTTGTGCACAACACTGTGCAGGGCACGCCCTTGGCCTATTTCGTGCCCTGGAACGCCGTCACGCACGCACGCTTTCTCAGCGCACTTATTCAAGCGGACATCCGGGTGCGTGTCGCTGAAAAGCCATTCGCCCACGCCGGCAAAGACTACCCGGCGGGAACGATAATCGTGGCGCGCAATGGCAATGAGCGCAAAACCGATTTCCACGAAACAGTCGTCAACCTCGCTAATGCACATGCGATCAAACTACATACGGCCTCAACGGGCTACATGGATACCGGCAGGGATTTCGGCTCGTCTGCCGTCCGGGCCATTACTCCGCCCAAAGTGGCGGTATTGTCCGGACAAGGCGTTTCGTCCTTGGGCTTTGGGGAAGTGTGGCATCATTTTGAGCAGGAGCTGGATTACCCGCTTTCGGTTATTGACGCTGCAGGGTTCGGCAGCGTAAACCTCTCGCGATACAACGTACTCATCCTGCCTTCGGGATCGTACGGTGCGCTCGGCACGGCGGGATTTGAAAAAATCGACGCCTGGGTCAGCGCCGGGGGCAAGCTCATCGCGATAGAGGGAGCTGTCGCCTTTCTCGCAACGAAAGAGGGGTACGGCTTATCCGCCTACATGACCGACGATGAGAAAAAAGCGGCTGACAAGCGCCAGGAGGAATACGCCGCGCAGGAACGCACCGCCGCGTATGACGACCGCAGCCGGTCGCGCGTTGCCAATAGCGTGTCGGGCGCGGTATTCCAAGTCCGTTTAGACGCCACCCATCCGCTGGGATACGGTACCGGCGGCACGTACTTCACCCTGAAAAACAGCGGCAGGCGGTACGGCTACCTGAAAAACGGCATCAACGTGGGAATTATACCCAGTTTAGATCGCCATCGGGCTGGCTTCATCGGCTTCAAAGCCAAACCCGAAATTGCCGAATCGCTGGTTTTCGGGGTACAGCCGAAAGGACGCGGACAGGTCGTGTACCTTGTAGACAATCCCTTGTTCCGCGGATTTTGGGAACACGGGAAGCTGATTATGGGCAACGCGGTTTTTATGGTGGGGCAATAGGTGGCGGCGGGGTTGCCCGTGGTGCGCCCTAGCCGGGGTTCAAGGCCCTGGTGCGGTTGCCCTGAATATTGGAGGAGGCAGTGGCCCAGGTTACTTTGTCCGGCAAGGCCGTCAACGCGGATGCCGGGTTGGCGGTCACGGATAATCCCCTCATGTAATTTCGGCACGGCCACATCGTCACAGCCTGATCTCCACGCCGAGGTTGACGTTGTACACAAACCGGAATTGGTGGTCGGCAACCGTATCGCCGGTCAAGTCGATTTCCACATTCGACCCGACGAGCGACGTGGAGCCATTGTGGACGAAATTATACTGGGCGACCGGCTGTCCGTAAAGCCTCAGGGCAAAGCCTTCGGACACCCTGAACCGGTAGCCGACCTGCAGAAACGCGCCCGCGCCAAAAAAAAAGGGTGGCATTTTATAATCCCGCTGGCGCTCCACCCTTGTTTTCGATTCCCCTGACAGCCGGCTCAGGTTGGACCTCGGCACGCACGCCGGCAAACAGGCCCGAGCCGGGGATCGGGTACACGGCCAGGTCGCCGAAAATGCCCATTAAGTTTACCCGGAGGCCGTCAATCTCGTCAAATTCCAAACCATAGGAGCGATTAGCCAAGCCGGCCTTTATCATCCGCATCCTTTTTGAACAGGCGGACCGGCTTGCGGGCATAGATTTCCCCGCCGAAGCTGTTGTAGCTGCCGTAGTTTCCGGACAGCCCGATGGACATGCGCCCCTGCGCCATGGCCTCCGGCAGGAAGCACGCGACAAATAGCCATAATGCGAGTAGGTTTTTCATGATTTCGTTGCTATTGCGGGATTTATTTCAGTTAGTAAATCGGTTAAGGCTGTCCGGTTTGCTCCGGATCTGATGGAGCCGGTAGGTGTACACAAAGGGATTCCACTTGCCCGACCGGCTATGGCGGTTGCGCTCCATGGCGATGGTGGTGTCGTTTAGGATGGTGCCCTCATATACATAGGTGGGGAAGCCGCCCCCCGAAGGCGGCACCCAGCTCTCCCAGGTGAACCGGGTGCCTTCAACGGTGAAGTGGCCCCAGCGATGACGGTATTTTTTTATGCCAAGATTCCATTCTTGGGTGGACATATAATCAAGTTTTTCCTCAAACTGGCTCAGATTAAACGCGTCTCCCTTTAGAATCGTTCCATCCCGATAGAGGAAGAATGTGTGCACACTTCCATACGAGGAATCAATGCTGCAGTAGATGCCATTTATCTTGATTTCATCGCCCGTATAGGGCCGTTTTGGCAACATGAGCGTTTCATCTTTCGAACAGCCTAGGATGAGCAGTGCAAGGAGCCATGCTATTTTTCCTTGTGTTACCATAACCTACCTCCAAATTGAGAAAACCTTTTCGGCTTGAGGTCTAAGATACGGAAAAAAGCATTTCTCCCCGAGATTCAATGCTTTTTCCATCCGTGTCCCAACACTAAATTCACCCAACCAATCAATCACTATCTTTTTTTGCCCCCCTACCTTGATAATATAGTGGTTTGGCGCATTGCTTACCCCGGCTTCCCGATTTTCGAATCCGCTTATTTCGCCAAGTATCCGCTCAAATTCAACGCGCTCATCCAGCGTGACGGCGATCCGATCCGCAATTGCCACGAAAGGTTGCCGGTCGTAAAATTCGAGCAACAGGCTGTCATTTCCAGCATCCTCCCGGTCGAACCGTATGGCAGGAAAGCCCTTCCGGCTGAACTCTGAAAAAGAGCAAAAAAACTTGTTTTCTTCATTATACAAACGGATGTGCCGTGCCTTTCCCCCTAACTCGCCTGCGGATATAAAATAAATAACCTCTGTCGTATCATTGGCCATTGCGTCACGCGCGCCTGCCACAAAGGGCTGGATCAAAACCATCAGTATTAGCAAAACAGGTTTCATCTGTGAGGTCTAAAATTTAACCAAGGGAACCTGAAAAGCCTTATGAAAGGGTCGGGTGAAATATATGTGTATCGGTTTGCTCCTGAAAATAAACATGTTGAGACACCAGCCAGTAGTATCCCCCTTATGTAATTTCGGAATGGCCACATCGTCACAGCCTGATCTCCACGCCGAGGTTGACTTTGTACACAAACCGAAATTGATGGTCGGCAACCGTATTGCCGGTCAAGTCGATTTCCACATTCGACCTGCGGAGCGACGAATACATTACCTAATCTAACTGATCCGCGAAGTGTCTGTAATGATCGGTTTGTCATCGCACAGCAGGTAATCCCCCGAGGTATAAAGATCGGATATTGCTGGCTCAATGACCTATTATAAATCCTGATTTCAACCCTTTCTTCTTGTGGCAATGGTTTTACTTGCATTATGTTTCTTTCGAGCATATACGCTTACACATGGGGAAATCGGATCAACTAAAGCTAGCGTTATCCCAAACAAATCGCAATACACCAAAATGGGTATTTATCGTTTTGGCCATCGGCTGAACCATCCGTTTTCATCGCTGGAAAACATCTGGCGCCGGCGGCCTTTATCGTCCTTCCCGCATGAAGCGGGACAACGAGGATGGCTTGGACTGGGTGTATGATAGACTTTCCTTTTTCAAATCGCCATCGAACGAGGAGAGAAATCTATGATTGGATAGGGAGAACAGCTCTAAATGGCCATGGATTTCTCCTCGCCGAATCAAGTTCGAGGCAGGCTGTTCCTCGTTCCAATGATACAAATGAGGGGGGGGGCGTGCACCTGGCCAGGCACGAAATAGGGGTTTGGAATAAAATAAAAATCGTATCTTTACATTTTGTAAATTACACTGTTATGAGTTTACTGAAACGTGTAGAGGATGCCTTGGACAGCATTCGTCCCTACTTGGAGGCCGATGGCGGGAATGTCAGCGTCGCTGAGATTACGGCAGACAATATCGTGCGGCTAAAGCTGTTGGGCTCATGTGCCTCGTGCGCCATGAGCATCATGACGTTCAAAGCCGGCCTAGAGCAGGCGATCAAGAAGGCCGTGCCCGAAATCACGGCTGTCGAAGCCATCAACCTGACCGACATGGACGACCCCAATGCCACCATGCCCATCACCCGAACACACTAGGCAGTAGGGAGTAAATCATCCTTTTAACATTATTTAACTGGCTAATTTACCCAAGATGAGTAGTTTTGTAGGAGATTTATGAGGACAGGCAACTACGTATTTATTTTTTTGGCGCTTATCCTATCCCTTGCCGGGGTGGGGAGTTCGCATGCACAGGAAGGAAAGCTTGTGCAGTTTAGCGGCGTTATCCATAACATCGATTCTAACGTTGTCGTTCCTTACGTAACGGTGAAAAACCTATCGCACAATAACCGGACGTTCAACGCCAACCACCAAGGCTATTTTTCTTTTGTCGCGCACGAAGGCGACACGATCAGTTTCACATCCGTCGGCTACCTCGCCCAGCAGTTTGTCATTCCCAAAGCGGAGGATGACCGCTATACAGCGCGGATTTATATGAAAGCCGTCATCACCGAGATCCCAATGGTAACGCCGTACCCATGGGCAAGTATCGACGAATTCAATATCGCTTTTATGGCATTGGAGATTGCGGACGACGAATACGAGCTAGCCAGGAAAAACACGACCGCCGAATCGTTGGCGATGCTAGCCCGCAACACGCCGCGTAGCGCGGCCGAAATCCATAGTTATGACGCGATGCAAAACCACATCGACCTATCGAACAAAGCAGTCAATCAGCGTGGCGCAAACCCATTGCTGAGCCCGATGGCCTGGGGCGCCTTTATCAAGCAGATTTCCGAAGGCAACAAAAGCCGGGCGAAACGGCCGAACTATTAATCCAATCCGATACCACGGGTTGAAACCGTGGCTATGATATTTGCCTTCATAACCCACCCCTAAATCTTGGGCTTCTGGGAGGCCGTCATTTACACATAGCAATGAGATTTCCAACAGCCTGTGCCGTGCGCTCCAGGTTGGCTTCGGTATCGGCCATGGCTTGCGGGAGCGGGGTCGGCTCGTTGCCGATAGGCAAGAGGACATCGAACACGTCGAGTAAGGGTTTGCCGGGTGTTAGCGGCAACTTGCCCGCCAAGCCGATCACGGGAATCGCCCGACCGTTGGCTCGCCGTGCTACGCCCATGGGTCCCTTGCCATCAAGGGTCTGCGCGTCTAGGCTGCCTTCCCCCGTTACCAACCAGTCCGCCGTATCCAACAAGGCGTCGAACCCGGTCATGTCCAGAAAATACTCTATTCCGTTGGTGAGCGCGGCGCCAGCCAGCGCATGGAGCCCGGCCGCTGCGCCACCCGCTGCACCTCCATGTGTCACCTCGGCCATGCGCCGACCTGTTTTTTGATCCGCAAGAGTGCTGAGCTTTCGGAGAAAGCCGTCCAGTTGTGGTATTTGTTTTTCGGAGGCACCTTTCTGCGGGCCGAATACGGCAGCAGCGCCCGTGGGCCCCAACAATGTATTCGCCACGTCGCACAGGATGGTGATGCGGCACGAGGCCAGCCGTTTGTCCAGCCCACTGAGGTCAATATCGTACAGGGTTTCCAATGCCTCGGGATAACAAGCCAGCTCATGGCCTGACGCGTCGCGAAAACGTACGCCCAAAGCGTGCAATATGCCGCAGCCTCCGTCGACGGTAGCCGAACCGCCCATGCCGATGACGAGGTGGTCCACGTCCTCGTCCATCGCATGGCGAATCAGTTCGCCCGTGCCCTGGCTCGATGTACGCATGGGATTCAGTTCGTCCGAAGCCAACAGCCGAATACCCGACGCATCCGCCATCTCGATAACGGCTGTGCGCCCGCCGTGTACCAAACTGAAGCCAGCTTCGATTGGCCTGCCCAGTGGGTCTTGCACGGTATACTTGACGTATTTCCCGTGGAGCGCATCATGGATAATACGACAGGTGCCGTCGCCGCCATCACCAATAGGAAAGCAAGCTGTCGTACAGTCCAGCCGGCTTTGCAAAAAACCGCGGGCAATGGCGTCGGCAGCCTCGCCCGCACCTACGCTGTGCTTAAACGCATTGGGGGCAATGAGAATATGTGGTTTTATTTTCATTCGACGATTTTACAAACCCTACCACAGCAGGGAGAACAAATACACCGTGGCCACAGCCACTATGCCCATGATGAGGGTGCCTACGGTGTACACCCGCAGCATCGGCGCCATCCCGATGCCGGAAAACCGGGCGATCACCCAGAAATACGAATCATTGGCATGGGATACGACCATCGAGCCCGCGCCCAAGGCAAGGACGGCCCATATCCGCCCGTTTTCGTGGTCCAGGCCCAGCGCAGGCAGCAGCGGCAGCATGATCGAAGCCGCCGTGATGATGGCCACGGACGATGAACCCTGCGCCGTCTTGAGAACCGCCGCCACTAAAAAAGGGAAGAAAACCCCCATGCTGCCGATGATTGCGCTGTCGGCAAAATGACGGCCGAGGTCGGCTTGGGCGAGGATGGCGCCAAATGACCCCCCAGCGCCAATGATGACCAATATCTCGCCTGCTTTTTCCACCGTTGTACGCAAGAGTGGATTTAGCTCCTCCATCTTCCAGCGCCTTTTGCTGGCAATGGCCAGCAATAATCCGATTGCCAATGCGACTTCGGGGATACCGGCAGCGTATAGCACCTGCAACGGCCAGGATACCGCTTGGCCTCCGGCGCCGATGAACGCATGGATACCGATCAGGAGGATGGGTAGGGCCACGGGCAGTATCGCTTGGGCGAGCGAGGGAAGCCGGGTAGGCAGGGGTTTGGCGAGCGGGTCGGCCTCCACGGCGATCTTGGGGATTTTGCCTCCGGCATAGCGCGACCATCGGTAGCCGCAATAGGCGGCGGGAATAGCCGCCAGTATGCCGTAAAGGATAACCTTGCCAAAGCTGGCGCCCAGCGTAGCCGTGGCCGCGGCCGCCCCCGGGTGGGGCGGAATGAGGCAATGCACGGCATACAGCCCCGAAGCCAGCGATGAGGCCATCACGATAAGCGATACCCCTGTGCGCTGAGCCATGGTCTTGTTGAGCCCGCTCAGCACGATGAATCCCGAATCGCAGAAAATCGGCAGGCCCACGACGTAGCCTGTCATGTTCATGGCCAAGGGCGAGCGCTTCGGCCCCGTCCGCCTGAGGATGTGGTTGGCCAGCACGGTCGTACATCCGGTATGCTCCAGCACCACCCCTAATGCGGTGCCTAAGATAATAATCAGCCCCAAGGCGCCCATGATGTTGCCAAAACCGTTTTTGGTCGCCGCCACAAGCTCGGGCATGGGAAGCCCGATGGCTAAGCCTACCACCACGCAAGCCAGCAAGAGCGCAAAAAACGCATGCATCTTGTAGCGCGTGGTGAGCAGGACGATCAGGATGATCCCTGCCGCTAAGGCGGCCATGCTTTGGGCAAAAGATACCTCGGCCATGTATGATCGTTGCCTTTAGAATCCGCCTAACCTTCTGGGTTGGCGTATAGGTGGCCATACTCCCGGTTTGCCGTCACGGCCAAGCGGCAACACGCGCTGCTCGCGGTTAACGAGCTCAGGCTCTTCGCTTGCCATATACGCCATGGTGGCTGTCAGGATGACGTTATACTTCAAATCGTCAAACACGATTTTGTCGTAGGTGTCCAAGTTGGTATGCCACGTAATCGTATAGTACCCCCATGAAAGGGCGCTGAGCATAAACGCGGGGATACCCGCTGCTACGAACGACGCGTGGTCCGATCCGCCGCCGCCAGGCGAACCTGGAAATGTCGTTTCGATATGCTGGCGCACGTCGAGCGGAGCGGCTCCCATCCAACGACCAACAAAGTCATAAGCATGAAGAAAACCCGATCCGTTGATTTGGGAAACGCGCCCGGTGCCATTATCCAGGTTGAACACAGCCTGTGTGTTTCCCACGATATTGGGGTTGTCCAGCACGAATGCCCGCGAGCCGTTGAGGCCTTGCTCCTCGCTGCCCCACAATCCGACGAGGATTGTCCGCTTCGGATTGGGGTACAGCTTTTTCAGGACGCGCGCCACTTCCATCATGGCGATTGTACCGGTGCCGTTGTCCGTAGCGCCGGAGCCGCCTTCCCACGAGTCAAGGTGAGCCGAGAGAATGACATACTCGTCGGGAAACTCGGTGCCTTTGATCTCGGCAATGGTGTTGAAGATGGGCACTTGCCCCAGCTCTTTCGACTCCGTCCGGACGCGGATACGAGGCTTCTGCCCGCTCTCCGCGAGGCGGAACAACACGCCGTAGTCTTCCAAGGAAAGGTCAACGGTAGGCACTTTTTTCGTCCGCGCGCCAAATATTTTGTTTGAGCCGAATTCGTTCGACCAGTACGACATGACGATACCCACCGCGCCGGCATCTTCGAGTATGCCCGGCAAGGAATTCGCGTTGGTACCCGTGCGGACGATACGTTGGTTCCAAGCGGCGCTCAGCGAATCGCGCTCGCGGTTCATTTTTTCGATCGACTCGGGGCGTCCGTATTCTTGCCAGTTCGCTGTCGTCCGGCCAGTAGGCTGCAGCATATTAATCAGCACGTACTTGCCTTTGACATTCGGAAGCCAGGCCTGAAAGGCCACCGAATCCGCTACATCGGCCAACACGATGACTTCGCCTTCCACGGCTTCGCCACCCGTTGTGGGGCTCCACGCCAGCTGCGTGCCGTACAAGGTTTTGACACGGGGATGCACCATATCGATATGCGAAATGCCCCGCTCCCAGCCCCGCCATTCGCCAAACTGCTCATTACGCGCGGGAATACCCCATCCTTCGAAGGTTTTCACGGTCCATTCGTGGGCATCGTCCATTTGCGGAGTACCGACGAGACGTGGCCCGACGATATCAAGCAGTTCATGGGCCAACCGTTCCAGTTGGGAATTTTCATTGACTTCCTGGACAATGGCTTCCACGACAGGGTCCAGTGGTGGCGGTGTGCCGAACTGCCGCGGCTGCGCCAAAACGGACGTGAAGGTGAAGAAAAACACGGCGAGAAACGCCGACGCCTTCGTCACCAAGCAAAGAGAAAAAAGAGTCGTTGTCTGTTTCATAATGCGATTAAAAATGTGATGTATATTGGGTCTTTACGTATGGATATGCAGTTAGTCAAGCCAAGAAGGCGATATAATCACCTAAATTCAGGTTTATTTTTAGCTTTTTACCTATTATTTCAAAAAAATTACGCTATCGCATATTTTATAACGGCTACAGCCCCCCGCAGGGCAGTTATCCCAGCCCAAAACTTTACTTTTGTCCGACATTGGACAATCAAATTTGTCGTATATTACTTGTTATGACCAAAGCAATATTCTTTGATGTAGACGGAACCCTGTTGAGTTTCCGGACGCATCAAGTTCCACCTTCCACCGAAAAAGCCATCGCCCTTCTGAAAAAGAAGGGGATTAAGGTATTTGTATCAACCGGACGCTCGATCAACAGCCTGGATGCTATTCGGCACCTCGGCTTTGACGGCTACATCACGTTCAACGGTGGTTATTGCGTGGATGGTGACGGCCAAACCTTGTACCGGAAAACCATGCACGAAGCGGATATCGCCGCGTTGCTGTCCCATGCGGACGAGCACCTGGATTTCTGCTTTTCGTTTATGTCCGAGCGTGCGGTTACCATCAACCGGGTGACGCCACCTGTCGCTGACATGTACCGGATGCTGAACCTGGAAACACCCCCGATTGGTGAATATAGCGGGATGGATCTAGGCTCGGTTTTACAGACCAACGTATTTATCCCGCCCACGGAGGAACCGGCTTTTATGCAGACGGTCATGCCAAACTCGATCGCGACACGCTGGACGCCGCTCTTTGCCGATGTAAACCCGCAGGGACAAAGCAAAAAGGTAGGTGTGGATATTTTCTGCCAACAACTCGGCATTGACCCAGCCGCAACCGTCGCTTTTGGCGATGGAGGCAACGATGTCACCATGTTGCAACACTGTGGTGTGGGCGTCGCCATGGGCAATGCTGTAGACAGCCTGAAAGTGGTAGCCGACCATGTGACCGATGAAGTGGACGAAAATGGCGTCTACAATGCTTTGCAGCATCTGGGCATCCTCGACTAACCTGTGCTGGAAGGCATTTCTCCTCAGAAAAATCGCTTTTAACGATATAATTGGATTTTTGACGGTTTTTGTCGGCTATGCAACAAAAACACGCGCCAAAACCTTCGTGCCGTCACCTTTCGCGCGGGCCGTTGGCTCGGCGCTGTAATTATGACACCCGCCGGGGTTAGAGACATTTTAAAAGAGTGATTTCCCGCCGTTTTTTCTCCGCGCAGCGAATAACCCGCGGATAATCCCGTACATTCGTGTGATGAACCGCATCCTCCTTGCATTCCTCGCGTGTTGCCTTTTCGTGCAGATCGCCGTTGCCCAGCAATGGCGGCTCACGGGGTCCGTTCGCAATCCGGACGGTGAGGCTATCCCGTTTGCAACGGTGTACCTGCAAGGTACGAATATCGGCACCGCAGCCAACAGCGAGGGCGAGTTTTTGCTACGTGTGCCCTCCGGCAGCCACCACTTGCTAGTCCGGGCGGTAGGCTACCAGCAAACGACGCAGTCCCTGGATATGGATGAAGACCAACATGTGAATACCGTGCTCTCTCCCGCATCTTTCCGGCTGGAAGAAGTGGTGGTTGGCAACGCCGAAGACCCCGCCTACCGTGTCATCCGCCACGCCATACAGCAACGGCGGAAGCACCTGGAGGAAGCCTCGCCGTACACCGCTAACGTCTATATAAAAGGGGTGCAGCGACTGTTGCAGGCACCTTCTTCCTTTCTGGGCATCGACATAGACAATATCGGCAGGGAAATCGGGTTGGATTCCAACCGGACCGGCATCGTGTACCTTTCGGAATCCGAATCGACCATTACCGTCAACCCGCCCGATGGGTTCCGGGAGGAAATGCGTAGCTCCAAGATATCGGGCAATAACCGTGCGTTCAGCTTCAACCGCGCCTCCGACCTCCAGCTCAACTTTTACGAAAACAACCAAACCATCGTCGACGGGCTCAGTCCTCGGCCTTTCGTGTCACCCATCGCCGACAACGCCCTCGCTTACTACCGCTACCGGCATTTGGGCCTGATGGATGCCGGGGGTTTGTCGATCCATAAAATCGAGGTTATCCCCCGCCGCAAAGGCGAGCCTGTGTACACGGGCGACCTGTACATCATCGAGGGGAGCTGGCGGATCTACGGCATCGACCTCATGCTAACGAAAGAAGCGAGCCTCAACCTGCTGGACACGCTTGCCATCAAGCAGGATTTCGTGCCGATTTCCGAATCGCAATGGCAGCCGGCACAGGTATATTTCGAGTTCGTCGGCGGCGTGTTGGGTTTCCGCATTGGCGGGTATTTCGCGGCGGTGTTCAGCGATTACACGTTGCGGGAGCCGCCCGGGCGGCGGTCGTTCCGCGAGGTATTGCGTATTGAGGAGGACGTCAACGAAAAAGACAGCACCTACTGGCGGACGCACCGGCCATTGGCACTAACGAGGGAGGAAGCACTCGATTACCGACAAAAAGACAGCATCCGCCTGCGGCGGGAGTCGCAGGCGTATCTCGATTCCATGGACCGCGTGTATAACCGGTTTAAGCCGGCAAGCTTCCTGCTAACCGGGCACCGGCACCGCAACCGGTCCCAACGCACAACCGTGTCCTTTGACGGCCTAGCCAACAGCCTGCTGTATAATACGGTGGAGGGCTTGGCGCTGGATTACACCGTGCGTTACAGCAAGCAGGTCGATACGATACGCAACCGATCGTTCACCGTGCTGGGCAATGCACGCTACGGCTTCGCAAACAACCGCGCCAATGGTTATGCAGGTGTAAGCGTACCGATACACTGGGGCACGCTTTCCGTATTTGGCGGAAGCCAAATGGCCGACCTGAATAGCCGTGGGTCGCTACCCGTCATGTTTAACACAATCAACACCTGGCTTTTCGGGCGCAATTACCAAAAACTCTACGAACAGGCCTTCGGCCGACTGGAATGGCACACCACCCTGCCCTATAACATCCGGCTGAGCGCGGGCGCGCATTGGGAAAACCGGCGCTGGCTGCCAAACAGCACGGATTACGTGCTTTTCGATCAGTACCAGCACCGCATCACGTCGAACAATCCGTTCACGCCCGACACGGACGCGCCGCCGTTTGGCGAGCACCAAGCGTTACGGATTTCGATGACGTTGGCCTACGATTTCGGTACGAGGTACGAGACCTACCCCCATCGCCGGGTTTACCTGCCTTCAAAATATCCGACGCTACGCCTCCACTACACCAAGGGCATTCCCAATGTGCTGGGTTCCGACGTCGATTATGATCTGATCCGGGCCGAACTGAGCAAGGAAAATATACGCTTAGGCGTGTACGGAAATTTCTCCTTTTTGCTTTCTGGCGGCAGCTTTCTGAATGAAAAGAGGCTCTTTTTCCCAGACCTCAGGCATTTTAACGGAACAAGGACACGCATCACTGACCAGCAGCTCAGTTCGTTTCTGTTGCTGGATTACTACATTCACAGTACCGCCGGACGGTTTGCGGAGGCACACGTCGAGTACAACATGGCGACCATGCTCACCAGCAAGATTCCCTTGTTGCGGCGGTTGCGTCTGCAGGAAATCCTCGGCGGCCATTACCTCCATACCCCCGCAACGGGGCATTATGCCGAGTTGCACGGCGGGTTGCAATGGAACAACATTCGTGTAATGTACGCTCGCTCCGTTGGCCTGCGGAGCACGGGGGCTGCGCGGGAAGCCGTCCGCATCGGGCTGCGCCTGCCATTCAATTAGGCAGCGGTACCGCCGACGAGTGAAAACTTTGCGTATGTAAAGGCCTTTCCGTAAACTTGTGCGCATTCGGGCTTTTCCATGAGGTACATCCGTCTCTTGCTGTTTCCTTTCTCCTTGCTATATGGCTTAGTCATTGCCATTCGCCATGCGCTTTACGACCTTAACTGGATGAAACGCACAGCCGTGGATATCCCGACGATTGTGGTGGGCAACTTGGCTGTCGGTGGCACGGGGAAAAGCCCCATGGTGGAATACGTAGTCCGCGCACTCGGCGATGAGTACCGCATCGCGGTGCTCAGCAGGGGATATGGCCGGCGTACCCGGGGCTACCGCGAAGTGCAGGCCGATGATGACGCTTCCTTCGTGGGTGACGAGCCCCTGCAATTCAAGCGCAAATTTCCAGCTATCACGGTCGCTGTCTGCGAAAAACGGGTGACGGGCGTCCGCCAGCTGGAGGCAAACCATGACCTTGTTTTGCTGGACGATGCGTTTCAGCACCGCGCGCTCATTCCCGGCTTCGCCATCCTGCTATTTGATTTCACGGCAACCTTGCACGGTCCGCACCTCTTGCTTCCTGCGGGAAATTACCGTGATTTGCTCAGCCGGCGGCGGCATGCCGACATGATGGTCGTGACTAAAACACCCCAAGACGCGCAGGAAAGCCAGAAAGCACGAATCGCCGGCAAACTATCCGTTGATTCGGTTCCGCTGCTGTATTCGTCCATCCGCTACGAGCCGCTAATGCCCATGACGGACACGGGTGCTCCCTTTGCCATCGATACGCAGACACCGGTGCTGCTGGTGACCGGCATCGCCAATCCTAGCCCTTTCGTGGAATTCGCGTCTCAACATTATAATGTAGGTGGTCACGTCACGTTTCCAGACCATCATGCCTTTACCGATGCGGATATCGAACGCATCGCCTCGCGCTTCGACGCACTCCAAGGCAAAAAAAAAATCGTAGTAACCACCGAGAAAGACGTGATGCGCCTGCATGCCTTCCGCGTCTTTTTCCGCGCGCGGCACATCCCGGTACACTACGTGCCCATCCGCGCTGGCTTCGATCCTGACGACGAAAAGCGGCTACTCTCCCGCCTTCGCCAATACCTGCGTGCCACAGCCCAGCCCAGCCCAAAATAAGGGAAACCCGAAAAAAGAGCGGATTAACGACGTTAGACGCCCCGACTACGCAAGCTCGACCGCCTCACGGTGAGCTCCATCGCCAATTCGACTCGCTCAAAATCCTCGTGGGCAATGCCCCGTTGTTGTTGCTTGAGTAACTGAACCAACTTGCTGGTCGCTGTTTTACCAATTTCGAAAGCAGGCTGCCGGATGGTGGTCAGCGGCGTTGCCAACACATCGGCGATGTCGGTGTTGCTAAAGGCGGCAATGGCAATGTCTTCGGGCACGCGCAGCCCCAGTTCGCGGAAAGAAATCAGCGCCTGCATGGAGATTTGATCCGTAGCCGTCAAGATCGCCGTGGGCGGCTGCGGAAAACGCATCAGCCGGCGGATGGCATCCGTCACATCCGTGGCAATGGAGGCGGGGCTAGAGCAATCGCACGACAGGCTGTACGAATCCGGCAAAGCGATGCGCCGCTCTTTGAGCGCTTGCTTATATCCGGCCAAGCGCTCGGAGGCGATACTCAGCGACGAATCCACGTTGAGGAATGCGATATGACTATGCCCGTTGGCGACGAGGTGCTTGGTGGCCTGATAGGCGCCGCCAAAATTATCCGCGCCGACCTGCTCGGTGTCCATTTGGTCGCTCAGCCGGTCAAACAGCACGACCGGCACGCCGGCGCCCTGTAATTCCTTCAGGCGTTTAAAATCCTGGGTCTGTATAGACGGCGATATCAGGATACCTTCGACACCGCGGGCCTCGAGCTGGGCGATACACGCGGTCTCCTTGGCGAGCGACTCCTTGCTCTGCATGATCACTAAATCATAGCCTGCCTCGGTGCACGCCTGATCGATGCCGTCCAGCATCTGTGCGACGAAGCTATTGTCCATTGAGCATATTATCACACCGATGGAGCCGCTTTTGCCCATTTTCAGGCTCTTTGCCATGCGGTTTGGGGAGTAATGGTTTGCCTTCGCAAAGTCCCTTACGCGTTTCTTGGTCTCCTCACCGATTTCGTAGCTGTCGTGCAACGCCTTGGAAACGGTGGAAACCGAAAGGTTAAGTGCCTGGGCAATATCTCGTAATGTTAGATTGGCCATATCCGTCACGGAAAAAAGTGTTATCAACCAAAGATATACAATACGGACAAGAGAACCGCATACTTGCCTCGGGCGACCGCGCGCCTCAGCCTGTCGTTGCCCTGCGCTTACCGATAACGTTTTTGTAGATAATCTGCAATATGTTGATGCTGACCGTATTATTTTCACTAATATTGTTCTGCCAGATTATACTGAATCATACGAATTCACTAGGCGTATTTTAACAGGGACCAAGCGTGCGGACTTGGCCTTATCCATATCAGAACCGGGGCTCACCACAGTGCAGGCCTTTAGCATAACCAAGCACGATATGATGAACGCATTCGTTAAAACCAATTCGAAACGCATCCCCATCATGGCCGCTTTTATGGCCTTGGTGCTGGCCGTCCCGGTATCGGCCCAGCAAGCCTACGAGCTAACCGTTATCGCTAGCGCCCAATCGCATCCACATTCCCCGGTCAGCGTATCCATCGATGCGTTTCAAGATGGCGTTCCCTCAGAATTGCGGCTGGTGGAGGTCACTGCTGGCCAGCGTGCTGAGCAGCCCTTCCAATGGTCAAAAGCCCAATCGGGGAGCGTTCAAATCCAGTGGGTGCTAGACGACGCGTTCCCAACGGGAACAGTCCGCACATTCGTGCTGGAGCCGAAAAAAGCACGCAGTTTTCGCACACAGGCGATCGCGCTTTCGTCCGTGGACATCCGGCTCAAAGGCCGTAGCGGCAACGTCCTGCTGGGCTACCGACACGCGCCGCAGCCCCCGCCAGAGGGCGTCAGCCCACGGTATAGCCGGGCGGGCTTCGTCCATCCGATCAACACGCCCTCCGGCGAAACACTGACGCGTATTCAGCCGCCAGACCACTACCATCACTACGGGCTGTGGAACCCGTGGACGCGCCTGGAATACCGTGGCAAAACGTATGACCTTTGGAACCTCAACGACAACCAAGGTACGGTTCGATTTGGCGGCTTTGACGGCACGTATGAAGGCCCTGTGGCCACGGGGTTTAACGCCGTGCACCACCACGTCATTTTCGACGAGGGCCGGGAGGATACCATCATCCATGAAAACTGGATGATATCGGTATTCCCAGAACACCAAGGGCGATACTTGGTCGACATCAAGTCCGTTTTGCACCCTGTAGGCGATGAAGGGCAGGATGTCATCCTCAAGGAATACCGATACGGTGGGCTGGGGATGCGGGCCAGGGAAGACTGGACGAACCAGAACAGCGATATCCGGACGGCCAGCGGCAAAACATGGGACGAAGCCGACGGTTCGTTGGAACGCTGGGCCATCGTATCGGGCGAGCTGGGGACGGGCACCGGCGGCGTGCTGTTCATGTCCTATCCGGCCAACTATAACTTCCCCGAGCCGATCCGCGTGTGGCCCCGAGACGGCAACGGCGGCCGAGGCGACCAATTTTTCAATTTTTCGCCAACAAAAACCAAGGATTGGACATTGGCCAACGGGCAACGGCACACGCTCCGCTACCGCCTGCTGGTATTTGACGGGGCACTCACGCCCGCCGAGGCGGAACAGTATTGGCAGTCGTTTGCCACCCCGCCCCAGGTGATGGTGCGCGCACGGCAAACGCCTTAAAACCCTAACGATAAAGCAAAAAACCGCTCATTTAAAACGACCATCGCATGAAAAATTACCGCTCAGCCTGTTTGCTTGCCCTCGCCCTATGCTTGTGGGGCCTGTCCGGTAGTTTTGCCCAGCAGGTACCCTGGAAAGACGTCAAAATACTCGTTTATACCAAAAATGGGGTTGGCTTCGTGCATGACAATATCCCGAACTCGATCATCGCGTTCCAAGAGCTGGGCCAGCGCCATGGTTTCCAAGTCGACGTGAGCGACGACCCGGCGGATTTCACCGACGAGAACCTGCGCCAGTACCACGCGCTGGTTTTTTCCAATACCAATAACGACGTATTCGACACCGATGCGCAACGGGTGGCCCTGATGCGCTACATCCAGGCGGGTGGCGGCTTCGTAGGCGTCCATTCCGCGTCTGGCACAGAGCGCAAATGGACCTGGTTCAAGCAGCTGCTGGGCGCCACGTTTTATTGGCACGATGTGTACCAACCCTTCACGGTCGATGTCATCGACCACAGCCATCCGTCGGTAGCCCATCTCAAGCGGCGTTGGCACCGGCCCGCGGGCGACGAGTTCTATTACCTGAAGGAGATGCGCGTCAACCTGCACGTGATCGCCGTCAACGACGCCAAAACGCTCAAAGGAGAAAACCCGAAGCGTCTGGATACCTTTGGCGATGCTTTCCCGTCGGTGTGGTGCCAAGAATATGACGGCGGGCGCTCGTGGTACACGTCATTGGGACACAGCAAGGAAGATTATTTGGACGAAGAATTCCGCGCGCATTTGCTAGGCGGCATCCAATGGGCCGTCGGCGACGCAACGCCGCTGGACTACAGCAAGGCGTACGCCCAATCCCCGAACGATAGCCTGCGAGAATCGGATTGAACCACGATTTTAACCTTTTTAACAAACCTATTATGCGTGCAAAACAAAACAGACGAGCGTTTATCAAACAAACGGCTTTGGGATCTGCTTCGGTCCTGGCGGCCGCGACATTCCCGAGCATCGTACCTTCCTCCGTTTTTGGCAAAACAGCGCCGAGCAACCGCATCCATATCGGGCAGATCGGCTTCGGGCGGATCGCCATGACCCACGACTTGCCCGAGGTGATCAAGCACGACTACGCGCGCGTGGTAGCCGTGGCCGACGTAGACCGAAAACGCCTGCAAATCGGCAAGGAATGGATTGAGAAAGCCCACCGGGACAAAACGCCCGGGCAGGCCGCGCCGGACGTGCGCATGTACACAGACTACCGCGACATGCTCACCAACCCCGATATCGATGCGGTCATCATCAGTACGCCAGACCATTGGCACGCACAGCCTGCCATGGAAGCCGCGATAGCCGGGAAGCATATTTACCTCCAAAAACCAACCTCGCTGACCATACAGGAAGGGCGGATGATGGCGGACACGGTCAAGGAAAAGGACGTGATATTCCAATTGGGCAGCCAGCAACGCTCGGTCAATCCTTGGCCGCAGTTCAAACGAACCTGCGAGCTTGTGCGCAATGGCCGCATCGGTAAGCTGCAGCGCGTTGTCATCGGCCTGCCCGGCGACCCCGCGGGAGGCAATCTCCAGCAAATGCCCATCCCCGACACGCTGGACTACGATATGTGGCTCGGGTCTACCCCCCTGGTGCCATACACGCTAGACCGCGTGCACTCGCAAGACGATATCCACGCCCGTCCGGGCTGGCTGCGCTGCGAGCAATTCGGGGCGGGGATGATCACGGGATGGGGGTCGCATCACTTGGACATTGCGCATTGGGGGATGGACACCGAGCTGAGCGGGCCCTTGTCGGCAAAGGCAAGCGCGCAGTTTCCCACGGAGGGGCTTTGGAATGTCCACGGCGACTTCCGGGTCGAAATGCGGTACCCCAATGACATGCTGATGGAAATCAGTGGGGCAAACCCCAACGGCGTCCGCTTTGAAGGAACGGAGGGATGGATTTTTGTGTCGCGCGGGAATGTCGGCGTGACGGCGTCTGACCCCACGGCCGCCGGCGATAACGACAACCAAGCATTTTACGCGAGCGACGCCCGCATACTGCAATCGGTCATCCAGCCCCACGAAACAAAGCTGTATGAAAGCCCCGAGCAACACACCGACTGGCTGGAGTGCATCCAAAACGGGCAACAACCCATCAGCCATGTCGAGATTGCCCACCGCTCGGGCAGCGCTTGCCTGGTGGCCCATGCCGCTATGAAGCTGGGCCGCGAGCTGCATTGGGATGCCAAAACGGAGACATTTGCCAACGACCCGGAGGCCAACGGGCTTCTTGCACGGCCGCAACGGCACCCGTACGGCACTCAATATGTACGGTAGTTCAATCTCAACGCGTAAAAAACATGGCACGGATAACATCAATTTTCTTACTCGCGATCACTGCAACGCTAATGAGTTGTAGCCAAGCACAAAAAAACGGGCAGGATGCTGAAACAGGAAAAATCCGCTTGGTGACCGTAGCACCAGGACATTTCCATGCCGCCTTGGTGCAGAAGGCGATGTATAGCGATGTCGACTCCACCGTCCACGTGTATGCCCCCGAAGGCCGCGAACTGGAATCGTACCAAGCATTGATCACGCAATATAATACGCGCGAGGCAGATCCTACAAGCTGGCACCAAGTGGCGTACAAGGGAGCTGACTTTTTTGAGAAAATGCTGGAGGAGCGGCGCGGCAACGTCATCGTGCTGGCTGGCAACAATCGAGACAAAACCGATTATATCCTGCGGTCGGCAGAGGCGGGCTTTAACGTACTGTCTGACAAGCCAATGGCGATCACGCGAAGCGCCTTCTTGAAACTGGAGGAGGCATTCAGGCTGGCGGAGGAAAACGAGGTATTGCTGTACGACATCATGACGGAGCGCTATGAAATCAACACGATCTTGCAGCGCGAGTTTTCGCAAATACCCGCGTTTTTCGGCGAATTGATTGCCGGAAGCATCGACGAGCCCGCCATCACTAAGGAGAGCGTGCACCATTTTTTCAAGGAAGTGTCGGGCAAGCCTTTGGTACGGCCGGCCTGGTTTTTCGACGTTGCGCAGCAAGGCGAAGGCATGGTAGATGTCAACACGCATTTGGTGGATTTGGTGCAATGGGAATGCTTCCCCGAACAAATCATTGATTATAAAACGGACATTGGCCTGATCGCGGCCCGGAGATGGCCGACAAAATTGACCGCGCAACAATTCGAACAAGTGACAGGCTTGCCGGAAATACCCCAATTCCTCCAGAAAGACGTGGACGACGTCGGCAACTTGGCTGTCTTTTCAAATGGCGAGATCCACTACACGATCAAGGGCAAGCATGCCAAGGTATCGGTTATTTGGGATTTCGAAGCCCCGGCCGGCACGGGCGACACGCACTATTCCATCATGCGCGGCGACAAGGCCCACCTGGTGATCAAACAGGGCGCAGTGGAGAATTACCGGCCGGTATTGTATGCCGTACCCGCCGACGGGCAAGACGGGCCAGCCTTCAGGCAGGCGCTGCAGCAGGCCGTTGAACAGCTCGCGGGCCGGTACGCCGGACTGGCATTTTCCGAAACAGGCAACGGCGATTACCGGATCAGTGTAGACGCCTCGTTGGCGACCACGCATGAGGAGCATTTCGCGGAGGTAACAAGCAAGTACCTGGGCTTTTTGAAAGCCGGCAAATTGCCTGATTGGGAGGTACCCAATATGATTGCCAAGTACTATACAACGACGGCAGCATTGGAGATGGCGAAATAGCGGCACGCCAATGACCGCAAGGCCCAATTCCCTGACGATAGGCAATGGGTGGCAAGTCGCCCACATCCACTTTTCTTTGCAATTCCCTGCTACTTTCGCTAAGTTTGGGCATGCTCAAAAAAGACAGGTACCGCGCTTTTGTGGACTATTTCTCCACGCATAGTCCGGATGCACAGACCGAACTGAACTACAGCACGCCTTTCGAATTGCTGGTGGCTGTCATCCTGTCGGCGCAATGCACCGATAAACGGATCAACCAAGTCACACCTGCGCTCTTCGAACGATTTCCGGACGCGGAAAGCTTGGCTGCGGCTTCGGTAGAAGAGGTGTTTTCCTACATCCGGAGCGTGAGCTATCCCAACAACAAGGCCAAGCACTTGGTCGGCATGGCCAACAAACTGCTGACAACATTCGGCGGGGAAGTGCCAGAAAAGATAGAAGATCTACAACAACTGCCCGGTGTGGGCCGCAAAACCGCCAATGTGATTGCGTCAGTCGTGTACAATGCGCCAGCCATGGCGGTAGATACGCACGTATTCCGCGTAGCGAACCGCATCGGCCTCACACACAATGCCACCACACCCTTAGCGGTGGAGAAGCAATTGGTGAAATATCTGCCCAAGGAGACCATTCACATCGCGCACCACTGGCTGATCCTACACGGGCGGTATATATGCCTGGCACGCAGCCCGAAATGCGAGCGCTGCCCCATCACCTGGATGTGCAAATACTACGAAAAAAACTATTCGCTAGCCACACCAAAAAAACAAAAGAATATTAGCACAAAGTGAAAAATATTGTTACTTTTGAACCGTTAATACTAAAAATATGAGCAACCAAGACAAATTAAAAGCGTTGCAGCTGACGCTGGATAAACTGGAGAAATCATACGGCAAAGGTGCCGTGATGAAACTAGGCGACACGGCGGTGGAACCCATTGATGCGATCTCTACCGGATCAATCGGCTTGGATATCGCGCTGGGCATAGGCGGCGTGCCTAAGGGGCGTGTCGTGGAGATATACGGCCCCGAATCTTCGGGTAAAACCACGCTGGCTACACACATTATTGCGGAAGCCCAGAAAAAGGGCGGCATCGCAGCTTTCGTTGACGCGGAACACGCTTTCGACAAGTACTACGCCAAAAAACTAGGTGTGGATATCGAAAACCTACTCATTGCCCAGCCTGACAATGGGGAACAAGCGCTCGAAATCGCCGACAACCTGATTCGTTCCGGCGCCATTGACGTCATCGTGATCGACTCCGTCGCGGCCTTAGTTCCCAAAGGGGAGATCGAAGGCGAAATGGGCGATTCGAAAATGGGCTTGCAGGCCCGGCTGATGTCGCAGGCACTACGCAAATTGACGGGAACCATCAGCAAAACCAACTGCTGCTGTATCTTTATCAACCAGCTCCGCGAAAAGATCGGCGTGATGTTTGGCAACCCGGAGACGACCACCGGTGGTAATGCCCTGAAATTCTACGCTTCTGTGCGCTTGGATATCCGCCGCATGGCACAAATCAAGGATGCCGACGAAGTGTCGGGCAACCGCGTGAAAGTGAAAATCGTCAAAAACAAAGTCGCCCCGCCATTCCGCGTGGCCGAATTTGACATAATGTTCGGCGAAGGGATTTCCAAAGCGGGAGAAATCATCGACCTGGGCGTCGACTTCAATATCATTAAGAAATCGGGGTCATGGTTTAGCTACGGCGAAACCCGCCTGGGACAAGGGCGCGACTCGGTGAAAAATCTGCTGCTGGACAACCCGGACCTGATGGACGAGCTGGAAGCAAAAATCAAATCGGAAGTCACGGCTGAGAAGCTGGAAGAATTATAAGCGCCGCGGCCATCCGTCCATTGCGCAATCGGAACGCCTCGCCCCTAAAGCGAGGCGTTTACTTTTTCAAGCGTAAAGGCGAAGGTGGTACCTACACCCTCGGTACTGCGTACGTTGATCGTCTGCTGGTGAGCCTCGATAATATGCTTGACAATGGCCAGCCCCAGCCCGCTGCCGCCGATCTGCCGGGAGCGGCTTTTGTCCGTGCGGTAGAACCGCTCAAACACCCGGTTCAGGTTTTTCTCGGCAATGCCCATGCCATCATCGGTCACTTCGATCAGCACCTGGTCGTATAGGGAATAAATTCGTACGGCGGTCTGCCCGCCGGCCTTGCCGTACTTGAACGAATTGTCCACCAGGTTAACCAGTACCTGCCTTGTTTTTTCCCGGTCTGCATGGACAACGGTAGGTGTTTGGTACTTTTCCTTGAAAACAACCTTGATGTGGTGGCCCACGGCTTTCTGTTCCAAGGATTCGAGGACTTCATTAATCAGTTGGACGATGTCGAACTTCTGGAACTTGACCGGAATCTGCCCGCTCTCCAGCCGGGATATCTCGTCAAGGTCCTGGATGAGGTAGGAAAGCCTGTCCAGATTGCGGGAGGCCTTCTCCAGAAACTGCGCGGCCATGTCGGGATCTTCTTCGAGCATCCCGTCCTGCAGGCCGTCTAGATATCCCTGCACAGCGAAAAGCGGCGTTTTAAATTCGTGGGAGATATTGGACAGAAACTCGCGCCGGAACTGTTCTTGGCTCTTCAGCGCTTCGATCTCCTTCTTTTTGGCCTTCGCCCAGTCGCGCACCTCCTGTTCCACGTCATTGATCGGGTCGGCACTTACGTGCTCGCCGATCGCATCCTTCAAGTCCTTGCCCAGCTTGAGGTTGTGGATAAGCTTGTAAATCAGTTTGATTTTACTATAAATATAGCGTTCGAACAGGTAATAGAAGACCGTGAAGCTAATGGCGAACGCCACGAGGAACGTCATCAGCGACAATGACCACTGCCGCTGGAAATAGAAATTAACCAGCGCCAGCGCGACGCCTACCGCACATGCATTGATAAATACGAGCGTTCTGAACTTCATAGCCTGACCCGCTAACTAAGCGTCTAGTCAAATTGGGCGATCTGACTGATGCCTCCAGTCACCTTGTCGCCGATCGCGACATTCACTTTCGTGCCCAGCGGCAGGAAAATATCCACGCGCGACCCGAACTTGATAAACCCAAACTCCTCACCTTGCTTCACTTCATCGTTCTCTTTGACATACCAGACAATCCGCCGGGCCAGCGCACCGGCAATCTGCCGGAAAAGAATCTCCGGACCGTGAACAGACTGGATCGCAATTGTCGTACGTTCGTTGAGCGTCGACGATTTGGGGTGCCAGGCCACGAGATACTTGCCGGGATGGTACTTAAAGAAACTGACCCGGCCGCTCACCGGATTGCGGTTGATGTGTACGTTGACTGGCGACATGAAGATCGAAACTTGCAGGCGCTTATCGTTGAAATATTCGGTTTCCTCGGCCTCTTCAATCACCACAACCTTGCCATCAGCGGGTGCCAGCACAACGCTTTCCTGTCCGGTAATGCGGCGGCTTGGGTTTCTGAAAAACTGCAAAATCGTGATAAACAGCACAAACGAAATCACGTATCCTAACCAGTGGATGACCGGGCTGGCGGGCCACAGCCACAGGATCAAGGCGTTCAGCACAAAAATAAACAGAACGCACAACGCAATACTCGTATAACCTTCCTTGTGAATCGTCATATTTTTTGATTAAGCGACAAAGATACATGAAGTTTTTGAACCCTGCATATCCCCGCCTAACTCACCTAGGGGCCACGGCCTTAAAATAAAAATGATGTCGTCGAGTTGAAACGTCAGAAAGCGGGCTGGAGCGAAGCCTGCCTGCCGACCAGTTAGGCAGTTTCACCACAAAAATTTTCGCCAAAAGGATAGTTCTTCATTGCTATCCCGCGGGGCTGAAACCCGGGGGCTGGAAATAGGACGCTTTTTAGGGGTTAGCAGGTTTTAAAAGCGATTGTCCTGCCTAACGAACCCACGCTCGTACCAGCTCCCGGTTTAGAAGCCCAGCTTGCGGGTGACGTGCATATCAGACAACACGAAGAAGGGCCTTGCGGGTCCGGCCTGTACCTGCACGTGGATGGTAAGCTCATCATCGATGAAGTCGCCATTCCAAGAGGGCACCCAATAATTAAAACCTTGTACCACCTCCGTCATGTGCGCCGCGAGGGCGGGTGTTTCGAAATTCTGACCGGCTTCAACACCCTGCACAGCCCCCGCTTTGTCCACCAGCAGCACAAACGAAAGCTGCCGGGGGCGCAGATCACGGTGCATATACGCGGTCTCCAGCCATAACCCGAAGCCATCTTTGAGGTACAGCGTTACTTCGCCCTCTTGGTTGGCCTGTAGCGCGACGCGCGAGCTAAGCGCATTTTGCCAGGTCTCCGCCGCATGATACGTAAAGCCGATGTGATCATCTACCGTGCATCGCTTGCTAACCAGCACTTCAGAACGGACATGCCAAATCCGCGGACCCAGCGCGTGGCGGGGCTGTGAGAAAAAGCCGGACGCATAATCTTCGCCATTCACGAACTTTCCCTGTCTGTAGGTTTCGTATCCCGCAGTATACTCCGTGCCGTCCTCAAACCGGTATCGGTAGAAAATGTCCTGGTCCATTTTCCCGCCGCGCACACGCCCCCGGCGTACAATCCAGCCATACCCGATGGGATTGTAGGCATCGCTGGGTTCTGATACGAGCTCAAACCGCCCACGCCCATTTCTGACGCGTTGCCTGCCTTTCGTGTTCCAATAACTCCACAAAAGCAATTCGCCATCCACTGCGCGGTATTCCAAATAGGGCATCCCATCCGGATAGTAGTACCGAATGGTGTCTGCCGGAATATCGTCCACGTATTTGACTTCCCATTTCAAAAATCCGGAAGGATGATAGCCGCGAAACAGTCCCTCTTTCTTGCCTTTTGCATAGTTGCCTTCCATGACCAATTCCCCGTTGAGGTCGAAATCCCGAACAGGGCCGTCAAAGATCCGTTGCACAAAATCGAAGTGTCCTTCCCGTTCAATTTCCTTGTAATGGCAGTCTTTGTCCACCAAGTAGTAGTGACGGTCGTAGAAAAAGCGGACGAGGCCATCTGTCGTGCGTTCGTAATACGTCGCTCCACCCAAGCTATCCGGCACTTGCCCCGCCCATGCATGGCCTAAAGGTCCGATGAGCAGCATGGCAACTCCTACCCAGCCGAGCAGGATCGTCCGATACACAGCGCACTGGCAACAAGTTTTAGATGAATTCATTTCGCCTCCTATTTCGCTTGCAGGACGAGACTCAGCCCCCTTTTTCGCGGTTGATGGTGACATCAAAAAACCGGAGCTTTCGTTCTTTGATATCCGGAAACACACTTGCCTTCACGGTCAGTGTATCGACAATGTACTCCCCTTCAACGTAGGACGGAAACCAAAACGGAACCACCTGAAACGCCCAAGTCAGCTCATTTTCTTGGCTTTTTCGTGGAAATGTCCGCACAGGATGAATGGTGCGGGGCGTGCCGTCCCGATTAATCTCGATGACGTACTCGATGGTTTGCGCTTCCACTTCCTCCTCGTATCCGTCAAAACAGGCTTCCAGATGCTCCCGTAAATAGGGCAGGAAATCCGTATACGCATCAATGTCGCAGGGTTTTCCCAGCAAGAGCTCGGCCCGCACGAAGGGCTCGATGGGCAGAAACGGCAGGCGCGACGAATCGCTATACCATTCGTCGGTATACGAATCATACCCGCGGACGAGTGTCCCGTTCGCAAACTGCTCAAATCCGGCATCCCCAGCGACCTTTCCGTCCAACAGGTAGTGCTGGACCCATGAGCCGTGGGGCTTGCCATCCACCACGCGCCCTCGCCGGCGAACAAATTCGTAACCATGCTCCTGATAGCCATCGAGCTTCACGGTCACCTCGTAGCGTCCCTTCCCGCTTTGGACGACTTGACGGCCACGCTGGTCCCAATAATCCCGAAGGTACAATCCCTCCGCGCGATACTCCGCCACGCAAAAGGGCAAGCCATCCGGGTAATAGAACTTCCATTCCCCGACAGGCATATCGTCTTCGTACGCACCCTCCCATTTGAGCGCTCCGCTAGCGTGAAAGGTTTGGAATTGGCCTTGCTTCTTGCCATCGCCATATTGGCCGGTCAGCAGCGGGCGTCCGGCCGGGGTATAATCGGCAAAGGCCCCTTCCCAGGTCTTGTTACTCCAATCATAGTCCCCATCCCGCTCAATCGACACGAACTCACAGTCGCGATCGGCCAGAAAATAGCGATCATCGAAATAAAAACGATAATTGCCGTCAGCGGTGGGCTCATGGTACAGCAGGCTGTCGGCCTGTTGGCCAACGGCCAGGCTGCTTGCTAACGCAACCCCGATGAATATGGATACTACCTGCTTCATGCCCTTCAACAAAACTAGTGTGCTTCGAGCCAGTTAAGCCCCTGGCCAATTTCGACGACAATCGGTACGCTCACTTCGATCGCTGTCTTCATGTGGTGCTCGATCAGCACTTTGAATGCTTCCACCTCTTCTTTTGGCACGTCAAACACCAATTCGTCATGCACCTGCATCGTCATCGTGCCCTGCAGCCCTTGCTGCTGTATATCGTGTTGGATGGCGATCATCGCTATTTTGATCATATCGGCTGCCGACCCTTGGATCGGGGCGTTGATGGCGTTGCGTTCGGCGAAGCCCCGCACGGTTTGGTTGGCCGAATTGATGTCGCGCAGGTACCGACGGCGTTTGAGCAAAGTCTCGACATAGCCGTGTTCCTTGGCAAAGTTGATCGTGTCAGCCATGTAGCGCTTAATGCCGGGGTACTGAAGAAAGTATTGCTCGATAATCGCTGCAGCTTCCCGTCGGGGGATGCCCAGGTTTTGCGAGAGGCCGAAAGCCGACTGCCCGTAGATAATCCCAAAGTTAACCGCCTTGGCATTGCGGCGCTGTTCGGCCGTCACCTCGTCCAATGGCACGCCATACACCTTAGCCGCCGTAGCGCGGTGGATGTCGAGATTCTGTGCAAACGCTTCCAGCATGCCTTCGTCCTGGCTGATCTCGGCAACTAGCCGCAGTTCGATCTGCGAATAGTCGGCCGACAGCAGGATATGGTTGTCGTCCCGGGGGATGAATGCCTTGCGGACTTCGCGGCCACGCTCAGTACGGATGGGAATATTCTGCAAATTGGGATTAGTGGAGCTAAGGCGCCCCGTAGACGCCACGGCCTGATTGTAGGAAGTATGTACGCGACCCGTTTCGGGGTGGATCAGGGCAGGCAACGCATCCACATAGGTCGACTTCAGCTTCTGCAGCTGCCTGAACATCAAAATATCCTGCACGATATCGCTCTTTGACGCCAGTGCCAACAACACGTCCTCACCGGTTTTATATTGCCCTGTTTTGGTTTTCTTGGCTTTGGGGTCGAGCTGGAGCTTGTCGAAAAGCACCTCGCCCAGCTGCTTCGGCGAGGCGATATTAAAACGGACACCCGCTTTTTCGTAGATTGTCCGTTCGCTTTCGCGGATATCCACTTCCAATTTTTGGGAAATCTCGTGCAATACGTCCGTATCAATCCGCACCCCGACACGCTCCATGTCTGCCAATACGTACACCAAGGGAAACTCGACCTCGCGCGCCAGCTTGGCCACTTCGGCTTTTTCAAGCAGGGGCTCAAAGGCCTCCTTCAGCTGCAGCGTGATGTCGGCATCCTCACCGGCGTACTCCTTAGCCAGCTCCACGTCCACATCGCGCATGTTGAGCTGGTTCTTGCCCCGTGCGCCGATCAAGTCACTGATAGGAATGGGCGTATAGCCCAGGTAGTTTTCAGCCAGCACGTCCATGCCGTGCCGGGTATCGGGATCGAGCAGGTAGTGGGCGAGCATCGTGTCAAACAGTTCGCCACGCACGGTAATGCCGTACCGGGCCAGCAGCAGGATATCGTATTTCAGATTCTGCCCGATTTTGGAAATATTTTCGTTTTCAAACAGGCTTTTGAAATGCGCGAGGACTACCAAGCTTCCTTCGCGGTCGGCAGGCGTGGGCACATACCACGCTTTGCCGGGGGCGATGGCGAAGGACAAGCCCACGATGTCCGCTATAGTTGGGTCAATCCCCGTACTCTCCGTATCAAAGCATACGGCGGAGGCGCTTGCCAATTCCGCAGCCAGCTGTGCCATGGCAGCCGGCTCCTGCACCAGCAGGTACTCGTGAGGCGTATTGGCGATACTCCGGCTGGGAGCTATTGGCATCTCTTCCTCGGGTTGGGTGAGGGGCAGCGAGGACGCTTCTGGCGCGGCAGCGCCGAACAAATCCATCTGCCCGCCATTGGGACGGCTATCGAGGACGTTAAATTCGTCGCCAAAGACGCGTTTGCCCAAGGTGCGGAACTCCAGCTCCGCAAAAAGCGGTTCGAGCGAAGCTTTGTCCGGGGCTTTAGCTTCTAGGGCGGCCTCATCCAGTTCGATGGGTACGTCGAGTTGGATCGTCGCCAGCTTTTTGGACAGCAACCCTTGCTCGGCAAAGGTTTCCACATTCTCCTTTTGCTTGCCTTTGAGTTTATCGGCATTGGCAATGATTCCTTCGACCGAGCCATATTCCTGGATCAGCTTCTTGGCGGTCTTTTCGCCGATACCCGGAATGCCGGGGATATTGTCTACCGCATCGCCCCAAAGTCCGAGAATATCGATGACCTGGAGCACGTCCGACACTTCCCACTTCTCCAGGATCTCCTTGACGCCCAGCACCTCGGCACCATTGCCCATACGGGCGGGCTTGTAGATCAGGATATGCTCGCTGACCAACTGGGCAAAATCCTTGTCCGGCGTCATGCAATATACCGTATAGCCTTGTTTCTCGGCCTTTTTGGCCAGCGTGCCGATGATATCGTCGGCTTCATAACCGTCCAGGGTGATGATGGGTATGTTAAAGCCTTCCAGCAAACGATACACGTAGGGAATGGCTGCAGCCAAATCTTCGGGGATCGCCTCGCGGTTGGCTTTGTAGGTTTCGAACTCAGTGTGCCGGTTGGTGGGCGCGGCGGTGTCAAACGCTACCGCAATATGGGTGGGATTCTCCTTCTTCAGTACCTCGAGCAGCGTATTGGCAAAGCCCATGATGGCTGACGTGTTGAGCCCGGTGGAGGTAAAGCGCGGGTTTTTACTAAGCGCAAAATACGCGCGGTAAATCAGGGCCATACCGTCTAGCAAGAATAGTTTTTTCACAAGCGTTCCTATTTGGGGTCTATAGGCAAAGGTAAGGGTTAAGGTTGAAAATGCGGGACCTGGAGCAAAGATACTTGTGGGACGGAAAGGTACGATTCCAATTCGTCGCTGTAGCCGAAGACAAACGAATTTTGAAAGACCGGGTCAGGCACACCTTTTTTTCAAAAGAATTTTTACATTGATGTTTTTTTTAATACTTTTAGATTAACGTGCTTTTGCACAACTGATTATTAAACTGAAATTATGAGAGGTCTATTGTTAATTACGGCTTGTCGTCGTTTCGATTTTCAATTGCCGAGACACAAACCGCACACGCGGCAGATCGGAGTTTCGCTATAATCGACGATACGCCCCGCCTCACAACCAGGGGCATAGTCCATCGCAACGCACCCAAATTTGGAACCCGGCTGTCCTCACACTCAAAATACGAAATGTATGTCTCTT
>CAYUIZ010000006.1:0-74579 GCA_964444885.1 uncultured Sphingobacteriaceae bacterium | reverse complement strand
CCATCATGCTTTCGGCGGCGGAATTAAATTTTGCTTACCATCTGCCGGTCAATTCGGAATACAAGCTGTCCTTTGGCCTGCAGACCACAAAATTTGTGCGCTACAGCGCAATTTCGTAATTTCCCCTCTTTGCCATCACGATACACGCTATGAATACCAAAAATAACAACCCCATTTGGGTGATGAGCTCAGCGTTCGATAAGCTGACGACCGACGAAGTAGTGGAGAAAACCCAGCTAATAGGGGCGCAGGGAATTGACCTGTGTGTTTTTCGCAAGGACGGCACACGGGAAGACCATACGGCCACCCATTTGGCTTACGATGATTTCACGCCGGGTACGGCCAAACAGCTCATCGAGCAGTTTAACCAACAGGGTCTCCGGCTCTCGGTGGGTGCGTTTGAAAACATGATTGGCGGTGACCCGGCCGAACGCGTAAAGAACCAAAACCATTTGTTGAAGCTGATTCGCATTGCTTATTTGCTGGGAGGCGACCAAAATGACGTCAAGGTCGGTACGTTTGTGGGTTACAACCACGAATTGGGCAGCCAGGACGGCGGATTTGAGAAAAACCTGTACGAATATAAGCGGGTGTTCGAGCCGATCGTACGCTATGCCGAAAGCTTGGGTGTGACCATTCTTTACGAAAACTGCCCCATGGAAGGGTGGCGTGCGGCTTCCTATTCGTCAACCTTTAATAACCTACCCGGTGTGCTGGCGGCGCGCAAGCTCATGTACGCGTTGATCCCCAGCAAAGCGCACGGCGAAATATACGATCCCTCGCACGATGTATGGCAGCATACCGATCCGGTCGAGGTGATCAGGCATAGCGACATTGCGCGGATCCACCGCATTCACGTCAAGGCTACGCGCCTGTTGCGGACGGAAGGCCGGATAGCGTGGGGGGGCATGTATCCCATGCAGCAGGTAGATGCCCGGTTAGCCGCCCACGCGGGCGTACCCGTGCCGGCACATGACTGGGACCGCCATCACTACGAAGCGATGCTTCCCGGGTTTGGCGGCACGGATAGCATGGACTGGCGTGCGTTTGCGGACCTGTTGCAGGAACGGGGTTTTGCTGGGCCGTGGGAAATTGAAAACGAAGCGCGAAATTCGAAAGATACGGGTAATCTAGCGGCTACCGTGCAGGGCTACCAGGCAGCCATTGCGTTCTTAGCGCCGATGCTGTGGGACTTAGACGCAGCGCGTGGCTATGCGCCGCCCCGTCCTGAACCATTGCGCGATGTGTCTCAGGCAGATGTGCCCGTCATGACGATCGATAGGCTATAGGAGCGTGTTAATTCTCCGAGTGCAACCGGAATTTGTCGATAAAGTCGATAATATTATCTACTTGGAGTTTTTCGAAGATACGTGTCTTATAGGTACTGACCGTCGACGTACTCAGGTTCATTTCTTTGGATACCTCGATGACGCCCATTCCCTGGGCCAGGTGCCGGGCGACATCCACCTCGCGGTTGGATAGCTTATTGATCGGGTTTTCGGCTTTGATGGCTGCTTTTCCTTTCGTAATGCTGTCGAAATATTGGTCGCGCACTTCATTGGTCATGTATTTGCCCCGTTCGAGTACGGACGTAATGGCCTCGGCAAGCTCTGCTTTCGACGAGTTTTTGCTCAGGAAGCCGTGCGCGCCAGCTTGCATGTAGCGCAGGGCATAAAGCGTCTCCTCGTAGGACGAGTACACCAATATCTTAACGGCTGGCTGAATTTCCAGTATCTTCGATACCATCTTGATGTTATTGCCTCCCGGCATATTGATATCGAGGAACAACAAATCAAAGGGCTTCTCCTCCAGGATCCTGATCATCTCATCATAGTCCTCCGCTTGGGTGATATTTGCCTTGGGCAACACCTCCTTAACGACAATGGAGGTTCCAAGTCTGACAATGCCATGGTCGTCTGCAAGTAATATTTCGGTCATAGACAAATTGGATAATTAAAACTTTAACCAATAACCTTGCCAGTTAATGCGAGCGGGGGTCATGGTTTCTTTTCCCGTTAAAAAATTATAAGACGACCACGTGTTTAGGATGCGTTTATTTCCGGTGTCCCCTTTTCGTATGCTAAACAGGTGTGTCTGCCCAATAGCCCATCCTCCCCTGTCACGGCGCTACGCCGGGATTGAATAGGAGGGAAAACTTGATCAAGATATGCCCTTATTGCACTAAATACAAATTGAGACTAGGTAAATCACTACAAATATTGAACTTTTTTTTGATAAAATTTGAATATAAGCCGAAAATGTTCAATTTAGTGTCCAAATTCACCTTTCATTGATTAACTGGTCTATATGGGATTTCTAAAAGAGTTTAAAGAGTTTGCCATGCGGGGTAACGTGGTGGACTTGGCGGTAGGTGTGGTCATCGGTGCTGCTTTTGGCAGAATCGTCACCTCACTGGTCGATGACGTAATCATGCCGCCCATTGGTTACGTGACGGGAGGCGTCGATTTTTCCAACCTGAAGTACGTGCTTCAGGAGGCCAATGAAGCGGCCGGCCTAACGGAAGTATCCATCAGCTACGGCAACTTCGTCAATTCCATTATTCAGTTTTTGATTGTTGCGTTCTGTATATTCTTGGTGATTAAGGGTATCAATTCCCTTAACCGGGAGAAGCCAGCTGAGGAAGCTGAAGAAGCAGCGCCGCCCGCTCCGACCAACGAAGAGGTTTTATTGTCCGAGATCCGCGATTTGCTGCGGAGCAAGCAATAAATCACTTGGCCTTGCCAACACTGCGCCTCCGCCATTGGCGGGGGCTTTTTCTTTTTACCCCGTTCCCGGCTCAGTAAGTGCGGGGTACCTTGGGGTTGGTGATGATGACAAAATCAGCCAAATGGGCGAATGCCGGCCAGTCAGGTTGGCCAAAGGACTCGTGGGGGAAGCAAGAGATGTTCGATACGGATAGATGCGGTGCGTATTTAGCCAATTGGGCTACCGTGCCGAGCTTCTCGTCTGTATGGAACTTGCCCGCCAGATGCACTACTTTGGCATCGGGAAAATTCAGCAAGAATACGTGTATCCGATAAGCCATGGTCGCGTCCCAGAGATTCTGGCTTTGGTAAATCTTCATCGTGCCCATGTTTTCATGTCCGCCCATCAGGGATGCAAATTTGTCGTAATACGGCCCCGTGAGCGTGTCGATCGGCAAGGGGGCAAGCAGCGCCCGTGACGGGTGGGGAAGGTCGTTCAGGCTCTCTAGTCCAGCGCGCGTCACCCGGTTGGTATAGCGGCGGGGCGCATTGGCGGCGATCACGCGCAGCTCATTTTCACGGGCATACTCCACCATCGGTCGGTAATCGGCGTAGTTTCTCCAAAGGTTGGCGTCGGCCTCCAAGTTTTTTTCCGTAATCAATCCCGCTAGGTACTCGTCGAGTACCAATTGCTCAGCCGTCGTAAACATTTCGAGCGAAAGCGCGGTGGGTGTGTGGAGCTGGTGCAGTTCCCTGAAGACCTCGTGCTGGAGCACGTGTGCCACCGAGTCGTTGTGCTCCTCGCCAAAGAAGACGACCTGCGTAGCCGCCACGCGGCGGGCCAGCTCGCTCACGTTGATTTCCTCCTTTTGCGCAGTATCGTAGATTCGGTAGAGCAGGGAATCCGCCGCCAACGCCGCGGCCGGTAGGATGAGGCACATGGCCACTAGAAAATAGCGAATGTTCATGATACGAATATAATGTTTTTGACCACTCGCCGTTGACCGAAATTCGAAAGATCGGGAAGAAACGTGTTTAGCCATAGGGGCAGGTATTGCGAGATGCCGAACAAATCCCTTTCGGGGGATAAGCTGAAAAGGCCAGGCCTCCATACCGCCCTAGTGTCCTCAGTGCCAAAAAATTGAAAATAGGTTTGCGAGATTGGATAATAACCCTTATTTTTGCAGTCCAAATAAAATCCTATGCGGAAGTGGCGTAATTGGTAGCCGCACCAGACTTAGGATCTGGCGCCGCAAGGCGTGGGGGTTCGAGTCCCTTCTTCCGCACTTGAATCCTCCCGAAACGACATCGGGAGGATTTTTTGTGTAACGCGTAATGACAAACATAGATTCAATTTAGTAAACGTATGAATATTTCACACGAAAATGTTGACGAAGTCAATGCAATAATCACGGTTAATATCGCCCCCGAAGATTATAACCCCAAAGTCGACCAAGCGATTAAAGACCAGGCAAAAAAAGCGAATCTTCCGGGTTTTCGTCCCGGGATGGTGCCCGTTTCGCACATCCGGCGCACCTACGGCAAGGCGATTTTATTTGACGAAGTTAACAGGCTAGTGAACGAGCAGATTGCTGAATACATCGAAAGCAATAAACTCGAAGTGCTCGGCCAGCCCCTGCCGAAAGAAGATGACAGCGCCGACTATAACTGGGATTACAAAGACGAGTTTTCGTTCCATTACGAGATCGGGTTGACGCCTGAATTCACGACCCCGTTCACCGCTAAGTCATCCTTTACCGAACATACCATCAAAGCTGACGAAAAGACGTTGGCGGAGCGGATGAAAAACCTGCGCCGCAGCTATGGCAAAATGACCAACCCCGAGGTTTCCGAAGAAGGGGATGTGCTCTATGCCCAGCTCAACCAGGTGGACAGCAAGGGCGAGCCGGTAGAAGGAGGCGTGTTTAATACGGCTTCTGTCCGCACGGATATAATCGAAGATAAAAAGATTAAAAAGTCGCTGGTCGGATTGAAAACAGACGACCAAGTGATCGTTGATTTCAACAAGGCTTTTGAAACGGCGGACGCAGCCCGCATACTGGGCATCAGCGAGAAGGAAGTCGTTGAGTTGGCCGAGCCTGCTTTCCGCTTATCGGTTAAAAACATCAACCGGCTGGAAGAAGCCGAGCTGAACGCGGAGTTTTTCGACAAAGTGTTCGGCGAAGGCGTTGTCACGACGGAAGAAGAGTTCAAAGAAAACGTGCGTGACGAGGTAGAGGGTATGTTCGTGCAGCAGGCTAACCAAAGGCTGCAAAACGATATGTACACGTTCGGCATGGATAACTTGAAAGTAGATTTCCCCGAGGAGTTCTTGAAGCGCTGGATTAAAGCAACTAACCCCGACGTGAAGCCTGAGGAACTGGAAGAAGGATTTGGCGATTTCTTGAAAAATCTGAAATGGACCGTAATCGAAAACCGGATTATCCGCGAGAACAACCTGGAAGTGAAGTACGACGAGGTGGTGGCCTTGGCTGAAGAACGTATTGCTGCCCAGCTTCGGATGTATGGCCAAGGCGTGGAGCCGGGCGACGACCAGCTTCGCCAATATGCTGTCCAGCTATTGCAGGACAAAGAGCAGGCCAACCGGCTGTTCGACGAGGTAAAAGCGCTGAAGGTGTTTAATTACCTGAAAGACTTGGTGAAGATTGACAAAAAAGACATCGACTACGACAAGTTCTTGGAATTGCAATAGGCAATAACCGTATAATGCCGGGACTCCTCCCGGACGAGCCCGTCAGCTTATGTTGGCGGGCTTTGTTTTTTTTACAGCAAGCCGTATTCCGATGCCAGCTTGATCACGGAAATAATGTTTTTTACCTCGAACTTTTCCATCAGTTTCTTCCGGTGGCTTTCTACCGTGTGGGTACTGATAAACAGCTTCTCAGCCACTTCTTGGCTGGTCATGCCTTCGCCGATGAGCTGCAGCACCTCTTTTTCCCGACGGGTAATGAGTGGTACGGTTTCCAGGTGAGAGGACGCGGCATCGGCCAGCGCACGTTTTGTGGCTGTGCAATAGTAGGTTTGGCCCCGGCTAACGGCGCGTATACCCTCCATGATTTCATGGCCCGGCGCATTCTTTAGCACATAGCCCATTGCACCGTTCTGAACCATGCTTTTGATGACCGGCCGCTCGTTGTGCAGGCTCAATGCGAGGATCGACACGTGTGGATACGCAACTTTGATTTTGCGGCAAAGCGAAATGCCGTTAGTGTCGGGCAGGTTGATGTCCAGCAACACCACGCGTGCGGGCGTGTGCTGGAGTGCCTCAAAGCCCGATTGCCCGTCGCTATGGTAACCTACTACGGAAATCTCGGGATAGTTAGCGAAAAGGTTGTTTAAGCCGTCCATCACGATGGGGTGGTCGTCTATCACAAGAACGTTGATCATTTTGGGTGAGTTTTGGCTAAGTCCCCGTCGCTGTCAGCGCGGGGAGCATGCTATCATCTGCCTTGCTGCCAATATAGTGCCAAACCCTTCGATCCGTGGGTCACACGGCATCGCATTCGACAGTTACCGTGGTGCCCGTGCCCGGACTGGCGTGGATGTCTAGGGTGCCGTTGAGGTACGCTACCCGCGAACGCACATTGGCTAGGCCCGCGTGGCTGGCTTCGCTTGCGCCCTGTGCGTCGAATCCCTTTCCGTTGTCTTCCACGGTCAGCGAAAGCCTGCCGTCGCTCTCCTGCAACTGCACCAGCATGTGACTTGCTTCAGCGTGTTTGACTGCGTTGTTGATTAATTCCTGGGCGATCCGGTACAGCGTGATTTCCCGATCAGGTGCCAGCGCATGCTGCACGCGGATGGCTTGGTAGTCAATTTGGGTCTTGGGACTCGTGAGACGTTCGCAAAAAGCACCTAAAGCCTCAGACAGGCCGTATTTCTCCAGCAGATCCGGCATCATGCTGTGTGCGATACGCCGCACCTCGTGAATGGTTTCGTCTACGTGCTTCGCCAAATGTTTGGCCGTATCGGGAGCGCGGCTATTGCTCGCGGGCTGCTCGCTCAGCGAATGCAAAGACATCCGTATACCCGACAGCAAGGCGCCGATGCTGTCGTGCAAGTCTTTGCCGATACGGCTTCTTTCTTTCTCCTCGCCCGCAATCATCGCCGACAGCATCCCGATGCGGTGCTCTTGGTTGACGGCGGCCATTTCCAACTCGTGTAACGCCTCTTGTTGGGAGACGATCTTTTTCTGTTTCAGTACGCTGCGGTATAGGATGTACGAAATGACGGCAGCCAGCATGACCAGACTCGCCGCAATCCAGGCGTAAAGCAGGTTTCGTTGCGAAAGCCATTCGGCGCGTTCGTTTTTCAGCTGGAGGTCCAGGATTTCCCGTTCGCGGCTAGCTAACTGGTACTGCTGATCCAATTCATGCAGGCGCTTGGCCACATCACTCACATTGAGGCTGTCTATTTCGGCGGTATAACGCAGCCAATAGGCATGAGCACGCGCGTGCCGGTTAAGCCCATATTCGATCTCCGCGAGCCGTTTATAAGCGACGCGCCTAAATTCATAGTCTTTGAGCGCATAGGAAAGTTCGAGGTATTCCTCCATCAGCTGCAAAGCCCGGCGGTGTTCGCCTCGCATGAAGTGTACGTCAGCGAGGGCTTGCAAGGTGTTGGTGACGGCATGTACGTGATGGTACTTCCGGGCAATGTCCAGACTTGTTTCATACATCTCGATCGCGCGCTGGCCGTTGCCGGTCTTGCGCTGGTATTCGCCCATGAGGAAGTAGTAGCTGGCCATTTGCTCGAGGGTGTCTGTCACGGAGTTGAAGCGTGTGCCCGCCTGGTCGAGGTAGTGGCGAAGTTGCTCCAGGCTGTCCAGTTCGTTGTACACGGAGGCGATATCAAGCTGTGATCGCCCAATGTCGCGGTGCTGGGGGTCGCTCACATCGTATATTTCCAGGCTCTGCTTGTAGTACTCCAGCGCGTTCTGGTATTGGCCTTTGTTGAAAAACAGCACCCCGATGTTGCGGTGAGTCTGGCTGACCTCAAAGAGGTTGCCAGCCTCGGTCCACAGGTCGATAAGTTGCTGGTAGGCCCGTTGGGCGTTTTCGGTTTCGCCCTTTGCGACGAAAATGGCGGCTAGCATGGATTTGACCGCGGGTGTATAGTGCGTGCGGGTTTCCTCGTCCGCATTGACAAGCAGGCTGTCGGCGCGGGAGAAATGATGTTCGGCCTCGTCAAAGGCGTATTTCATATACAGATGCCGCCCGTAGTTGGCGCGCACAACGATTTCCAACGGGGTGTTTTGCAGGCTTGTAGCCATCTCGAGTACCTCACGAAAATAGCCTTCGATGCGGGTACTGTCTTCCATGGGTAGCTTCGTCGCGATGGAAAGCATGAGCTGGGCCCGTGCTGCTTTGTCGGTCGTGTTTGCCAGTTCCTGCTGCAGGCTGTCGATCGGCGTAGCGGGTTGTGCATGGGCCGTGCAGGCTTGCAGGAAGATTAAGGCGACAGCGAAAATTGCGAGTCTCATCATAACGGATCGGGATTGGTACGAACTGCGTCCTTACGTATTTATACGTCCAATATAACGCAAAAAGATCTGTCGAGACGAGCCCGACCGCGGGACTTTGACAGTTTTGAGGCGTATGAAAAGAAAAAAATCGTCATGCTGAACGCCTGATTGCAGGCATGAATTCAGCATGACGGGTACTTCTGATACATCCTCGTCGTTTATTCAAACCAAGCGAGGACTTCCTCCTTAGCGGGCATCGCCACGTCAAGCTTCATTTTTTTACGAAGACCACCTAAGTCGTTGAATACTTTATTCGGATTAGCGGCTTTGAGGGCTTCGATGGTAGTCAGCCCCATTTTTTGCAATACGGGTACCCACGTTTCCGGTACGCCTTGGTCTACGTAGTCAGCGACTGTTGCGGTTTTAACGACTTTCTCCGGCCGCATTTGCGGGAAGAAGAGTACGTCTTGGATACTATGCGAATTGGTCATCAGCATAGCCAGCCGGTCGATTCCGATGCCTACTCCGGCTGTCGGCGGCATGCCATATTCCAGCGCGCGGAGGAAATCGTAGTCGACAAACATGGCTTCGTCATCGCCACGTTCCATGAGCCTGGCCTGTTCTTCGAAGCGCTCGCGCTGATCGATCGGGTCATTCAGCTCGCTATACGCGTTGGCGAGTTCTTTGCCGTTGACCATGAGCTCGAAGCGCTCGACTAAGCCGGCTTTGCTGCGGTGCTTTTTCGTCAGCGGACTCATCTCGATCGGGTAATCCGTGATAAATGTCGGCTGAATATAGTGTTGCTCGCATTTCTCGCCGAAAATTTCGTCGATGAGTTTGCCCTTGCCCATGGTGCCGTCAGTCGGGATGCCCAGCTTGGCACAGACGTCACGGAGGCCAGCTTCGTCTAGTCCGGACACGTCGAATCCCGTATGTTCTTGGATGGCGTCATAAATACTCACCCGTTCGTAAGGCGCTGCAAAATCGATGTCCTTATCGCCCACACGCAACGTTGTCTGGCCGTTGGTGGCTAGAGCCACTTGCTCAAACAGTTGTTCGGTGGTTTCCATCATCCACAGGTAATCCTTGTAGGCGACGTAAAATTCCAGCACCGTAAACTCGGGATTGTGCGTGCGGTCCATGCCTTCGTTTCTGAAGTTGCGGCTAAACTCGTACACCCAGTCAAAGCCCCCTACGACTAGGCGCTTGAGGTACAGTTCATTGGCAATCCGAAGATACAGCGGAATATCCAGCGCGTTATGGTGCGTGATAAAGGGCTTGGCCGCGGCTCCGCCCGGAATGCTTTGCAACACGGGGGTGTCCACCTCCAGCGCACCGCGTTCGTTCAGGAAGTCGCGAATGGCTGTCTTTACTTTCGACACCTTGATGAACGTTTCTTTTACGTCGGGATTCACCACGAGGTCTACGTAGCGCTGGCGGTACCTGAATTCCGGATCGGTTACGGCGTCAAACGTTTTGCCATCGGCCGATTTGACGACAGGCAGCGGACGCAGGGACTTGGAAAGCAGGGTGAGTTGTTGGATGTGAATGGATATTTCGCCGGTCTGCGTCGTGAACGCAAAGCCTTCTATTCCGATGAAATCGCCAATATCCATTAGTTTTTTGAACACCGTGTTGTACAAGGTCTTGTCTTCGCCCGGGCAGAGGTCGTCACGCTTCAGATAGGCTTGTATCCGGCCGGTCGCGTCCTGCAGTTCAATGAATGAGGCACTGCCCATCACCCGGCGGCTCATAATGCGTCCCGCGAGGCGGATGGATTTATAGTTGAGCTTATCGCGTTCGTAGTTATCCAGAATGTCCTTCGCCGTGGCGTTGATGTCAAAAGTAGCGGCGGGATACGGATCGATTCCCAGTTCGATAATCGAGGCAAGCGCCTGACGGCGTAGTTGCTCTTGTTCGGATAATACGTTGCTCATGTCGTCATTTAAATTGTTGTGCAAAAATAGCATAATTTGCCTTGAAGGGCGATTTTATGGCATAAAAAATCCCGCACGTGTCGCTGTATAGCCAGCGGGAATTATCTCCGTTGCATTTTTTTTTTGATCTGCTGTCGCGAATAGGTGTTGAACTCCGTTATGAGGTTGAATAGCGTGTTGGCATGCGTTAAACACACGGATATTGAAACAGATTTATAGCTTTTGTGGGCTAGATGACCGCTAAGTGAAATTGCACGTATATTTGCGAGGTAGTGCACCAGCTAGTTTTACACGATCAGAAGCCCGCGACGTGAGTATTGTCAGGTATTTGAAACGACCGAAGGTGTCTTCTTTGGAGGATGCGATTGCGTCGTGCGGGGAAGCCAGCAGCGAGCGGGGCAAGGAGATCGTGTACAAGCATTTCTATGGAGCGGTGCTAGCCGTCACGCGGCGCTACGTCAGGGACGAGTTCGATGCCGAAGAGCTGGCTAACGAAACCTTCATCCGCGCGTTTAGCAAGGCCGGCAAATTCCAAAGCAACAATCCGGCAATCAGCGTAGAACGCGCGTTTCGGGCATGGCTCACGCGCATAGCGGCCAACATGTCGATCGATTTCATCCGCGCGCGCAAGCCTTTGGTACCGTTGGACGATGTGGGCGCCGCCGCAATGCCCGTCGATGCGACGAGCAGCGCTTCAGACCTCCACGTAGCCGATATCCTGAAGTTGCTCGAACAGCTTCCGGATATACAGCGCATTATTTTCAATATGTATGAAGTCGAAGGATATAGCCACGAGGAGGTGGGACAGATGCTAGGTATTCCCGAAAGTACATCGCGGACGTACCTGTCACGGGCCAAACAACGGTTAAAAAAATTGTACGTGGCATCTTTTGGTGCCCGATAAGAAAGAAAAGGACCTAACATAGGGTGAATAATGAATCAAGACCACGATAAGAACGAAGACCTGTTCCGCCAGATGGCGGAAAAGTTGCGTGGCCATACCGAGCCCTACCGGCAGGGGGCTTGGGAACAGTTTGCCACGAAATCAGGCATGAACCCACGCGCTAAACGAACGACGTGGCCCTACTGGGCGGCCGCTGTGCTTTTGGTTGCGGTGTCGGCTACCGTATTGTTGCGGCAACCCGCCGATCCGGTAGGAGAGCCGCATTATGCGGAGGCGGGCAAACAGGCCACCGAATTGGCTCAAACGCCGGCACCGGCCGGGGAGGAACGTAATACGCCCGCCGATGTTGCGCCCGAATCCCTGGAGCCTTTGGCCGACGAGGTGAAATACGCCGCGGCAGCGCGACGCGTCGAGCCTGAGATTAACGAACCCGCCGACTTGGGCTGGGCCATAGCCGAAGATGTGGAGGAAACGCACACGCCAACACCGGCGTTGCTTGATACGTTGCCGGCAAACCTAGCAACTGCGGATGCACACGCTACAGAAACCGTGCAGCCGTTGGTGGCACAGCACGAGGAGGAAAACCGTCCCGTAGTGGAGGTGGAAAAGCCGGCGGTAACGGCCGATCCAGCCGCATCGCCCTTCGGGGAGCCTACGGTTCTGTATGCGGATAGCTACGGCAACGATGCGCGAAGCGAGTCCAATACCGAGCAGGAAGGCCGCTGGGGACTGTCTGTAGTCGTAGCACCGTCTTTGACGAACGAGAAGTTCAATATGGGCGGCGGCTTGGCCCTCGCGTACCGGATTTCGGATAAGTTTTCGGTCAGTTCCGGTGTGTCGCTCGCCGAAATGGGCGTGGGCCAGTATCCGGCCGGTAGCCGGCACGGTGGGCGTTACGCCTCGGCCGACTTCAATAGCCCGCAAAACGGCTTGGTCGAGAGTGGCGAACTCACGACGGGGTATGAGACCTTGGGCAACAGCTACCTCACGTCGGTGACGAGCAGTTTGCTAGCGATGGACGTGCCGCTCGACCTCAGATACCATGTCAGCGACCGGTTTTATTCATCAGTAGGGATGTCCTTAGTTGCCATTTTGGATGAAAGGCGGACGGTGCATTATACCACGACTACGGTGAGCCATAACCTGAGCGGTACGCAATACAACCGTCGCGAATTTTCACAGGAGGCTGCCCAGCAGCCCATTGCTGATCAGCGCGTAGGCGGATTTTTGAATTTCTCAGTTGGACACCGCGTACCGTTGTCCAAGCGGGTGTCGCTGTCGCTGGAGCCGTACTTTAAAGTGCCGATGGGGAATCTGTCAAAACAGGATATGAATCTAAACCACGGTGGACTGAAGATCGTGACGGGGTTCTAACCACGCGCGGCACTGGCCTGCACCGGGTTCCTGCATGCAGGGAAATCGGTCTTATCATAGCGCTGGGCCAACGGCCAGCACGAAAGGTGGCGGCCACGCAGATTTTGAAGTTTTTTTTGCGCAGCTGACAAAAAGCAAGACCAAATATCAAGAGCGCAATTATAAGCGATTTCGCTGTTTCTGCATTATTTTGTGTGTAAAAGCAGAATTATTGTAATATATTAGCCGAATCATATCTGACTGAAAATCATGTTGCCATGGATAGTGAGCAACCAGCGGAGCGATCTACTAGGAGTTGTTTGGGGGACCCGGCATGAGTACGAGAGACATTCGGTTTCTATTGTGGATTTTGGTGGCCCTGCACGGCTTGGATGCAAGGCACGCCTTCGGCGCGGACCGTGCCAGTGACACATTAACGATCAACTCGCTCTACCGTGAGGCACGGGAATACCTAGACCAACCCGGCAACCAGGCGGATGCGATCATCAACCAAGCCTGGAAAAAATCCATCGGAATTTCTTACCAGCAGGGGGTTGCGGACGGCTACTATTACAGCGGGCGTTTGCTGGAGGGGCGTGGCAAGGTAATGGAGGCCGTCGATTTCTATGAAAAGGCCCGGAGTATTTACATGCTTTTAGACCAAGTCTCCAAGCTGGTGGATACCCATGTGCGGCTGGCTGGCCTTTACGCCCAGCAAGACCAGCTCTTTCTGGCCCACCGCAGTTACCGGGAGGCCGTCAAAGTGGCTTCGGAAAATGTCGACACACTCGCCCGGATCGGTGCGCTCATTGGTTATGCTGACTTTAAAAACTATGTGGAACGCGACCACCACGGCGCGGTTCGCATACTGGATACCGTGCGTGAAGAAACGCGTAGCCTCCAGCGTGATCCCTTCGAAGGCCAAGTATATTTGGTGTATAGCAACAGTTACTACCACTTAGACGATTTAAATCAGGCCCAAGCTTACGCGGATAAGGCTGTGGCGTATTACCAGCGCGTGCAAAACAGTGAAGGCTTGCTGCGGGCCATGCTGGCGCAGGCCAAGGTATTGGAAAGCGTCGGTGAGCTTGCGGAATTTCGGGCTAAGCTGGATGAGGTGGTCGCGTTGCCTGTTTCCCTGGATAAAAATCCGATGCTATGGACGGAATACCAGCTGTTGAGCATCAAATACGACCTGCGCGGCGAGAATTTTGAAGCCGCGCTGGCTCGGTCGCAGGCCCTTTCCGATAACCTCCGCAAGCGGGGCAACAACAGCGACGTGCGGAAGGTCGTCGCGCTAATGGCCAGTGCCAACTACGCGATGGGAAGGGTAGACGAGGCGGAGAGGCTATATGACCGCGTCCTCTATCTGGGAGATAGTTTGCTGATCGAACAGTTTGTGCAGGCCGATGCTGAGCTAAGCGATAAGTTTATCATGGCCCGGCAGGAGGATGTCGACCGACTTAAGCTGTCGAACACCATATACCAGCGTTATGGGCTGATTGTCAGCGTGGTTGTATTGCTCGCTATCCTGGTGATCCTGTATATCCATTTCAGGGAAAAAGACAAGCTGGCAAACCGGGTGGCTATTAAGAATGCCGAAATTTCCGTTCAGAACGAGATCCTGAAGCAGGCCAACATACAGAACGAGCTTTTGTTGCGCGAAATTCACCACCGGGTCAAGAACAATCTTCAGATTATCAATAGCTTATTGAGTTTGCAGGCGCGAAAGACTTTACTGCCCGAGGTCGTCGAGGTCATGAAGGAAAGTCGGAGCCGCCTCAATTCCATTGCTTTGATTCACAATAAGCTTTACCAGCAACAAAGCTTGAGCAAACTCAATATCCACGAATATGTTGAACAGCTGGCGTTTCACTTGCTGAGTTTATACAATGTCAATAACAACGAAATCGAAGTGCAGGTCGATGCGAATCGCGTTTCACTCGATATCGATACGGCGATTCCGTTGGGGTTGATTCTCACGGAGTTAATTACCAACTCGCTGAAATACGCATTTGTGGGCAAGGACAACGGCCTTATAACCATATTGGTGGCGCCGGGAAGCGAGAAGGAATATTTGCTGGAATATGCGGATGATGGTGTCGGCATGCCCGAGGGTCAGTTTGATGTGGGCGAAGATAGCTTGGGATTCAAACTGATCCGCTCCTTGACCGACCAGCTCAATGGGGACATCACCTATTCCTACGTGGATGGGCTGTCCAAGTTCGTTGTCCATTTCCGAAGCCACGGCTAGCCGCTTTTGAAGGAATTCGCCCGGCTGTTCGTTTGGAATGGATTCGACGACACACGGGCCGCGGGACTACACGCCGCCACATCGGCGGTCAGGCGATATGAACAACAGTTTACTCGGGCAGCTTTTTGTTAACTAGCAAGTTGAAAAAGGGGTTTTTTAGGTATGCTAGCGCCGTTAATGATTTGGCGGCCGGCTCGCTTAATTTGTTACATTTAGCAGTGGAAAAGTAGGGGTAATATTATTTCTTTTTGTAGCTTTGTGTCTACAGCCATAGAGAATACATTTACCTTGTCAACATTTTTAACCATGTATAACGGTCGTTGCGTTTTCCGTTCGTGCCAATCCCTCATGCTACTACCATGGAAATGAAAAAAATCCACATTGTCGAAGACCAGATGATCATCGCACTGGACTTGCAGTTTATGCTAGAAGACTTGGGGTACGTGGTGTCCGACTTATCGTCGAGCTACGAGGAGACGTTTGAGAAAATTAAATTAAACCCGCCGGATTTGCTGATTTTGGATATTATTCTGAAGTCTGACAAAACGGGGATTGATATTGCGCACGAGCTGAATTCGAACTACCAGATTCCGTTTGTGTTTCTCACATCGCACGCCGATCTGCATACCGTGGAGGCCGCCCGCGCAACCAATCCCAGGGGCTATCTCGTCAAGCCGTTTAATCATGCGGAGATGTCTAAGGTGCTCGCTGACGCATTCAATGACAGCGAATAATCCCGGCATGGCTGTCCATCGAGCCGATACATGTTAGGAATGTGTTAAAGTTAGGCCGATGTATGGCGACTTTGCGCTTTATTTCTATTTTTGCAATGAACTAAAATCTGGATACACAACCAACTCCCGCAAAGCAGCACCGCTACTAACCATTGCGGCACCGGAGAAAGCGATATCCGAACCGAAAATTAATTGAATATGAAACGCAGAGACTTTTTCCGCAACACGGCACTTACAGCCGCTGGGGCTGCACTTGTATCCCCCTTGCAAGCCATTGCTACACCGCGCCGCGGAATCCTGGGCCAGTATGCTGGCAAAACGGCGAAGAACATTATTTTCATGGTCAGCGACGGAATGAGTGCCGGTACGCTTAGTTTGGCCAACATGCTTCGCGAGCGCCGCGATGGCAAACTGTCGCCGTGGATGTCATTATATGCCGATAATAAAGTCGTAAGGGGTCTAATGGATACGGCCTCCGCCAATAGTTTGGTAACGGATTCCTCGGCGGCTAGCTCCTCGTGGGGCGGTGGCGTGCGGGTGAATAACGGCGCGGTGAACGTAGCTCCCGACGGCAGCAAGCCGCTACCCATTCTTCAGAAATTTAAGGCCGCAGGCAAAGCGGTGGGCTTGGTGACATCGGTCACGGTCACGCACGCCACGCCAGCGGGTTTTACCGTCAATAGCGACCGCCGTTCGGACGAGCCGGGTATTGCCCAGCAATATTACGACTTGCGCATTGATCTCATTATGGGCGGCGGTGCGGAGCACTTCAGCGCTGACCGGCGAAGCGACAAGCAAGACCTTTTTGGCAAATTTGCCGCCAGTGGCTACCAAGTGGTCCGGACACGCGACGAGATGCTCGCGATCGAGAAAAACAAAGCCCGCACCCCTGTATTAGGCGTATTTAGCACGGGTGGCCTACCTTACGCGCTTGACCGCGAAAACGATGCGGAACTCAAACGGACGTCGCCGTCGATTGCCGAGATGACCAAGGCTGCCATCGCCCAGCTTAGTAAAAACCGCGACGGATTCGTCATGCAGGTGGAAGGCGGCAAAGTGGATTGGGCGGCGCACGCCAATGACGTCGGAGGCGTAGTCTACGATCAGTTAGCATTCGAAGAAGCTGTAGAAGAGGCAATGGCATTTGCCGAGGCGGACGGAGATACGCTAGTCATCATCACGACCGACCACGGCAACGCCAACCCGGGATTGTTTGGCGGCAGCTACGACAATTTTGACCGGATTATCTCGTTTAAGCATACCAACGATTGGGTGCTGCAAGGAATGGACAGGGGGTTCACGGCCGATCAGGTTATCGAGCGTGTCGAACAAGCTCAGGGTATCGTCATCCGTTCGGAAGACGCCATCCGCTTGCTGACACATTATGTCACCGAGCGTAACGAGGATGGATTGTACAATCCGTATAGGTTGCCGTTCAGTGACTTGTCCCAGATACAGCAACGTCATACCGGGGTAGGCTGGGGCAGTACGGGTCACTCGGGTGATCATGTGGAGATTGCGGCATTTGGGCCAGGCAGCGAGTTGCTGAAGCCCTTTGTTCGCAATACGGATATGCACTTCTTGATGCTGCAGGCTGCGGAGGTGAGCAATAAGTTCTAATTCGACTGGCTTTTTCGGTCTTTCATACCAGGGGTTCCCGAGCGTTGTCGCTCGGGAATTTCCTTTTTAAAAGGTTTTATAACTCGTCGATGCGTACCCAGTCCATGCCAGCGGCAATGGCGGCCTGTACGCCCGGATCGCCGTCCTCGAACACGAGGCATTCAGCGGGTGCTATACCCAATTGGGATGCAGCCAGCAGAAAAGGGTCGGGGTACGGTTTTCCTTGTGGGGTTTCTCCCGCGCATACCAAAACTTCGACCAGCGGCAGGAGGTCCAATACGGTTAGTGTTTTGGTGACGGTTTTGCGTACGCCGCCAGACACCACGCCGATACGGGTGCCGCCTACATGGTTGCGCAGGTGGGCAACCACGTGGGGGATGGGCTGCGTGTGCTCGATATAGTCCCGAAAAAAAGCCGCGGATTTTTCCGTTGCGAAGGTTTTAGGGTCGATAGGCGTTTGGTATCGCTTGCTGATTTCCGCCGCCACAGCCACAGTGGGCCATCCGGCCAGCTCATCGATGAGCTGGAGGTCTAAGGTAATGCCATATGCCGCCGCTGTTTTTCCGTAAGCCGCTTTGTGGGCGTGCATGTTGTCAGCCAGCGTGCCGTCGCAGTCGTATAAAAAGGCTTTGTATTTTTTTCTGTTGCTGATCGCAGTAAGCCGCTCGAGTTTCAGTTCGAAAGCTGCAGGGTTTTTCATGTGATATTCCTTTCCCAGCCACGGTGGGGCTCGGTTTGTTTTCTTATTTATAAGCCGTTTTTCCGTGTGGCTTTTCGGCGTTGTTTTTCCCGAATAATCAGTTGCAGCTCGCGGCCTGTCTGCCCGGCAACGGAAGTGTTTTCCGCTGCCCGTCGGAACAAATACGGCATGACGGCCTTGACCGGCCCGTAAGGCATGTATTTGGCAACGTTGTAGCCTCCTTCGCCCAAGTTGAAGGAGATGTGGTCGCTCATGCCCAGCAACTGGGCAAAATGGATGTGTGGATGGTTGCGAGGCAAATCGCGTACGTCCATTTCGTCAACCAACAGCCGGCTGCTCGCTTCATTATGCGTGCCGGCCATTAGGCCTACGCGCTCGATGTTGTCCAGACAAAAGCGAATCGCTTCATCGTAGTCAAGATCGGTCGCTGCTTTGTTGGGTTGTATGGGCGAAGGATATCCTTTACGTTCGGCGCGTTCACGCTCGATTTCCATATATGCGCCACGCACGAGCTTGGCACCCAGCAAGAAGCCATCGGTTTCTGCAAGGGCGTAGTCCGCTTTGAGCGACGCGAGCTTATCGTGCCGGTAAAGCTGGTACGTATTGTATACAACCAGTTTTTCGCGGTTAAACCGCCGCATCATGTCGCGGACAATATCATCGATTGCATCTTGTATCCACGAGTGCTCGGCATCGATCAGCAGGTTGATGTCCGCGTAGTGGCACGCCAAGCAGATACGTTCGATTCGTGCCTTGGTTCGCTCGTATGCAGCCGTTTCTTCCGCGCTCAACGGCTCGCCCGCGCTTACTTTCTTGTACAGGTGGAAGCTTCCCAAGCCGGTGGGCTTGAATACGCAGAACGATATGTTTTGGTTTACTTTGGCGTACGTCACTGTACGCAAAATCTCGTCACAGGTTTGGTCGAAGGAAGCCTCCGATTCCTCGCCTTCCACCGAGTAGTCGAGAATGGTGCTGACGCCCTGGGAGGCAAGCTGAAGGATCGCTGACCGACATCCCGCTATCGATTCGCCACCGCAGAAATGCTGGAAGATTGTTTTGCGGATAATGCCCGTGATGGGCAGGCCTGCTTTGAAGGCAAGGTTGGTGATCGGCGGGCCAACACGGGTCAGGAAATTGTTAGCAATGACCCGGAATATCCAATGCGCTTTCTCCAGTGACTTGTTATTCTTGCTTCGGAATGCTACCTCGGTGTTGTCAAAGGAGACGCCGGTAGCGTGTTTTGGAAGTTCGCTCATCAATCGAAATTAATTTTTGCGACAAAAGTAGCATAAAAGGCTTCAATTTCATAGTTGCTAAGTAAGGATTTGCGCGCGCGGCTCCGTATTGCGCAGCCCAATAGGAAAGCAAATGCCCGTACATTTTTGGCGTCTGGAAAAGCTGCATATACATTTGGGAAAACCGGAGGCGTTGGGTAAGTTTGCAAGATGATCGAATACGCGGTTAAAGGCGACCATATCCAGCTGATCCAATTGCTTAAAGTGCTGAATTGGGTAGAGAACGGGGGTAGTGCGCAAGCGGCTGTTTCTGCGGGCCAGGTCAAGTACAATGGCGAGGTGGATTACCGCAAACGGCTGAAGGTGCGGGCCGGTGATGTTGTGGAATTTGAGGGCCAGCGTGTCAAAATCAAGTGATCCTATGCAAAGTAAGTGGTACGTACTCCTCATGTTTGCTGCGCTTGTTGTGAGCGCCTGCGGCGGCGGCAGCCCGGACAGTGGTCCGGCGGGCTATGTTATTGAGGTGAACCTGGAGACATTCGAAGCCAAAAAATCGCAGTCAAAGACTGCGGTAGGTAACGAGCGTGTAGATCGCGACACGGTACAGGCGTCGTCCACGTTGGATGCGTACTCGAAGGGTATCCAGAAATACGCGGCCACGTTGCTTGATGTGCACCGAAATGGCGAAGAAACCCGCGTGGACGGCGGCAAACTAGCCGTTTTTGACGGACAAGGCGCGAACATCCGCGATGGATTGTCCCAGACCCAGCGCGACAGCGTGGTGATGAATTTTATCCATTTTGCACGGCGCGCTACCATTCCCTATTACGAGCACGTTAAGGATTTCGAGCTGAAAGTGATGGCCGTCCGCTAAGTGCGCCAAGGCGTCTGATTGCCTCCTAATAATTATAACCATCAAGCGAATAGCATGAGTGAGTTTTCCCCATCCGCTTCCGAAGCACCCATCGATAGTTTGGGCTATCAAGTTTTTTTTGATGACCAGCTAGCCGGTCTGGCGGCCTTCGTGGCGTCCAAGTCGTACTCGAAAATACTGGTGCTGACTGACCGCCATACCAGCGAACACTGTTTGCCCGTATTGCAATCGTTTTGGCCAGGTTTCGACCGCTATGACATCATTGAGGTCGATCCGGGCGAGGAAAACAAGAATATCGATTTCTGCATCGGCGTATGGAAAATGATGCTGGATTTTAACGCCGACCGGCGTAGCCTCTTAATCAACCTAGGGGGAGGCGTGGTGACGGACCTGGGTGGTTTTGCTGCCTCAACCTACAAACGCGGGATTGATTTTCTGCATATCCCCACCACGCTGCTTTCGCAGGTAGATGCATCGGTGGGCGGCAAAACCGGCATCGACCTAGATAACGTCAAAAACATTGTGGGCACCTTCACACAGCCACAAGCCGTTTTTATATCCACGCTGTTTTTGCGCACCTTGAGCCGCCGTCAACTGGTTTCTGGATTTGCGGAGGTGATCAAGCATGGCATTATTGCGGATGCGGCATTTTACCACCGCGTGAAAACCGTGGTGCCCGAGGAGATCACACTCGCCGATATCCGGCATTCCGTGCACATCAAAAATCAGGTGGTGCTGGTTGATCCCACCGAGAAAGGACTTCGTAAAACCTTGAATTTCGGCCACACTATCGGCCATGCCTTGGAGGGCTACTCCATGGTGCATGATGCGGATCCTTTGCTGCACGGGGAAGCAATCGCTGCCGGGATGATATGCGAGGGCTATTTGGCCCACAAGCGCAACGGTTTGTCCGAATCTGAATTGCAGGATATCGTCCACGCATTTCGCTCACTTTTCCCGGATTATCATTTTGGGCCGGGTGCCTACCCTGAATTGATGGGGCTGATGAAGAACGATAAGAAGAATGCGGGCGACCAAATCGGTTTTGCTTTACCGTCACGGATCGGTGCGTGCGACGTCGATTTTTTTGTCGAAGAATCGACGATTTTCGAGGCGTTGGATTACTACCGCCGGCTGGTAAACTAGCCGCTCCCCAAACCCTGCGACGTTTACCGCCTGATGCAGCGGCTCCGAGGCGAAATTTAGCCCACGTCGCAACGTAACACCGCTTGCTTTAGGGATTCCAGCGGGTCAGACCAAGTGGGGATAAACTCCTGGGCCACATAACCCGTGAAGCCCGTGTCCACGATCGCCTTCATAATGGCCGGGTAATTCAGCTCCTGCGTATCGTCGATTTCATTTCGTCCGGGCACGCCGCCCGTATGATAGTGGGCGATGTATTTATGGTGCTTTCTGATCGTGGCAATCACATCGCCCTCCATGATTTGCATGTGGTAAATGTCATAGAGCAGTTTAAAACGCGGTGACCCCACCGCATCGCAGAGCGCCACGCCCCATTCCGTGTGGTCGCATTGGTAATCCGGATGGTTTACTTTGCTATTCAGCAACTCCATCACTAGGGTTACGCCGTGTTTTTCCGCAGTTTCGACGAGCCGTTTCAGCCCACGGGCGGAGTTTTCGATCCCTTGCTGATCGTCCAGCCCATTGCGATTTCCTGAAAAACAGATAATCTGGTTGTAACCAGCGGCGGCCACCAGCGGAATCACCCGCTCGTAGCTAGCAACCAGCTCATCGTGGTACGCGGGGTTATTGAATCCCTGTTCGATACCTTTTCCCGCTCCGTGGGGGAGGGCGGCGGTGAGTCCGTATTTTTTTAATACGGGCCATTCGTCAGGACCAACCAACTCGATCGACTTCAGCCCAATTTCAACGGCCGCCGCGCACAATTCCTCCAGTGGGATGGAGGGGTAGCACCAGCGGCAAACCGAATGGTTAATCTTGCCTCGCAGCTCCACGGGCAGTGCGCTTTCAGTTGCCGATAAGCGATGCAGCAGGCTGCCGCTAAGCAGTGCCGTGGCGGCAGTGGCCTTGATTGCGCTTCTCCTTGACAGTAAGGGCAGATTGGTTTTCATCGGGATGGTGTTGGATTACAGAATTTACGTTTGTTTGGTAGTTCCAAACGTAGGTAAAATAGGCCGGAATTGCAACGCGATCCGAGGTTTGTAGAAAATCGCTTTTAACCGACGTTCCGATTAAAGAATAGCTACTCTTTCCCCTAATTGGTCCCCGGGGTTGAAACCCCGGGACTGGAAAATAGCGCACCCTTAGGGGGTGGAGGACGTTTTACGGATTTCCTGCAGGTTTGTGCGCAGGGCAATACATTTCGTGGGATTTTCCTATCTTGCACCTTGAAAACAACATTAACAACCCACATTATGCTACGATACCTCAGCTTTTTGGTTCTTATCGCTTTCGGGATGTTGGCGCTAAGCTGCGAAGCCAAAGTCTCCGAAGAGCCCCCCGTAATTCTTGTTTTTTCCAAAACGGCCGGATTCCGGCATGACAATATTGAAAAAGGCGCCGCTACGCTCCAGGCCCTGGGCGATGTCCACGGTTTTGTGGCCGAGCATTCCGAAGACGCCTCCCTTTTTACCGACGAAAACCTCAAGCGCTACGCAGCGGTCGTGTTTCTCAGCACGACGGGCACCATCCTTGACGACGACCAAAAGGCGGCCTTTATGCGCTTCATCCAGTCCGGAAAGGGATTTGTGGGTATTCACGCGGCTGCGGATACGGAATACGAATGGCCTTGGTATGGCAAGTTGATTGGCGGTTACTTCATGAGTCACCCCGCGACTCAAGTAGCCGATATCCACGTGGTCAACAAAAACCATCCGTCGACCCGGCACCTGCCAGACGTATGGACACGCAATGACGAGTGGTACGACTTCCGCGATCTGAACCCCGATACCGAGTTGCTGATGACACTCGACGAAAATAGCTATGAAGGCGGCAAAATGGGGGATTACCACCCCCTGTCTTGGTACCACGTGTATGACGGAGGGCGGGTATTCTACACCGCACTGGGCCACACGTCCGAGTCATTCGACGAACCGGAATTCCTCGAACATATCGTAGGAGGGATCTGGTACGCTGTTGGCAAGGAAACCGAATAAGCATCCTCCCCGGGCTTTAGAAGACCGTGTAATGGATGCCTAAACTGAACCATCGGCCCGGCATGGGCACAGCGCCCGCTTCGATGTAGGTGGCGTCCGAAAGGTTCTGCAAGTCAGCGTAGAGCCGAAATGGCAGGATATCGTAGGCGATCCGCACATCGGCCACCAGATAACGTTTGTAGGAAATGCGTTCGTTGACGCGCGCAGCTGCCGTGGCGGAGAAGCGCCGGTGTGCCAAGCGCACGTGGGTGACTAGCTGGTTCCGAAGGCTTTCGATCGCATATTTGGAGTGGTAGCTAGGCGTTTCATGGCTGGCGATGGAAGGCGAAAGGAATGTATAACCCAAGCCCAGATTCCATTGGGTGGGATGGTCGGCGGGCGACAGGCGGTACTGGAAGGAAAGCAGGCCGCCATGTGTCCGGTTGCCGGCGAAGTTTAGGGGTTGCCATGGCTCGTCGCTGCTGAGGCGTACCCAGTCGATGAAGTCGTTAAGTTGCCGATAGAAATAGCCGGCGTGGAAGTTCCAGCGTCGGCCGTCGCGCCGAATTCCGGCTTCAGCCTGCCAAGCATTTTCCGAACGTAGTTCTGGGTTTCCGATGTTGCCGGGCCGCTGGTCCAGGTAAAGATCCGTGAACGAAGGGATACGCTGCCCGGTTCCGGCGTGCGCCACCAGCCGCCATTGTTCGTTGATCCGGTACCCCATATCCAAGCCAGGAAACACCTGCCAGCCATAATCGCTGTTATAGTTGAAGTATGCACCCGCATTGAGCGTGACGTTCGTGATTCGCTCCGTTCTGAATTCCGTGTATAGCCCGTAATTATCGCGCCGGTGCCGGCCGATGTTCGAACTGCTGATCCGCTCGTGGCGTGTTTCCAAGCCGAGTCCAATATCGCCCGCCTTGGTGTGCAGCGTGCCGTTCAGCTCGGCGTTGAGGGTATGCGTGTAATGCTCGCTCCGGGCACGGCTCAGGTCGTGCCTGAAATAGCGGTAGTCGTCGTATCCGTACCGGTAGGAGAGGCGCGGCGTCAGCACCAGCCGCTCATGCAGCTGGCTGCGGAGGGTGGCCGCCGCCAATGCGGTTTGTACGATTTCCTGTGATTCCACGTCCCCGGGCGCCGCATAAAAGCCATTGGCGCCGAAATTACTGCTCACATAACCACCCATCAGCGACAAGTTATTGGCGCTGTTAAGCGCGACGTCACCTTGGTAATACAGCCGGTTATTGCGAAATGCCGTGTTGTACCGGTAGCCGTTTCCGGACTCGTGGCTTCCGTACAAGCTGTGCCGGTGCCGGGCGCGGACGGCGTGCCATCCCAGTTGCGCCCCGCGGCCGTGAAAGACGTTGCCAGTGCCCGCGGTGTCCCGCCGAAAGCTCGATCCGCCGTAGAGATGCGCGGTCAGCCCGTCCGATTCGGGTTTTTTAGTGACGATGTTGATGGCGCCCGTTAGGCTGTTGATGCCGTAGATGCGCGCCGCCGGTCCGCGGATGACCTCAATCCGTTCGATGGCATCCGTCGGAATGGGAAGATTGAGGCTGTTGTGCCCGGTCTGCGGGTCAAGTATTTTCATCCCGTTGACCAGCACCAGCGTTTGCTCAAAGGTGCCACCGTCGATGCTGAGGTCGGCTTGGGTGCCGAAGGGACCGCGCTGGCGGATATCGACGCCGCTGACGTAGCTGAGCAGTTCGTTGATGGACCGGGCTGGAAGGGCGTCGATTTGCTCCCGACCGAGCAGCTGGACGTTGCGGCTCACCCGGTTGAAGGGGATGTGCAGCCTGTTTTCGGTGACGACCACCTCATGCAGTGAAATGGCCGTACTGTCTGGGTCCGTTGCGGAGGAGGTGTTGTTGCTGATTTGAGCGGTAACCGACGTAGGAATAGCGAAAGAAGCAAGTATAAGAAACGGAAGTGTACAGTTTTTCATGGATTATGATCAATTTTTGGCAAAAATCGTATCTTTCCGGCACATCATAAGGTGCCAGTTTTTTAATTATGGATAGTCCGGTTTCAGTTCCTTACCCCAGCTTTATTCAGATTGACCGATCGGTGCCTACGCCAGTCTACTTGCAAGTGGCCCAACAGATGGTGAATGCCATACAACGGGGCTATCTGCCGGATGGCCACAAAATACCGGGAAGCCGCCGCATGGCAGCGTTGCTTGGGCTTCATCGCAATACGGTGGTGGCGAGCTACGCGGAACTCGAAGCGCAAGGCTGGATTAGCGTACGTCCCAATAGTGGCACCTACGTGCGTGCCGGCAATTCGGACAAGCCGCGGAAGCTGGGCGTAGACAGCAAGAAGTTGCTGGAAAATTATCCCAGTCAGCCGGGGTTTTCCTACCGCAAGTGGGCTAAACTCGACGATCCGTTTGGTCATTCGGGCGCCCGCCTCGCGTTTGACGACGGGTTGCCCGATCCGAGGATGTCGCATCTGGATCATCTTTCGCGCCTGTTGCATACGAACATGAAGCGCCGCGGCAATCTGGCTAAACTCAGCCCGCGCAACCGGCGTGGCCACGGCTATTACCAAGAAAATCTCGCCAACTTCCTGAACCTGACCCGGGGATTGCATATTTCGCCGAGCAATATGCTGGTAACCCGTAGCCAGGAACTGAGCATTTATATCGTTGCCGAAGCACTGATCAGTCCCGGAGACCACGTGATTGTGGGCGACCTGAGTTATTTTGCGACGAACATGATTTTGCAGAAAGCCGGCGCCCGCATTACGACCGTGCCCGTAGACCAAGATGGTATCAATGTCGAGGCGGTTCGTGCCTTTTGCGAGCAGCACCCCCTGCGCCTGTTATACGTCACGTCGCATCATCATTATCCCACGACGGTGACCCTGCAGGCATCACGGCGCTTAGCCCTGCTGGAATTATCCGCCCAGTACGGCTTTGTGATTTTGGAGGATGATTATGACTACGATTTTCATTACGAAGGAAGTCCTTTGCTGCCCATGGCCAGCGCGGATACCCAAGGAATGGTCGTGTATGTCGGCACGTTTGGCAAGTCCTTGGCTTCGGGGTTCCGTTCTGGATTTATTGTGGCACCCGCGCCCTTGGTCAGCGAAATGGGCAAACTTTTGGGCATCATGGATCGCTATGGCGATGTTCTTACCGAACTCGCACTTGGCGAGCTCATCGATGATGGGGAAATACATCGCTATCTGAAGAAGGCTACCAAGCAATACCGGCTGCGGCGCGATCACCTCGCTGCGTTGCTTGACCAGCATCTCGGGGGTTGTGTGCACTATGAGAAGCCCGCCGGCGGCTTGGCGATCTGGACCAAGTGGCCCGAAGCTGTCAACCTCATGAGGCTGGCCACGGCCTGTGTGAAGCATGACCTGTTTCTGCCTCGCCACCTCCTGTACCAGTCCAAAGCCCATAGCGGCATCCGCCTGGGGTTTGGGAGTTTGTCACTGGAGGAGCTCACCGAAGCCGTGCGAATCCTCTCGAAAGTGACAAGAGGAACAGTTGTTTGAAAACTACACCAAAATAGGGATTGTTGTTGTCGACAGCGATAGCCACCTTTGGCTTGATGAATAAAGATTGACTAACAAAAACTTGTGGAATTATGAAAGCACTCAAACTAATGATGGTCGTTATCGCTTCTGTGGTATTTACGTTGACAAGTTGCGAAAAAGGCGATACCGGGCCCATAGGCCCCCAAGGCGAACAGGGAGTTCGAGGCGATAAGGGTGACAAAGGTGACAAAGGTGATAAGGGCGATCCGGGCGCTACTGGGCCTCGTGGTGCGACGGGTGCTACCGGTGCTACCGGTCCGCGTGGTGCTACTGGTGCTACCGGCGCGCGTGGGCCAAAGGGCGATCCTGGCAACGCAAACGTGCTACTCTATGAATTCGGGGCGCACACGTTCACGAACAACCTAGACTTAACCCTCTCCATATCCCGCGAAGTCGTGGACAACAGTATGATCTTGGTGTATTACAATCCAGACAATGAGGTGCCAACCGCTTGGTTTCAGTCGCCCGGACTAGGGTCTACAGGTGACTACCAAATACGCTATTTCATTCACCAACTCTCGGCGGCAACAAACACATATCGATTGGGTTTACGGGCTATGACGCCTAACGGGACGCTTCCTTACGGCTCGCCGCTCACATTCCGGAAAATCAAGGTGATATTCGCCGAAGCTTCACAGATCTTTTCCGCGCAGGCGAGCGGCCAGCTGGATTTGTCGAACTACCAGTCAGTCAAGCAAGCGCTAGGCATTCGCGACTGATCCGGGTAGGGCTAGTGCCACTCCTCGCGGCCTATGGGCTTCTGGCCTGAGGCCGGGGCGGGGACACTATCCAGCACGACCGTACGCTTGGTGAGGGGACGCAGATTCGGCTGGCCGGCGTCTACCCACGCCGAGTACCAAAAATTGCCGATGCGCAGTATGGAGGCCCGCATGCGCCGCTGCACCATATCCTGCAACGCGTCGTGATACGCCGTGGCGTAGGCGTCTGAATAGGTGCGGACGAGTATGTTGTTGCGGGTTACGTAAGCGTATTTGGCGTCTTCGCGAAACGTTTCGCTCAGCTCCTTTTCGATGGAAAGTACGGAGTCCACTAACGCAAAACTTTCCCGGATGACGGACCATCCTTCATCCAGTGGCGATTCGACGTACTGCGCCCGACCGACAAAAAAATTGTATTCCGAGGCGAACATTTCAGGTAATCGGCTTTCCCAGAACGCGTGGATTCCTATTTGGCCCGTCTGCCGGCCGTTGTAGTTGGCGGTGGTGTGCAGGGGAACGTGGGCATCGGCAAGGTAGTGTCCCAAGTCCGCGGCATGGCGCAGGATTTGGTTCAGGTCTTTTTCGGCCATGGCACGCACTAAGTTATGGTAGCTTCGGTTGATCTGCCAGGGAATTATGCCGTTAGCCAGCAGCCGTCGTTCGGACAGCTTTTCAACAGCGGCGGACCAGTGGACGGGAATGGTATCAAAGGGCGCGATGCCGTAGTTGTCCGCATCAATGTAGTGCCGCGGCGACTCGGCGGTGTCCGCGTAACAACGTTTGTCGGCATCGATGGCGTGTTCGCTGATGTAATCCGCATAATCCTTGAAGAAGCCGGATACCTCGACGGGCAGGGTAAATACGGCCATTCTGTTGATCACGCGATGGGCGTGGAATCCCCATGACATAAAACATAAAGCCAGAACTAGTGCCACGCATGAAAAAAGAAGTCGCTTCATCGTTGCCGGATTAGTGGGTTAACCAATTGTTAATGTTTCGTAACGCCGGTCCGATAGCACGTGGCCATCGACCTAATAGTCCACCAAGAGCGGTTTTATAATTGGTATATCAAAGATACGTTTTTCAGGACATTTTTATTCAGCGAAATTTGCACTACATTCGCTCTTCGTTTGTTGCATGTCAATTACGATGGCGCTATGAAAGTATTATATGCGATACAAGGAACCGGCAATGGCCACTTAAGCAGGGCTATGGATATCGTTCCTTGTCTCCAAAAGCGTGCGAATGTGGATGTTTTGGTCAGCGGAATACAGGCTGATCTGCATTTGCCATTCGAGGTCAAATACCGGATGCATGGGCTGAGCTTTATTTTCGGCCGCAAGGGCGGGGTCGACCTATGGCGCACGTTTATGAGCTCAACGGTCCGCCGGCTTGTCAAGGAGGTGAATTCGCTTGCTGTAGAGGGTTATGATTTGGTAATCAATGATTTTGAGCCGATATCGGCGTGGGCCTGCCAGCTGAAAGATAGCTTTTGCGTGGGCCTGAGCCATCAGTCGGCCGCGCTCGATTCGCAGTCGCCAAAACCCAAGGATACCGACATGATGGGCAAGTTTATCATGAAGAATTATGCACCGACGCACATCAACTACGGGTTCCATTTCAAGCGTTATGGCGATCGTATCCACACACCGGTCATCCGCCGGCAAGTACGCGAACTGGACGTCACCGAGGGTGCGCACTATACGGTGTATCTGCCTGCTTATGATGACGCGCTGCTGTTGAAGCGCCTCATGCATTTTCCGGATGTGGAATGGCACGTGTTTTCCAAACACAACCAAACCCCTTTTGAGGTGAAGAACGTGCGTGTGCAGCCCATCGATAACGAGTCTTTCATCCGGAGCATGGCCAGTGCGGCAGGCGTACTATGCGGGGCAGGGTTTGAGACCCCCGCCGAAGCCCTGTATCTCAATAAGAAACTGCTTGTCATCCCGATGAAAAACCAGTACGAGCAACATCTCAATGCCGCGGCATTGCAGGAAATGGGCGTGCCGGTAATCAAGAACCTGAAACCCAAGAATGAACTCGCTATTGCCTCGTGGCTAAACAGCAAGAGCCGAATCGCGGTTGATTACCCCGATACGACGCAAGAAGTCGTCGACGGACTGCTGGAAACCCACGCCGGTAAGCATCGGTAGGAGGGATGGAAAAGACGTCTGCCACCTTGGCGGGTGTCCCGCCCGCGCCGCTTCGCCCTATACCATCCGTTACCGCGGCCTGCTCAATGTGGCGTAACATTGTCAGTGAATTATCATTTGTGACGTGGGCTAAATTTATGGCATGGTTTTTCAGGGTTTTGTATAGATTTGAGACCGTTAACGCTACCCTTCCGTGATCCTGCGCCCAAGGTGTGTCTTGTGGTGTTTCTCCTCTTGATGAGTGGGGGATGCTTGGCGGCAGGCGTGCAAATCGAGGCGGGCGGGCCCATCAAGGCCGTCTGCGGGGTCAACGCTGCTGATCGGAACGATTGGGACGTTGAAGCGCTGGTTGCACCCTATGTGCGCGGCGGGTCCAAACTGAAGAAGCAAGATAAAAAGCAGGCGGATACGCAGATGCCTGCGTTGGAAGCGGTGGTAGTTTGCCGCATTGTTGTCTGCAACATGCCGTCCGACTTGGGGAAATCCCTACCCACCCACGGCTACTTTGGCCACCTTCATCGGCGCGCACTGTATTGAGCGCTCCCCTAAGCCTCTTCACGGGGCTGTTCGATATACCGTGCATTATACCCTGTCATTATTATTTTTTATCTGAAAACGAGTGGTCGATTTTTTAGCTTTCTTAAGTAATCTTTCCGATCCGGAATGGATCGTTGCCAATGGTGGCTTGTACCTGTTGCTGTTTATTATTTTCGCTGAGACGGGTATTTTCATTGGGTTTTTCCTGCCCGGAGACCCCATGCTTTTTATTGCGGGGATCATCATTGCCAGTATCCCGCTGTCCCAGGCGGATTCGGTAATGACGTTGCTGTATTGGATCTTGGCGATGTCTACGGCTGGTATTCTGGGGAATTTTGTGGGATATTGGACCGGCAAGCGATTCGGTCCTTATCTCGTAAATAGACCCGATTCGTTCATCTTCAAGAAGGCATATTTGCAAAAAGCCGAAGAGTTTTACCACAAGCGTGGCGGCGGAGCGATCATTCTTGCCCGTTTTTTGCCTATCGTTCGCACATTTGCGCCCATCGTCGCGGGCATCGTTCGTATGGACATCAAGAAATTCGCCCTGTATAACATCACGGGTGCGTTTATCTGGGTAGGAAGCATCGTGACTGCGGGATACGTTTTGGGCGACAACGAATGGGTAAAAGGCAATCTCGAATATGTCATTTTCGGTATTGTAGCCCTGGCCACCATGCCGGTTATCCTCAATATACTCCGGGGGCGGGGTAAGAAGAAAGCGCCGCAAGCCGAATCTGCCCGCGAACCCATCGAAGTCGAGTAGCCGACCTCACGCATTATGCTCGTCGAGCGTGCCCATGACTGCGGGAATCGACCGGAGCAATCGGGATGCCGGGATAACGGCCAAGCCCTGTTTGTTCAGCTGGTCGCCCGCGAGCCCGTGCAAATAACAGGCTAATACGGCACTATCTGTTGCTGCGTATCCTTGCGCCAGAAAAGCCACGAGCATGCCCGTTAACACGTCGCCCATCCCGCCGCTCGCCATTGCCGGATTTCCCGTGGGATTAATCAGTACGTTTCCTTCAGGGGTGATGATGAAGGTGAAGCGGTTTTTCAGCACAATCACGACTTGGTGCCGAACAGCCCGTTCACGCGCTGTTTCTACACGATTCCACCAACTGGGTTGGGTGCCGAATAGGCGGTCAAACTCCTTGGCGTGGGGCGTCAGGATGCAGGCAGGCGGCAGCCGGTCCAGATACGCCGGATGCTGGGCCATGGAATTGATTGCGTCAGCATCGAATACTACCGGTTTTCCCCGTTGATCCAGTACGCTTTCGAGCAGTTGTGTTTCGGAGCCGAGTCCGGGCCCGATGGCGATCGCATCATAGGGATCCAGGTTCGTGGCGGTGTCTTGGCGTGGAAGGTACATTGCCTCTGGATGGGCAATGTTGAGCGCTGTAAGCCCTTCTTTTGGTATGGAAGCCGTGGTTAAACCGGCACCGGTATGGACACATGCGCCGGCACATAGCAGCGCTGCGCCCATGGTGCGGGCATGACCCGCTACGATGAGCGCGTGACCATAGGTTCCTTTGTGGCTAAAAGGCTTTCTGGGCTGGTAGATACGCGTTATGTCGCTACGTTCCAACAACATGAAATCCGTTGGCAAAGCATTGATAAACGCCTCGTCGAGACCGATAGGTACCGTGTGGAAGCGGCTTACTGCTGGAGCAGATTCCGGAAAGAAGAAATTTAGTTTCGGACGTTGGAAAGCGATGGCTTCGCAGGCGAGGGTTGCTTCGGTAGCTGGGTCAATCGGTCCTTCACTGGGCAATCCTGTCGGGATGTCTACCGCAATGACCGACTTGCCCGCGGCATTTAGGTGGCGTACCAGCCGGAGAAAATCGCCGGTGAGCGGTTTGTTTAGGCCCGCGCCAATGAGCGCGTCGATGACGAAGCTCGCAGTGATGGGCGGCAGCGGATGCCCAGGCAGGAGCTCGTTAATATCGACGCCTGTGTCCGCCAACCGACTGAGGTTCGTGGTAAAATCGGCCGTTTCATTGCGGGTGAACCGAGCCACCCAAACCGAGACATGCGGATACCCCAGCTGGTGCAGCATACGGGCGATGGCCAATCCATCCCCGCCGTTGTTGCCCGTACCGGCGCAGACTAGAATCGAGGCCGAATTGTCGGGGGCGATTTCCATGAAGCGGGTGGTGAAGGCCCGCGATGCGCGTTCCATCAGGTCGATCGAAGCGATAGGTTCGTGTTCGATCGTGTGCCGGTCGGCCAGCCGGGTCTGTTCGGAAGTAGGAATATGTTGCATCTTGCCCTCGCTTTTGAACGGAAAGATACGGTTTTCGGCTTAAATAGGTGGGATAGAACGCTTTGTTTCTGCCGCGCCCCGGCGTTTCAGGCCTTTACTCCGGTTATATTTTGTAAATTTGTATATTAACGTACTTAATCGAAAGGAGAGAACAATGATTGTATTGGACCGACTGAATATCGCCCCGGCGATCAGGGAGGCTTTGGAAACGGTTTACGACCCGGAGATCCCGGTCAATATCTGTGAGCTCGGCTTGGTGTATGAGATTATCACCAAAGAAGACGGAACGGCCAAGGTGGTGATGACGCTGACTGCGCCGGGGTGTCCCGTGGCAGGGCAGATTATGGACGAAGTACAGCAGAAAGTGGCTGGCGTGCCCGGTGTGAAGCAAGCTTTGGTAGAGCTTACCTTCGATCCGCCTTGGGACCGGAGCATGATGAGTGAGGAAGCCCGGTTAGAACTGGGGTTTATGTAAGCCCGCAAAGTGGCCTAGGAATTTCCCTCCAAGTCGCTTAGTTTCTTGGTTATTTTTCTGTCAGGCTTGTCGCTCCCAAAGATAAATGCCCAGATGTTTCGCGATTCCTTCGTCAGGATGGGTGCTACGATCGATAGGATAAGCACATATACGACCACAAACGACTGGATGATGGGGAGCAGGTTTCCCGCCTTGCCGATATTGGCCATGATGATGGAAAACTCGCCGCGGGCGGCCAGCGTAAAGCCGATATCGAACGCCGTCTTGCGCCGTAGCCCGGAAAAGCGGGCTGCAAAATAACCCGATGCCACGTTGCAGAGGATGGTGATCCCTGCCGCGATGGATGCCCACATGACCGCACCGCCCAGCGTGGTGGGATCGATCGAAAGCCCGAAACTGAAAAAGAACATCGCTCCGAAAAAGTCCTTGTACGGCAATATCATCTGCTCAATTCGCTTGATATACCGCGAATCGGCCAATACCAGTCCCGCCATCAGCGCGCCAATGGCTTCGGCGACATGAATGGTTTCCGAAAATCCCGCTACAATAAACAGCAGTGCGAAGATAACGAGGATGAATAATTCGGAAGAATTGACAGCGAGCAGTTTGTCGATTGCGGGCACGAGCTTGCGCCCGAAGACTAAAAACGCCAGGATAAATCCCAGTGCCAGCAGGGAGGTGCCGGCCACTGCCCAAAAGGAGCTGCTGCCCGTCAGAATCAGGCCCGACAGGAAAGAAATGTGCATCGCGATGAACAGATCGTCAAACATGATCATGCCCATGATGACCTCGGTTTCAGGATTGGCCGTGCGCTTGAGGTCGGTCAGTACCTTGGCGACGATTGCAGTCGAGGAACTCGTCATAATCCCGCAGATCACCATCACTTCCTTGAATGGAAGGCCCATGAGCCAGCCGATCAGCAACCCCGAAACGAAATTGAGAAGGACGTACACCGTACCGCCCGTGACAATGGATTTCCCCGATTTGACCAAACGGCCTACCGAAAACTCCAAGCCCAGGTAGAACAGTAGAAACAGCACGCCCAGCCGGCCCATAAAGTCAATGAAGGGCTTGCTCTCGGTAAACGACAGGTCGATCACTCCCCACTTAGGCGCGTGGTCACCCAAGACCATGCCTATCAAGATGAAGAACGGAATAACGGAAAACCGCAGTTTATTGGAAAGGAGACCCACGGTCGCCACCAATCCAATGGCAATACCAATCTCAAATATGAGGGTGTGGGACATCATTTAATCGCGTTGCTGATGTGTTTAAAACTATGTAATTAACTCCCTGAACAGCTTAATGTGGCTTCGTTTGCCGGCCACGACCAGCGTGGTGTTTGCCTCGATGGTGTAGTCCGGCCCGGGGTTAATGATGCTGTCGCCGTCTTTGATGGCCGCAATGATGGATGCGCCCGTTTGCTGGCGTATCTCCAGCTCGCCGACGGTCTTGCCGAGGCTGGATGCCCTTTCCTCTACCTTGTACCACTCGATGATCAGGTCGTCAAGGGCTACCTCGATTGTTTCCAAGGCCCTCGGTTTGTAGGACAAGCCGCCGATGATGCCTGCTACCTGCCGGGATTCCTCGTCGGATAGGGTCATAACGCACTTCGATTCGCTCTCTTCCTCATCATAGCGGTAAAGCTCGCGCAAGCCGTCGTCATGAATCACCACGACCATGTTGTCGCCGGCTTGTGTCTCGATCTGGTATTTTTTGCCAATACCGATTAGATCCGATTCTCTTACAATTGACATTACGTATATAGTTTATCCTCAGAATAGTTGGCGAAAGCGCGAGAAAAATGCGCACGCATGGCATGAATCCGGGGGATCCGCCCCATAAACCCCACGCGCCGGGTACACCGTCGCATGCAGGCTTCGATACAAATGTATGTTTTTATTATCACTTATGGAGGTGCGGTTGTGCGGAAAAACACAGGGAGGGGTTTCCCGCGACTGAGGGGACGCCCAGCGCCCCCGGAAAGCGCCCGGCGCCCGGGCCATTCCGTGTTTTCTGATCGTTGCGGCTGCCCGGACGAAAAGAGGGACTCGTTAGGTCGTCTTGCCCCGTGTCACTATGTAATATGTTTGAAACACAGGGTAAATGGGATGTATCAATTGCCTAATCGGGTATCTTTGGTTCGAATAAACCCTAAAATACAACATAATTACATGAAAAGAACGAAAATAAGCTTGTTGGCCCTGTTCGTGGCTGGCGCTGTCGCACTGACCGCATTTACCTCGAAAAAACTGGATTCGTACAACGTTGATACCGCGAATTCGATAATCGTTTGGGCTGGTAAAAACGTGGCGGGAGGCGGGCATGACGGTACCATCGCTGTCAGTAAGGGCAACTTGGTATTTGACGGCAACCGGTTAACTGCCGGAAATTTCACCATCGATATCAACAGCATCAAAGTCACCGACCTCGAGGGCGCCCGTGCTACCCGGCTGGAGAACCACCTCAAAAACGAAGATTTTTTTGATGCTCCCAAATTTCCTGAAGCCAAGTTCGTCATCACGAAGGTCGAAGGCAGAGGCAGTAAAGCAACCGTCACAGGCGACTTGACTATCAAAGGAATTACCAAAGCGCTGACTTTTCCGGCGACAATCACCAAGAACCCTAACGACGTGCGCGCCACGGCAAAAGGCGTCACGTATGACCGCACGCAATTTGATGTGAAATTCCGCTCCGGAAATTTCTTCAGTGGTTTGGGCGATCGGGCGATCCTGGACGAGATCACCTTGGATATCGACATCCGGGCAACGAAATAGTGCGAGTCCGTTAGATTTCGGCACAAGACGTAAGGAAAACCGGAGGATCAAGATTTCGGATGGTTCCGTGCGGTACGGCGATGTTTGGCAGGACAACGCGGCCAGTTAGGGATATCGTTGTTCTGGCTTTCGCAGAATTATTCTGGGGCAGGAGGGAAGAAAAGCGGAGGCGACGCGATGCCTTTCCGATCACTTTATTAATGGGACGAACAGGGTTTAAGGATGCGTTCCCCGAATTGTTTCCCGATTCGCACCACGACCGCATAAATTACGTTTTTACCGCGGCGACGCCATCCGCGCCACCGACGCTGAGGTGATCACTTCTCATCCGGAGATGTATCCGTCAGGCGCAACGGCCGTTGTGACGTTCCAATTTAATTAATCCATACCACCATGAAAGCAACTTCCCGAATCAACCCCTACGTACTGCTCCTGTTTGCCGGGCTTTTTGCGATGGTTTCCTGCCAGCAAAATCCGCAACGGTCTGACACCCGGGAAATCGTAATACGGGCCATGACATTCAATCTCTGGCAAGGTGGCGACGCCGTCGGTTTGCCGCGGGATACGGCTATCAAGTATCAGCTCGAAGCGATTCGCGTGTCCGAAGCGGATGTCGTGGGCTTGCAGGAGCAGACCGCCAACCAAACGGACAACCAGTCGCGGGCCCGCGTGCTTGCTGACAGCCTAGGCTGGGATTGCCATATCATCGACGGTAGCCGCGCCGTCATTTCCCGCTTTCCGCTGCGGGCTTTGGATACGGCAGGCATTTCCCAAGCGGTACTGCTACAAGTGGAGGCGGGCAAGGAGGTCGTGTTTGGCGTCGTGCACCTAATGTACACCCCTTACGAACCCTACGATATTGCAGACCGGAAATTGCTGGACGCGCCAGCGGCCGAAGCCTCTGCGCGTGAAACCCGGCTTCATCAAGTGGAGGGCTTAATGGCGGAGTTGGCGCCGTTCGCCGATTACCCGACTATCGTGGTAGGCGATTTTAACGAGCCAAGCTATCTCGACTGGACCGAGCAAGCCATCCGCGAACGCGGCGACTCGCTGCTGCCCTTCGCCGTGCGCTGGCCTGCAACCGCTTGGCTAGCCGACCAAGGCTTCGAAGATGCCTTCCGTAGTGTACATCCCGATGTCGGCGCCAAACCGGGCTACACCTGGACCTCCGTGGTAGGCGTGTGGCGCAACCCGGAAATACATGACCGGATCGACCTGATTCTAGTCAGCAAGGACCACTTTGACGTCAAAGCGGCTTCCGTGGTCGGGGAGGATTCCCCGCTTTCCGACATCGTCGTCACACCATGGCCGTCAGACCACCGGGCCGTCGTCGTTGAGGCGGTCGTATTACCGTAATGCCCAACAGGCAGTTCCGCCATCATCGTAAATAAAATGTTAATATCCGCTAAAACGTTTTACGACTGTACGGAAGATACAAACTAATTTTTATCTTAGCGACCTAAACAGATAGAATTATAACCATAATTTGAATTATTAATGAAGTGTTTTTTTCGGCCAATAAGCGCATTGATGGGCGTTATGCTTATGCTATGCGTAGCGGCCCCTCAAGTGGCTTTTTCGCAAGATCAAGTTGGTCTCCAAGCCTTTAGGCAGCCCACCAACGGATGGCAGCAGGTAGCGGACGTGTCCGTGCCTTTTGCTAAACCCCAAACCATGACCGCGCGTGCTGGCGAAGGCGTGTTCGCTTTTATTCCGACACGGCGCGTAGCCCAGGCCGCAGACCTTGTGACAGCCACGGACCATGGGGATATCGAACTGGAGTTCGATTACCTTTTAGCGGCGGGTTCCCGCGCTACGATCGTCTTGCAAGACGCTTATGAATTTATACTCAGCGATAGCCGGGGCGACCTGCATCCGGCAGCAACGGGCAACGGCGGTATTACAGGTTATGCTCCCCGCCAGCAGGCCGGAAAAGCGCCCGGTCTGTGGCAAAACGTGAAGCTGGCCTTCCGCGCACCGGAATTCGACGCTGCAGGACGGAAGACGGCAGCCGCACGGTTGGTGCGCGCGCAGCTCAACGGCGTGACCATCCACGAAAACGCGCAGCTCCAAGCCCGTTCTGGTGCTACCGAAAAAGCCCACGGCCCATTGCGTGTGGCGACTAGCGGGGCTGTCGCTTTTCGCAATGTCAAGGTGAGCGAATTGCCCAGCGGACAGCCCAGCCCAGGCAACAATAACCAACCCAATCCGATCTTAGTCAATGCCGAGACCACGCGCGTATTACGTAGCTTCGTCGATATACCCGGGCGCATCCGTGTTGTGCATGCCGTGTCGGTCGGGCACCCCCAGCGTGTACATTATACCTACGATATGGACCACGGTACGATCGTGCAAGCGTGGCGAGGCGATTTTCTGGATGTGACGCCGATGTGGCACAACCGCGGTAATGGCACGTCACGTGTTATGGGTGCACCCATTTACTTCGGTACGCCCGAGCTGGTGCTCGCCCAGTTGGATTCCCGCACGGCGGCCTGGCCGAGCGATACCGCGGGAACGGGATACCGGCCCAAGGGATACCGCTTGGACAAGCAGGACCAGCCGACGTTTAACTACGAACTCTTTGGGACGACCGTGGAAGATAGTACGGTGCCCCTGCCTAACGGCGAAGGCCTGTCGCGCACGGTCCGCGTAGGCAATGCACCCAGCAATCTTTACTTGCAGCTGGCCAAAGCTTCGGCGATCGAAGACCAAGGCAACGGCGTGTACGTGATCGGGGACAAATCATGGTATATCAGGCTGGACGACAGCGGGCGGGAGAAACCCCTCATCCGCGACCACCAAGACGGCAAGGAACTGCTGGTTCCCGTTCGTGGTAGCGTCCGTTATTCCATCATCTTTTAAACCATCCTGATCATGACTATACAAGTTATTCAAACGAATACGAAACGCATATTAGCAACGGCCGTCTTCTTTTTTGCGGCGGTATATGGCCTGATGGCCCAAGATACCCCCAAGGAGTCCGACTATTTTGAAATCAAGCGGGTGCGGACGCCCGAAGGCATTGTCCTAGAGGTGGGCGGCTTGGTTACCCTGCCAGATGGCAACTTGGCAATCAGCACGCGCCGCGGCGAAGTGTATATCGTCGAAAACCCGACCAGCCCCAATCCCTATTTCCGTCACTTTGCCACCGGTCTGCATGAGATCCTGGGCTTGGCATACAAAGACGGCGCACTCTACTGCGCACAGCGTGGCGAATTGACCAAACTGATCGATACCGATAACGACGGTAAAGCGGATGTCTACGAAACAATCCATGCGTGGCCGCTTTCTGGCCACTATCACGAATATTCTTTCGGTCCGGTTATCGCGCCAGACGGCTCGTTTTTCGTGTCGGGCAACGTCGCCTTTGGCGACGAGGAGTGGTGGCGTGGCGAGAGTCGTGTGCCCTGGCGGGGATGGATCTTCAATGTTACCGAGGAAGGTAAATTGACGCCTTGGGCCACAGGTGTGCGCTCTCCAGCTGGCCCGGCTATGCTTAACGGCCGCCTGTTCTACACGGAAAACCAAGGCGACTGGATCCCGTCCGGAGGATTGTGGGCGGTAGAGCGGGGCGATTTTATGGGACATCCCGCCGGCCTGGCCTGGACGGATCATCCTGAGTCGCCATTGAAGTTTTCTTTTGCGGATTTCCTGTCGAAAATGGACGAGCGTCGCCTCCAAAACGACCAAGGGCGGTACATTAAGCCTGAGAACATCGTTGATGAGGATTATAAAACACCAGCTGATGCGGAACGCGAATTGCCGCATTACAATATGCCAGCAGTTTGGTTGCCGCACGGTATCCTAGGAATTTCCAGCGCCGAGCCCACGATCATCCCGCAAGGCGTGTTCGGACCGTTTGAAGGACAAATCCTCGTGGCCGACCAAGGCATGAGCATGCTGTCGCGCGTGATGCTGGAAGAGGTCGACGGCACGTTGCAGGGTGCCGCCATCGCTTTCCGGAGCGGTTTCCGCTCAGGTGTGTTGCGCGTGGCCTGGGCGCCAGACGGATCCCTCTTTGCCGGAGAAACGAATCGGGGCTGGGGATCAGCGGGTGATGCCAACGAAGGCCTGGAGCGCTTGGAATGGACGGGTCGGACTCCGTTCGAAATGAAAACGGTGAGCGCCCGTCCAGACGGATTTGAAGTCGAGTTTACCAAGCCCGTCGACCGGGAGTCGGCCGAAGATTTGGCTTCGTACCGCGTAGAGAGTTTTACCTACAAGTACCATCCCGTCTACGGAAGCCCGTTGGTGGATATGTTGTCGCACGACATCAAGGGCGTTAAAGTGTCTGCCGACGGCCTGAAAGCCCGTTTTATCGTCGATGGCCTCAAGCCAAACTACATCCATTCGGTGTCGTTGGATGGCGTTCGCGACCAGGAAGACGGTGGCCTGCTGTTGCACCAAACCGCTTACTACACGCTGACCAAAATCCCGCAAGGGCAGAAGCTGGCCATGAGCGAAGTGAGCACCAAGGATAGTTCGATTCCCGTCGTGGAGGAGGTACCGGTAGAGGAGGCTAAGCCGGTGGCAACGAAAACTACGCAACAGGCATCCACGTCTAAAACCACGCCTGCACGTGCCCAGCAGCAGGTTGCGTCCCGTGCACCGACATTCAAGGAAGTCGAAGGCCTGTTGACCAGACATACTTGCATCGCCTGCCATAGCGTCACGGCGAAGCAAGTAGGCCCTCCCTATGCGGAGATTGCGAAGCGTGGCTATACCGACGAGCAGATGGTGCAGCTGATGTACAGCCCGCAGCCTGCAAACTGGCCCGACTATCCGGCACCCATGCCTCCCATGGCTCACGTGCCCAAAGCGGATGCCCTCAAAATAGCGGCTTATATTAATTCGCTGGCAAAGTAGCGACGTACGCACCATAGCATGGGCAGGAGCGTGGCAAGCATTGAGTTTGCCACGCTCTTTTTTTGGCCGTAAGCACGCGATTTTCATCATGCGAGCCGTGTAGAAACGCTATACCTTCCTTGCTAACCGATTATTAATGAAAACTTAATGCCTTCGCATCGGGATATTTTATAGTTTTGTGAGGTACGACTCCGAAATGAACCGGTTTCTACCCTGAACAAATACGATTATCACGCTATGAAACAAATTTTTCTGACGATCGCCGGTATGGTGCTGGCGTTGGTGCTGAACGCCCAAACCCTCGCTACGGGTTATGTTTTCGAGGATGCCAACGGCAACGGCAAGCGCGACCGGCGCGAGCAAGGGATTGCGGGTGTCGCGGTCAGCAACGGCAAGGAGGTGGCACTGACGGACAGCAAAGGCCGGTACGAGTTGCCCGTAGGCAATGACAACATCCTGTTCGTCATCAAGCCCTCGGGATACCAGGTGCCCGTGAATGCACATAACCAGCCCCAATACTTTTACATCCATAAGCCGGAGGGTTCGCCCCAGCTCAAATATGCGGGCGTCGCGCCCACCGGAGACCTCCCTAAATCCGTGGATTTCGGACTGCGCCCGGCCGCAGAGCCCGAGCGTTTTACAGCGTTGGTTTTTGGCGACCCCCAGGCGTACAACCTCGATGAAATCCGGTATTTTTACGAAGGTATTGTTACCGAATTAGAAGGTATCGAGAATGTGGCTTTTGGTATTAGTCTGGGCGATTTGGTGGGTGATGACCTGGTGCTGCACCCGCCCTATATCGAGGCCGTGGGCAAGATTGGCGTGCCTTGGTATAACGTCATTGGCAACCACGACCTGAACTTCGACGTGCAGGCCGATTCCCTGTCCGACGAAACCTTTGAAGCCAATTTCGGCCCCGCCAATTATGCATTCAACTATGGCAATGCGCATTTCATCGTGCTGGACGATATTCTGTACCCTGACCCGCGCGACGGGAATGGGTATTGGGGCGGGTTTCGCACAGACCAGCTTGACTTCGTCGAGAACAACCTGAAACACGTACCGCACGACAAGCTCATCGTGTTGTCCATCCATATCCCGCTGCGGCACGTCAATGAAAATTCGTTTCGCAATGCGGACCGCCAGCGGCTTTTTGACCTGTTGAAGGATTACCCCAACGTGTTGGCCATGTCCGCGCATACTCACTACCAAACGCATAATTTCTACGGTGAAGAAGATGGCTGGAAAGGCGAAGCGCCGTTCCACGAATTCAACGCCGGGACGACGTCCGGCGACTGGTACTCCGGCGAATTTGGCGAACAGGGCGTACCTCGTTCAACCATGCGCGACGGGACGCCGCGCGGTTATGTTTTCCTTCAGGTAGACGGCAACCAGTATGCCCTTGATTACAAGGTAGCGGGAAAGTCCGCGGATTTCCAGATCGAGCTTTTCCACCCCAAAGTGGTGGCTGCGGGCCGCAGCACGTCCTCCGGCATCTATGCGAATTTCTTCTTGGGCCATCGAGGCAATAAAGTGGAATACCGCATTAACGACGGGCAATGGCGAAATATGGCATACACGGTCGCGCCAGATCCGGCTTATATGGCTGCGCTGATGCGCTGGGATCTGACCGATGAGCTGTTCCCGGGGCGTCGACCGTCCAATCCGGTGAACAGCACGCACTTGTGGCGGGGCAATATCCCCACGAACCTGCCTGTCGGCGAGCATCGGATTGAGGTGCGGGCTACCGACCGGTTCGGGCGTGTATTTACCCAGCAAAGCACGTACCGCTTGGCTGCGCCGGTCGCTGTAAAATAAGGCCGCGTTTGCCCTGCGAAATGGGGTTGTCGACTTGTTTGAGTCGCCTCCGTTGCTTAGCTTTGTTTGTGGCTGGCAACGGGAATGTTGTGGCTACAGCCTTAACCAATCATTATACGTAAAGCAAACCGTTCCAATATGCAACAGAACCTGAAGGCGGTATCATTAGCCATCGTGCTCGCTACCCTGTTTACTTTCGGATCTTCCGTCCTCGTGCGTGCCCAGTCCCTCACCTTCGACCGGCAGGGCCAATTCACCATCGTGCAGTTCACCGATATCCATTACAAGGCGGGCGTGAGCCATTCGGCCAATTCAATCAGCATGATGGAAGCTACGCTCGATGAGGTAAAGCCCGATTTAGTTGTTTTTACCGGCGATATTGTGGTCAGCGCCCCGAGCAAGACCGGCTGGGATGAGGTGCTGCAAGTGGCTATTGCGCGGGGGATACCGTATCTGGTGACGTTGGGCAACCACGACGACGAGTCCGAACTCACTCGGCGGGAAGTGGCCGAATACGTGGCGGCAAAGCAGCTGGCACTCAACAAGGACGTGATGCTGGAAGGCGTGTCGGGATACCTCAATACGACGCTGGCCGTCGCGGGCCGTCATGGACAACCCGCCGCCATTCTTTACGCCATGGATTCCCACGCCTATTCCCGCGATGAGCGGCTGAAGGGCTACGGCTGGTTCGACCACGACCAAGTGGCGTGGTATCGGCAGCAAAGCGCGCAATACAAAGCTGCCGTGCAGGATACGTTACCTGCCCTTGCGTTTTTCCATATCCCCTTGCCCGAATACAAGGAGGCGTTTGATAATATGAAAAACAAGCGGGTAGGCGTGCGCTACGAAGACGAATGCCCGCCCTTCCTCAACACCGGCATGTATGCGGCTATGTTTGAGTCTGGCGATGTACTCGGCACGTTCGTGGGGCACGACCATGTTAACGACTACCTGGTGGATTTTCACGGCATCGCATTAACCTATGGATGTTTCTCGGGAAGTGCCAACAGCTATCAGCGGGCGAAGAACGGCGCGCGTATTATCCGCCTCACGGAAGGCGAACGCGGTTTCGAAACCTGGATTCGGGAGTTTGATGGCGTGGTCGTCAACCGGATCGCCTATCCATTTGTGCGCTAGGCCGTCCTTCCGGCGTTCGCGAGGAAGGGCAGTCATGGGGTAATGATGCGGTTGTCAAAAAAAAGTTCCGATCGGTGTAGCATTTGGCAGTCAATTCGCGTTACTTTAGTAAGCCGTCTTGTAGGGACGGCGTCAACACGACTCATGATGTTCGTTCGGCTGCGTTTTTCGGTATTCATGCTCGCATTCCTCGTTGTGCTGGGTTGCCAGAAGGAGGATCCCGTGGTGCCCGCGCCCAGCAGCTTAGCGGCTGTGTGGGTAGACACGGAAAGTATGGCCTTGCAATTTGTCGATTTCCATAGCGATACAACGGGTCGGTTCGGGTTATACGCACGTAATTTCGAGCGTTATGAACCCTTTGCCTACCGGCTTTTTGACGACAAAATCGCCATCCGGTTCCTGCCGAACCATCCCGAAACAATCCACACGTTGACCACCATCGATGTCGAAACTATCACGATTAGCGACTTGACGGATATTCCTGAAAACCCAGTCAAAACCTTCATCAGGCGCGACATCATTACCGAACGGGTAGGGGATACGATCGAATTAGGCCCTAGCCAGCTGTATTACGATTTTGAACGGGATTTCCGGCTTGAGGTCACCTCGGTGGCAGACTCGCGCTGTCCGCGAGACGTGATTTGCGTTTGGCAAGGTGTAGCGGTCGTGCAGGTCGCCTTGATTCTGAACGGCCGTACACAGCACGAATTTGAACTGGCCACGCTGGATATGGGAACGTATGCCCGCAGCGTCAGCATCGATGGTATGCGCTACGAACTCGTGGGCGTGGAACCCTACCCCGAATCCCACCAAAGCAACAAACCGATAATACCGTGGCAAGTGTACTTGCTGGTACATGACGACGAATAATCCATGAGAATTTACTTAACCATAGGGGCGGTCTGCGTGGCACTACTGTTCATGCAATGCCAAAAAGAAGGAACGACGGAATTGGAAGCCATCAAAGGGCAGTGGGTACATGCCTATGAGGAGGACGACGAGGGCGGTCACGCCATCTACCGACCCAGCGAATACCGGGACTTTCCCGCGAGTCGCTTCCGGCAGGTCTTTCATTTCAAGGACGATAATGTCTGCACCTTCTTGGTGTTGGCACCTGACGACGGACACTATTACCAGGACGGGCATTGGCAGTACGATGACGATACGGCTATCGTCCGCGTATCCGACAAATCCTACGTCATCTACGAATTCCGCGTGGTGGAGTTAACCGACAAACTGCTCAAAATCGAAATGCTATAGCGGGCCGTAGGTAGTCACGCCGTATCGATAATTTTGTAGCTGCCGTCGGGCTTTTGCTCGGGCCGGCCGACAGCGATGTTGGTGGAATGGTAGAACAGAAAAACCCATCCTTCGGGCGCGCCTTGTTCCCAATACTGTGCACGCAATTCCATCGCTTTGCGTCCGTCGTAGTCGTATTTAGCGGCAAAGCTGCGGAAAAACTGTTCCGGCTCAGGGGCTTCGTCCCCGCCGAAGAAAAAGTGTTCGCCGCCTGTTTCGATATGGAAGACTTGGTGGTGCTCGGTATGCCCGGCAGACCGTTCGTAGCGGATTTCGTTATTCACGACGCCGTCGCCCTCGACGAGCAGCAGGTTACCGCTGCGTTGCAACACGTCGAAAATCTCCGTGCGGTACGAGTCCGATTTGCCGCTGTATGCTTCCTCCCATTCGCCCCGCTGGATGACGTATTCCGCCTCCGGAAAAGCTAGGCGGAGGCTACCCCCTTGTTCGGTCACCATGCCGCTCGCATGGTCTTTGTGCAAGTGCGACTGCAGCACGTAGCGCACATCCGCCGGGTCGAACCCTTTCTTGCGCAAGTTATCGTGCAGCAAGAGCCCGCCGTCGTCGTTGGTAAAACCGAGGCCCGTGTCCAGCAGAATGAGCCCGTTGGCCGATTCGATTAAAAAGGGGTGTACATGGATGAAAAGTGATGCGGGACGGTCTTTGCGGTCATGTACCGCGGGGTCAAACGGGATGAATTTTTTAGTAGTATCTACCGAAAAGGAACCTTCATATAGGGAGTGCGCGTGCATATGCGTGTCGATTTTAGTGTTGGTGTTACCCGATATACGGGATGGGCTCCTTATTGGCAAGCCGAAGATCAACGGGAAGCCAGCAAGCGCCTTGTTGGATAAAATAACGGATCAAAACCGTATCTTTACAGCTTAAATGCCGTTGCAAAGATATGCAAAAAAGATGGGCGCAAGCACCTAAAGTGATCGTCGATGCCGCCAAATCCTTGGAAAAGGACTTGGGCGTCAGCCCCATAATCGCCGAAATGCTCGTTCGTCGTGGCATCAACTCGTTTGATGAGGCGAAGCATTTCTTCAGGCCGAAGCTGGCGGACCTGCACGATCCTTTCCTCATGCGCGATATGGACCTGGCCGTGCAGCGCATCGAACGCGCCATCCAATCCCAAGAGCGGATACTGGTATATGGCGACTATGACGTGGATGGCACCACCGCCGTTGCCGTCACCTATTCCTTTTTCCGTACGCTGCACGATAGGCTGGACTTTTACCTGCCCGATCGGTATAAAGAGGGGTATGGCATTTCAAAGGCCGGCATAGACTACGCGGTTGATCACGGTTTTACCTTAATCATCGCGCTCGACTGTGGCATCAAATCCGTCAATGAAATCGCCTATGCCCGCGAGCGGGGCGTGGATTTCATTATCTGCGACCACCACACGCCCGGCGAGACGCTGCCCCAGGCCGATGCCGTGCTGGATCCCAAGCGTAACGACTGCCCCTATCCGTATAAAGAATTGTCGGGTTGCGGAATTGGTTTCAAGCTGATCCAAGCGTATGCCGCGCGCCAGGGGATGGATATCGCCGCGTGCTACACGTATCTCGACTTGGTGGCCGTTAGCATCGCCTCCGATATTGTGCCCATTACCGGCGAAAACCGCATACTCGCCCATTTCGGCTTAAAGAAATTGAATAGTGATCCCTGCACCGGCCTTCAAGCACTCATTGCGCTGTCGCAACGGGGCACGACGCTGAATATCACCGATGTGGTTTTTCAGATTGGTCCGCGCATCAACGCCGCCGGGCGGATCAACCACGCCAGTGACGCCGTACAGCTATTGCTTGCCACGTCATTGGAAGAAGCAACGGATTTTGGTGCCAGCGTAGATAAGCAGAACACCGAGCGCAAGGATGTGGATCTCAAAATGACCGAAGAGGCCCTGGCCATGTTGGATAGCAACGAAGCGTTGCAAAGCCGCAAAACAACCGTCTTGTTTAAACCAGACTGGCACAAAGGTGTTATCGGCATCGTTGCTTCGCGCCTGACCGAAAAATATTACCGGCCTACCGTGGTTTTGACGCAGTCAAACGGCAAGGTCGCAGGGTCTGCGCGCTCGGTATCGGATTTCGACTTGTACGAAGCGCTGTGCGCGTGCAGTGACCTATTGGAACAATTCGGTGGTCACAAGTTCGCCGCGGGCTTGACCATGGACGCTGCCAATATCCCGTTGTTCCAAGCACGTTTTGAGGAAGTGGTCAGCAACCGCATTCTGCCCGAGATGCTCCAGCAGGAGATCCGGATTGACACGGAGCTGGCGCTCAGTGATATCGATGGCCGTTTTTTTCGGCTGCTGCAACAATTTGAGCCGTTCGGGCCGGGCAACGAAGCGCCCGTGTTTATGAGCCGTGCGGTGACCGTGTACAACCAGGCCTACGTGGTGGGCGCCAAACATCTTAAAATGACCGTTACGCAAGGCGATTCCGCAGCCTTTGACTGCATTGGATTCGGGCTAGGCGCCGAGGCCGAGCGCATCAACCGCGGCATGCCGGTTGATATTTGTTATACCATCGAAGAAAACGTGTGGCGCGACAAAAGAAACATTCAATTAAACCTCAAAGGCGTGCGCGAAGCTGTGCCAGCCGACGGGGACAATACCGTCATTCAGTAGCGCGGACAGAACATACCCGTAAGACACTATGATTCTAAAAGCAGAACACCTGATCAAAAAATACCGGCAACGGACTGTCGTCAACGACGTATCGTTTCACGTGTCCCAGGGCGAGATCGTGGGCTTGCTGGGACCTAACGGTGCCGGCAAGACGACGTCGTTTTACATGATCGTGGGGCTGATCAAACCCAACGAGGGGCATGTGTACCTTGACGGCGAGGAAATCACCGAGGATCCCATGTACCGGCGTGCGCAGAAAGGTATCGGCTACCTGGCACAGGAGGCTTCCGTATTCAGAAAGCTGTCGGTCGAGCATAATATCATGGCCGTGCTGGAAGTGCATTATCCCAATAGGGCTCAGCGACAGGAGAAACTGGAAGAGCTGCTCAGCGATTTCAGCCTGCACCGCGTCCGCAAGAACCGGGGCGATTTGCTGTCCGGCGGGGAGCGCCGTAGAACGGAGATTGCCCGTGCGCTGGCGGCCAACCCGAATTTTATCCTGCTGGACGAGCCCTTCGCTGGGGTGGATCCCATTGCCGTGGAAGAGATACAGACGATTGTGTCCAAGCTCAAATCACGGAATATTGGCATCCTGATCACCGACCACAACGTGCAGGAGACCCTGTCCATCACCGACCGGGCATACTTGTTGGCCGAGGGTAAGATCATGCTCGATGGCACACCGGAGGAAATCGCCGTCAACGAAGTAGCCCGCAAGTTTTACTTGGGGCGCAATTTCGAATTAAGGAGAAAAAGGCTATAATTGGAGCACAAACGCAGCGATGGCACTGATTAACTCAATATTCACTTGGATCATGAAAAAGCGCATCCACCAGATCGAGCTTTTCATGAAATATCCGCACGACGTGCAGGAGGAGTGGTTTCATAGCCTTATTGGTACGGCACAAGCCACCGAATGGGGCAAAAAGTACGATTACGAGTCTATCCTCACCCCTGAGACCTACCGGGAGCGCGTACCGATCCAGGATTACAACAGCCTTAAGCCCTACATCGACCGCATGTTCAAGGGCGAGCAAAACATCCTTTGGCCGACCGAAATCAAGTGGTTTGCCAAATCATCGGGCACCACCTCTGACCGGAGCAAATTTATTCCCGTCAGCGAGGAAGCGCTGGAAGACTGCCACTACCAGGGGGGCAAAGACATGCTTTCGGTGTATTGCCATAACCGCCCCGACACCAAAATCATGACGGGCAAATCCCTCGTGTTGGGGGGCAGCTCGCAGATCATCGGCATCGATTCGGACCATTACTACGGCGACTTGTCGTCGATCATCATCCGCAACCTGCCTAAATGGGCCGATTTCAAGCGTACGCCCGGAATTGATGTATGCCTTAACCCCGATTTTGAGGAGAAGATCGAACAGGCCGCGCAGATCACGAGCAAGGAGAACGTGACGAACCTGGCGGGCGTACCGACATGGAACGTGGTTTTGGCGTCGCGGATTCTCGAGATGACGGGCAAGGATAACTTGCTCGAGGTATGGCCGAATCTCGAATTTTACAGCCACGGCGGCGTCAGCTTCAAGCCCTACCGCGAAAAATTTAAAAGACTGATTCCCTCCGAGCGGATGTACTACCTCGAGAACTACAACGCCTCCGAAGGGTATTTCGCGCTGCAGGATCAAGCCGATTCCGAGGAACTGTTGCTGATGCTGGATTACGGTATCTACTACGAGTTTCTGCCGATGGACCGCATCCATGACGAACATCCGCAGGCTATCGGGCTGGGGGAAGTGGAGCTTGGCAAAAATTACGCACTGATCATTAGCACAAATGCTGGCCTCTGGCGGTATATGGTGGGCGATACCGTCAAGTTTACCAGCCTGTACCCGTATCGCATACAGGTTACCGGCCGCACCAAGCAATACATCAACACCTTCGGCGAGGAGGTGATTGTCGATAATGCCGACGACGCCTTAGGCAAGGCCTGCGAGGCGACGCACGCGATCTTGCGTGATTATACGGCCGGGCCGGTTTATTTTGGCGAAAAAGACGTGGGAGCCCACGAGTGGATTATCGAGTTTGAACAGGATCCGGACGATTTCCAGCGTTTTTGCGAAGTGCTTGACCAGCACCTGCGCGAGATCAACTCGGACTACGACGCGAAGCGCTACAAAGACATGGCCCTGCGCTTCCCGATTATTCACCATGCGCCCGATGGCACGTTTTATCGCTGGCTGAAGGCGCGTGGCAAGCTGGGTGGCCAGAACAAAGTGCCCCGCCTTTCCAATGACCGGGTCTACCTCGACGAGCTGGTCAAGTTGCTGTAACGCACAGCGCTAGGCCAAGCAGGGGCCTTTTTGCAGCACGCGGTGCGGAAAGGTTTGTAGTCAGCGCATGCGAAGCGTCTGCGGTGGTGCAGGTTCGCCAGGTTATTCATTGACGCGGCAGACGAATCCGACCCCGTATATATTCTCGATTTTCACATAGCTTGAGCCGCTCAGCAGCTTGCGCAGGCGCGAGATAAACACGTCCAGGCTTCTGCCCAGGAAATAATCGTTCTCGCCCCAAATATTCACCAGCAAATCTTCGCGGCTGACGATCTGGTTGTGGTTGCGGAAGAAATATTCCAGCAGCTCCGCCTCGCGCAGGGTGAGCGTCACTTCCTGGTTACCGGCCACCTCGAGGGAGAGGAGCTTGGTGTGGAGGTGTACGTCGCCCATCGTTATCACGTCCTGGTCGGAGCGGGCGGGGCTGGCGCCCTGGGTTTCCTGGCGGCGGACGATGTTGCGGATGCGGAGCACCAGTTCGTCGATATCGAACGGTTTGCTGATATAGTCGGCAGCGCCGATGCCCAGGCCCAGGATTTTGTCCTTTTTCTCTTTTCGGGCAGTCAGGAAAAGGAAGTAGGCCGATTTGTCCATCGCCACGAGGCGTTTAGCCAGGTCAAAACCATTGCCGCCGGGCAGTTGCACGTCAATGATCGTGAGGTTAAAGGAATGGGGGGATGCCGCAAACAGCGCATATGCTTCTTCGCTGGTTTCGCACCATTCCACGTCAAATCCCATCGCTTCAAGGTATTGCTTGGTCACGTTGGCGAGGTCGGCTTCATCCTCGACGTAGAGTATTCTGTGCTTGGGTGGTACGGTCATGGTTTGCGGGGGATATGGATGACGAACTGGCTGCCCACACCTACCTTGCTATTGACCGATAAGGTCCAGCCGTGGCTCTTGATGCATTGGTAGACGTAGTATAATCCAAGGCCCAGACCCGACATGGGCTGGCCCTGCTCGCGCAACCGGTAAAACTTATCGAAAACGTGTTCCTGCTCCTGGTCGGGGATGCCCACGCCATTGTCCGCTATCCGCACCTGGATGTCGGCCGGCCCGGGCACCACCGCTACCGCAATGGTTTTCACCTCGCTCTGATTGTACTTCAGGGCATTGTCGAGGAGGTTGAGGATCATCGTGGTGAAGAAGAACCGGTTGAGGTCGACGATAGCGGGTTCTGGTGTCAGCGTTGCCGAGAGTTGGATGCCTTGGTCCGAGGTCTTCAGCTGGTAATCGGTGACAATGTCGTTCAGCACCAGGTTGACGTCGACGGGTTCTTTCGCTAGGGTCGAGCTGTCCATCGTGGTGATATCCATCGCCTGCCCGAACAGTTTTTCGAGCCGTGCCGCCTGCCGGTCGATGATGCTGGTCAGCGTAGCGACACTGCTCGGATTGGCCATGATTTTGTCGTGCTGCATGTTTTTATTCGCAACGATAATGGTCGACAGCGGCGTGTTGAATTCGTGCGTGATGCTGTTGAGGAAATCGGATTTCATCTCCGCCAGCTTTTTCTGCTTGATCCATTTGCGGTAGGTGATGTAGTATACGGATACGACGCTGGCAATCGATAACAGGCCGAGGAGCAGGGTGGGGGCCATGCGGCGAAGCACGTACAGGTAGCGGTTGCGGCGGTCCACATGAAGTGCAAACGTCGTCGTGTAGCTATAGTCCAACGCGTTGCTGACCGTGTACGAAGTGATCAGGTTTTGCGGCAGCGGCTTCTTGAGCGTGCCGCTGATGATTAGCCCGCTGGGTGTAAAAAGGCTTTGCTGCAGCGGCGTAAGGGGGGACCCGAATTCGAACACCGTGACCTGCGTCGGGTGTTGGAACGTAACCTTTATCGAATGGATGGTCAGGAGGTAATCCAGCTCATCACTCAAGCCGTACTCCCGCGTGATGGAAGCAAACAGGCTGTCCATCGTGCTTTCCGCCCGAAGCTCAGTAAACATACTGTCCAGAATCACTGCACTCCGCTGCTCGAAACTACTGGAATTGGTCAGGTAACGTTGCTCGAGGTCGTGGATGTTTCCTAGCATATACCGGTCGATGATCGCTTGGCCACCGGGATAGAGCTTGTCGTTTCGGATACTTTCGGCATAATGGTCCTTAATCAGCGTTTTCTCGGTCGACTGGTATTCCTGGTCATTGAAGCGGAATGTCGCATAGGTCAAATACAACAGCATGCTGATGAGAATTAAAAAGCTGGCTAGGATGACTCCTTTATGCATACAGGGATCGGGTCGGGTTTTGTGGTCAATCTACTTAATACGCTAAAATACAAGTTGTTCTTGCGCTAAGACGTTTTATTAGGATTTCATTAACATTTTCTTTGGTATCCATTAACATCTCGTTGTAACAAATGTAACTACTTTTACGAAGTTGATAATAACGAAACCATTATCAATTTAGCACCAAGCCTTCGCTTGCCATCTTCATAAGAACACCACCACTAGCCAGCGCTAGCGTGCGTAAGATGTAAAGCTACAGGATTACAACCAAAGACTAAAACGTTTTAGTTAACAATTTAATAAACTACGCCAGCCGTCAGGGGATTCGTATCGGCGGGCAACGAAACCAAAACTTGAAATATGAGAAAATATTTACGCCATTCATTTTTTTTACGGCCGTACGGATAAAGGACAACCGGTGAGCGTGTGTTCAGTTCCCCGGGTTTTCGCTTTACGCGCATCCGTTGGCAGGCTAGCCTGCCCGTATCCGTAAGCTGCATCACTGGAAGGTTGACTAACCCCTTGAAGTGTCTGCAGGCGAAATACCGTAAGCGTGGGACGATCGCAACGCCATGCGTCCATCCAATTATAAACAAAGAACAGATCGGAGATTTAGATATCTTTTAAACATCAATTGATATGCACAATAGAAGAGCAGCCTGTTTCGGGGTAGTTTTATCCGTGTTTTTGGCTATGGAGCTTTCGCCCGGTACCGCAGTGGCGGCTGGGGAACGGCCCGTGCGTACCCCGGGGGCAGCGGCGTCAGGTGAAGGCGCTACGGTATCCCAGTCCGACACGACAGTCCGCGAAATCGGGATCCACAGCAGGTTTGGCGAAGGGAAGCCGTTTACCGACATTGGGGTTCATTCGACAGCCTCGTCCGTGGAACAGACCGCTCAGTTTCCGGCGGTGTCAATCCACCAGTCGTTGAAAGACCAAGTCGCAGGCCTTTATATACAGGAGACCACGGGAGAGCCTGGAGCGGTGCAGCAGATGTTCTTGCGTGGCACGCCGATGCCCATATTCTCCATGCGCGAAGTCTACCAGTCCCAGCCACTGGTCGTGCTGGACGGCATTCCCTTGGTGGGCGAACATCCCTTTGCGTTCGATATCCAGCAATATGACTTTAACCGTATTGGCCCGGCTACCAACCTCTTGTCCAATATCGAGATGTCCAACATCGAGTCGGTGCAGGTATATAAAGACTTGGCCGCGGCAGCTATCTACGGGCCATTGGCCGCGAATGGCGCGATCGTGCTGACGACGAAGCGGCCTGGAGCCACGCGCCAGATCAATTTCAACTCCTATTTTGGCGTTGCCGAACGGCCATCCGTCACCACGATCAACGGCCAGTACGAGAACTTGTTCCGGCGGCAGTTTTACGACCGTTATACGTCTGCCGGCCGGTATTCGGATGACGATACCTATCCCATTTATCTGAGCGACTCGCTGAATAGCGCGTATTACGGTCCGTCCAACTGGACGAATAGCTACTACCGCAATGCGTTGTCACATTCGGTAAATGCCGATATTTCCGGTGGTTCGGAGCGGGCCAATTTCCGTTTTTCCATCGGCACCATGCGCAACTCGGGCGTGGCTGACGAAACCGGCATGAACCGCTACAGCACGATGTTTGCCATTAATATGCGCCCTTTGGAGTGGTTGCAGTTTTCGGCCATGGTCAACGGCAATCGCCTCGATCGCCAGCGCAACCGCAACATGCGCGACCGCTTTGCGCAGATGTCGTACATCCCTGACTTGCAGGCGCCGTTGTCGCCCAATAACGGTGTGTACAGCCAGTATCTCAACCAGTTTGAGAACAGCTTTGACAAAAACCAAACCAACATTGTGGAGGGTCACGCCAAGCTCCTCTTCGATTTTGACCGCCTGAGCGTCACCAGCCGCTTGGCCGTCGACTATAACGAGGGCTTCCGCGACTTGTTTTACCCGCGGACACTGCTCGAGCAAAACAGCTATGCGTCTAACTACTACGGCTATAACCAACGGCTGATTTTCGACAACCACGTCACCTACGACGTGCCTACGTCCGGAGCACACACCTTGTTCCTTGAGGGGGGCAACGTGCTGCAGTGGGACACCTATAAATACGACTACGCCTACGCCTACAAAGGCGTCAACGACTTCATCAAAATCAACCTGTTGGAGTCTGATCCCAATCATCCGAATTACCTGACGCCGACGGCATTCCCGCGCGAACTGGTCTTCAAATTCCTGGACCGTACCGAGCACAACTTAGTGTCGTTCTACGGACGGGGATCTTATAACTACGACGATCGCTACTCCTTTTCCGTGCTTCTGCGGTCAGACGCATCGTCCAACGCCCAACCGACCAACCGCTGGCTGTTTACGCCTGTCGTGTCGGCCGGATGGAACGTAAAGAATGACCTATTGGCCGACAATGCGTCCCTCACCGAGCTGAATGTGCGTGCAAGCGCCGGCCGCCTGGGCAGGCTCAATGCATTTGACAATTTCTCGCAAGGACCCACGTACACGGCGCAAGTCGGCTATACGGGCAACCTGATTACGCCGGGTTACAACGGTTTTGGCGTGTTAACCCGTCCGTATGATTTCGGATGGACCGGCTACGGCATTCCCTGGGCTTATACGGATCAGCTGAACGTCGGCATTGATGTCGGTCTGTGGGGCGGACGTGCCCGGGCTAATCTCGACGTGTATGCCAAGGCGGATAAAAACCAATTGCTAGCCATACCGTCCTACGCCGAATATGGATACCGCCAGGCGTACGAGGCGGGCATGCAAGTCAATAACACCGGCGTGGAGCTGGGATTGGGCGTCGACATTCTTCCCGGTCAGGATGGCCGTCTGAGCTGGACGAGCGCCTTGCAAATCGGTTACAACCAAAACAAACTGGCGGCGCTGCCGGGCGGTTTGGATGAGTTGGTCATCGGCAACCGTCTCCTTCGTGTGGGCGAGCCCGTCGACCAGTTCTGGATGCTGACCAACGATGGAATTTTCAATGCAGATTCGGAAGTGCCTCAATCCAATGGTATGGCTCGGACGTACAATGGCATTCCCCTCAAGGCAGGCGACCCCAATTGGCGCGACACCAACGGCGATAACAACATCGATAACAACGACAAGACGCTGATGGGCAATCTGTTTCCGCGTGTAGTCGGCGGTTTTGCCAACCATTTTACCTACGGCCGGTGGACCGCCAACCTGACCTTCCACTTCAATCTCGGGCGGCAGATCGTCAACCAGGACATGGCTAACCGCTTTAACTTCATTAACCGCGAAGGCGTAGCCAACATGGAATCCGTCAAGGAGATCACGTTCTGGGAGAAACGCGGCGATTACAGCCAATACCCGCTATACAATCCGTGGAGCAGTGTGATCCCGTACCGTTCGGACCAAGACCTGTTTTTGGAGAACGCCTCCTTCCTCAAGTTGCGGACCGTCTCCCTGGGGTATGACCTGGGCGAGCTGCTCAAGAGCCGCGGCAAAACGCTTAACAAGTTTCACGTCTACGTGACGGGCCACAACCTGTTCACGCTGACGCCGTACACCGGCCGGGATCCGGAGTTGGTCGACTTCATGGGCTACGATACGGGATATGGCATCGCACTCCCCCGCACGTTCACGCTGGGCGTACAAGTAGGATTATAAGAATGGATGAACGCAAATATTCGATGAATACAAATCACAATATTATGAGAAAATGCGCAGTGCTGTTTGCGTCAGTAGCCATCCTGCTTTTTGCGGGGTGCGAGAAAATGCTGGACGTGGACTCTACCCGTGTGGTAGCCGAAAAAAGCATGTGGAATTCGATAGAGGACACGCGCGCCGGCATCATGGGCACGTATGGTTTGGTGCGGGCGGCCATGGCCGACCACAACGCCCACTGGCTGTACGGCGATGTGCGTGCGGGCGATTTTGCCAGCCCCAACCGCCAGGATCTTCGGGCGATTATCAACAACGACCTGAATGCGGCTTATCCTTCGGTCGACGCCTTGTCCAACTGGCGCCGGTGGTACGCGGTGGTCAATTCGGCGAATATCTTCTTGGAGCGAGTCGGCAACGTACGGGAGAATGACCTGCGCTATACCCAAAACAACATGGTGGTCGACGTTGCCCAAGCGCGGTTTCTGCGCGCATTTGCGTACTTCTACATGGTTCGTATTTGGGGCGATGTGCCCCTGATCGTATCCTCGTACGACGGCAAGTTCGAAGACCTGCCCCGCGAAGACCAGAATAAGGTGCTGGCTTGGGCCGAGCAGGAAATGCTCGCCGCCGCGCAGGATTTGCCCTACCGCTATAGCTCGAACGATCCCCAGCAGGAGGGGAATTACTACGGCGAGAACTCCGGACGCTGGGACGGAGCCTTGGCCCGCAAGCTGACCGCCTACGCCGTATTGGCCCACCTGGCAGCCTGGCAAGGCAACTATGCTGACGCGGCCTCGCACAGCAAGTTTGTCATCGACAACCACCAGCAAGCCGGTAATGGGTATATCAGTACCGCACACCTCACCGATGCCAACGGATTCTTTTTCAATAAGCGGACGAACCAGCTATTTGGCTTCGCATTTGACTGGGGCCACGTAGACGCTTCGTTTACCGGCCACATCGAAGAACTGACCTTGGCGGCACCGGTGGTGAACAAGGCTTTGCCGGACATTTACCTGCCGAAGGATTCCATCCTGACCATCTTCAACGAGCGCAATGACGAGCGTTTCAGCCTGGATACGCTGGGCAACCCGACGTCTGAGCGGTATTTCGCCAATTTCAACGGTAAATATCCCATCTTCAGTAAGATCAAGTGCATCATGGGTGGTGTAGCGGATCCGACGTTCCGTATTTTTTCAAGTGCCATCGTGTTCACCCGGTTAGAAGACATCGTGCTGTTGCGTGCTGAATCCCTAGCTGCACTGGGCGAGCGGTCGGGTGCCATTAGCCAGCTCAACGAGGTCCGCACACGCCGTGGCTTGCTGGCCTACGACGAAGATGTACACGGCGACCTGCTCGACGCCATCTTCCACGAGCGCCAGCGCGAGCTCATGGGCGAAGGACACCGCTGGTACGATTTGGTGCGATATAATCGCATACGGGGCAACGATCCGGCCTTTACCGAACTGATCAATGCCGGCGGAATCTATTGGCCCATCTCCCGCGATCTGATGAGGCAGAACAGCAGTTTGGAACAAAACTCTTATTGGCAATAAACTTTGAATGATAGACGATGAAGCGGATAAGCATATTTTCGGTAATCATAGCCCTCGGCGGCATGCTCTTGGTCAACTCCTGCGAGAAGGACCGGGGGTACTATAATCCCGAGGCGCTCAACAAGGAATTCCCCGGCGATACCTATGAGTATCTCAAAAGCAAACCGGGCGTCTACGACTCCCTTTTGCAGGCCATCGACCGGCTCGGGTTGGAATCCACGGTGCGCGACAGTGCAATCACGCTGTTTGCGTTGACGAACCAGAGTTTCCAGCTGGCAGTTACCAACCTGAACAACATCCGGTCCCTGGCGGACCGTATGCCGGAGTACATCGCCACGATCGACTACGACCACCTCGATACCATGCTCACCCAATACATTATCCGGGGCAAATACGTGAGCGACTCCTTGGAGAAGCAAGACGGCCTGATGTTGCGGGGCGTGCGCCACGGCTATCCCATGCATGCAAAACTGACGCGGGCGACCTCGTCCGGGTTCTTGCAGGGCGGGCCTACGTTGATTGATTTCAGCGATACCAAGACAAGCCAGTTTAGGCGCGATTGGATTACCACCACGACCGGTTCGATCAATGTGGCTACACGCAATGGCGTCGTGCATGTCATTAACAATGACCACGTCTTCGGTTTTGAGGACTTTGTGAGCCGCCTCACCTATATCCCGCCGCCGCCGAGCTTATTCCGTCTGATTGGCGGACAGTGGTCGACATCGCGCGAGAACTCGGGTGGACCGAACCATATTGAAGCCGCCCAATTTGCCTTCGACGGCAACCGCGAAACGAAATTCCTGTTGGGAAGCTTCAGCAGCGCGTGGCTGCAGTTTGAACTGAACGAAGCTGCGGTAGCCGGTGCGTACACGCTGACTTCGGCCAACGATTTCCCCGAACGGGATCCGATCGACTGGAACTTGCAGGCCTCGCATGATGGCGAAGAATGGGTGACCCTGGATTCGCGCTCTGGCGAGATCTTCGAAGAACGCTTCCAGATCAAAGTGTACCCGATCAGCAATACGGTAGCGTACAAGTTTTACCGGCTCAACATTCTGCGCGCACGAAGCGGCACGATGCAAATGGCCGACTGGAGTGTCAACTTGGTCACGAACAACTAAGCATAGCCCTACAATTCTAAGATAGCGATGGTAAACAAACGAAAAGATATGGACAATAAGCAGGCGGGCATCTCCGCGGCGCCGACCCGCAAAGGGCGGTTCCGCTGGGCGCGGGGCCTCAGTCTGGCCTGTGTGGCGGCATTGGCATTGGGCGGCTGCAAGAAGTTGTACGACCTGCCGGAGGCAAAGGAATACCTCAGCCCGAACATTAACTACCAGAACAAGACGCTGGAACCCATTTTGGGCCGGACTTCCTTGATTGGCGCCTTTAATTCGGACAACTCGACGCTTCCGCTCAAGTTTGAGATCGTCAATGCGCGGTACGGTGACGGGCGCCCGGTGACGGATATTTTCCAGACGCGCCCTACCTACGTGTGGACGGCGGCCTACGATGGCCGGGAGCAGTCATTGGAAGAGATCGAAGCCAAACGCAAGCTGGAAGACCGTCCCTTGTTCGAGGTGCGCGAGTCGGGCCAGTTTATCATGTGGGGGTCGTCGTCTGATGATTTGATCGCACCGCGGCCTGCTGACTCCAGCGACTTGGTGCAGGATATCCGCTTCTTTGACCTGAAAGTATCCAACACCGGCGGCGAAATGCTGCTGACGGATTTCCGGCTCATCCCATGGCGCGAACGGGCTTACTCCCCGTCTACCGACATCAACCCCTATACGGGCGGTATAGCACCGGACCCGACGGACGTGCGCAACCCCAATAAGCGGGATTACATCCGTCCGAGTATCCTGTTTAATGTCATTGGCGCTACTTCAAACCGGCCGATGCAGAGCAATGACCAGATTAAGGACATCGTGGTCTACATCCGGCCTGTGGAAAATGCGACGGGCACCAACACCCTGCGCTTTGCGTTTCATGGCCCGGACGGCACGCCAATCAATCCGGCGCTGTTTAACGAAACCAAATGGCAGACGCTGGTGCATGGATTTAACATGCAGGCGACGGATGAATACGTCCAGTACGACGTGGCTTATCCCATTCCCCTGGTCGGGTTGAATACCCAGTATACCAGTAACAACGGAGCGAATGCACGCGTGGAATTTAGCTACGCGCGCCGCGGATTTAATGGGAACACCACCGTGGGCGGCTTTGGGCTCGACTTTGCGATATACCGTGCCGGACACTGGGAAGTGGTGTTTCACTTCCGCAACGAGCTACCCAAGTTTGAAGATGAATAGTGTAAGCCTAATATAAGTTTACGATGAAAAGAACAAGATCACTGATATTAGTTTTTATGGCGTTCTGGCTGGGTATCGCCGGCGCGTGGGCGCAGGGCTCGGTCACTGTCACCGGTATCGTCCTGGACGAGAACGGGCGCCCCATGCCCAGTATTACCATTCTGACGGGCACACCCCTACGGGCGCTGACCTCGACAGACGACGGGGGGCGGTTCCGCATCTCGGTGGCGCCCAATTCGCGCGTCGTTTTTCGGAGCATCGGCTATCGCGATAATGCGGTGACGGTCAGTACCTCGCGCGACAACCTCAGCATCTCCATGGTGCTCGACCAAAGCAGCCTGGAAGAGGTGGTGGTGCGTGGCTATGTCGCCCGCTCCAAAGAGCTTACAACGGGAGCTTCCTTCTCGGTCGACACCAGCTACCTCAAGGACCGCCCCGTGGGCAACGTCGAGGTGCTGTTGCAGGGCTTGGCGCCAGGGATGAACGTACAGGTAAACACCGGTGCGCCCGGATTCCGCGGCTCGACCCAGATTCGGGGACTGTCAACCATTTCTACAACGGGTGTGGGCAACGAGTCTTTCCTGCAGCCGACTTCTCCGTTGTACGTGATCGACGGTATCCCGATGGATGCCGACCGGGCCACGGAGTTCGGTTTCCAGCAGCAGGGTCCCGGCATCAGCCCCCTGTCCATGATTCCGGTGGAAGATATCGCCAGCATTGAGATACTCAAAGACGCGCAGGCTACCTCCCTTTACGGATCCATGGCCGCCTATGGCGTGATTATTATCACCACCAAGCGCGGCAACTCACCGATTCCGCGCGTACGTTACAACCACAACAGCTTTATCCGCACGCCGCCCGCTCTGCGCGCTACCCTCGGCGGCAACTTGGAGCGGGCACTGAAAATGCAGCAGATTTGGGAAAACGCACCCAACGAAGAGGAGCGCCAGCGCATCGCCACTACGCCCTTTTTGTCCGACAGCTTGAACGCGTATTGGAACAACTCCACGGACTGGCAATCCCTGTATTACCGGACGACTTTCAACCAAAACCATAACTTGGCAATAGACGGCGGCAGCCCGCTGTTCAATTACAAAGCCAACCTCGGCTACTTCAACGAGAAGGGGATTATCCGCAACACCGGATTCAGCCGCTACTCGGCCAACCTGCGCATGGAATACCAGCCCGAGAACCGGAAATTCCAGGTAATCGGTGCCGTGAACGGCTCGGTGGGCAAGCAGAGCGTAGGCGACGGAGTCGGGATGTTGCAAACCGGTGTGGCCAGTGGCGGTGCCAGCTCCACGCTGTTGCCTCCGCCGTCGTTTTACCAGTCTACCGGCAGCTATATGTCGTCCCTGCGTACGGATAATGACAATGCCACGCGCCTGATCCGGACGCACGTAGAAGCCAGTTACTTCGTTGTCGAAGGACTGCGGCTCAACAGCACCATGAGCTACGAGTTTGAGTCCAAAACGGAAGATACGTTCACCCCCGCGATTGCCAATAACCAGTTTGCACGGGTGTATGCCTACAACGGGCGCAATACGCAGTTGTATAACCGGAACAGTATCAACTACTCGAAGACCTTCAACGATCAGCATACCATCTTTGTCAACGTCTTTAACGAATTTCGGATTTGGGGGCGGCACAATTCCATCACCCGCCAGGAGCGTGGCCCGAACGACCAATTCCGCGGCCCGATCGGGTTTGACGGATTCTTTTCGCGAGGAGGAGGGGTATTGTCCAACTTCCGCGATGAACGCGCCGCTTCCTACGCGCTATCTGCTACATACGATTTTGAGAAGAAATACGTGCTCGATCTGTCATACCGCTGGGATGGCTCGTCCGGTTCGGGTTTCGAGAACTTGTACGCGCAAAACCCGGCCATCGGCATCAAATGGAACGCACACCGCGAATCCTTCCTGGAAGGCGTGGAGTGGCTCGACTTGGCATCAGCACGCGTCAGCTGGGGTGTCAACATTGTTCCCGAAGCAACCTTGGAACGGATTTACGGGCGCTACGACATTACTGGCAATTATAACGGACAGCAGGGTATTGGTCTGAACTTCGACCAAGTGCCCAACCCGAACCTGAAGCCGGTAACTACCACCCAATACAACTTGGGTCTGGATTTCAACTTGTTCAACAACCGGTTCACGTTGATCTACGACACCTACTACAAGACGGTGGAAAACATGCTTTTCGAAGAGTTCCTGCCGAATACGACCGGATTCAACAAGCTATTTAGCAATAGCGCGGGCATTGCCAACTATGGCCATGAGCTTTACCTGTTGGTGCGGCCCTTGCCGGCCACGAGCCCCGTCGATCTGCATATCTCGGTCAACGGCGCACTCAACCGCGACGTATTGCTCCGCTTACCTTCGCACTACGGCGGACAGTTTATCCGTTGGGACGGCGACGTGCATCGGCAGCATAATGTGTATCGTGTAGGTACGGCCACCATGTCTAACTACCTGCGTATCAACGATGGCGTGTTTGCCACGGATGCCGATGTGCCGGTCGACCCGGTCACGGGATTACCCTACCAAACCAACGGCCGCTTCTTCGAAGGGGGAGACCCCATGCTGCGCGATTTGAATGGCGACTACATCCTGGACCAGAACGACTACATGCGCACCGGAAATACCCAGCCCTTGTTTACGGGCGGGGCAACGATCGGTGTCAACTGGAAGAACTTCGGCGTCAACCTTTTTGGCTCGTTCACGGGCAAGCGGACGATTCTCAACAACGCCTTGGCTTACCGCCTGGGGCTGATGGCATCGCCCTTTGACCAGACGGCTGTCGTGCCGCTCGACGATGTGAACATGTGGCGCAAACCCGGTGACGTAGCCGTCTATCCCTATGCCTACGATTATACGCGCTACGGATCCATACAGCCGTTTCGCTATGACCAGGATCTGTGGGCCGAGGACGGAAGCTATTTCAAAATCAACGCGTTGGTGCTGTCCTATCAGCTGGAGAAGCGTGTGGCTACCCGCTTTGGGCTGGACAATATCCGCCTGAACTTCTCGGCGGAAAACTTAAATACCTTTTCCCGGTACAACGGACCCAACCCGGAAAACGTCACCAACATGGGGCGCGACATCTCGGAAGGTTATCCCGTACCGCGTTCGTACAGCTTAGGCGTGAATATTGGATTTTAATGCAGATGACAACGATGAAAAAGATAATGACGATAACGCGGTCCCGATACTTGCTCGCCGGTTTACTGATAGCTTCGCTGAGCTTGATGTCCTGCAAGGATTTTTTGATGGTCGAGCCCATGGACCGCCTGACGGGAAATAACTTCTATCGTTCCAAAGACGACGTGGAAACCAACTTCGCCAACATGTACAGCATGTTCTTTGACAAGCTGAACGAAAGCTGGGTGGTCGGCGCCGTCGGCGAAACCCGCTCGGGCGAGGTCTTCGCCTCGCCGGGTGCGAACAACTACACGGCCCGGCAAGTGGTGGAAGCGCTCGGCCGCAACGACATGCTCGCCGTGATCGACGGTTCACGCCCCTGGGGCTGGTATAACCTGAGTCGCGTAACCGATTGGACCCGCTATTACCAAGTGATCCAAACGGCCAATATCCTGATTGACAAACTCGAGGAAGGCATAGCGGGTGTGTCCCCTGAGGAGCAACGGCAGTACATCGCCGAGGCCACTTTCCTGCGTGCGTTTACGTATTTCTGGATGGTGAGGCTGTATGGCGACGTGGTCTACTACACCGATGCCTACCAGGCGGAGGCTCTGCCCCGCGAAGACATGGTATCCGTAATGAACAAGTGTATTGCCGACCTCAAGGCGCATAAGGACAACATCCCGTGGACCTATGCCGACCCCGCCCTGAAAGGCGCGCGGGCCAGTCGGGGTAGTGTCATCGCCTTGCTGATGCATATGAACATGTGGAATGCAGGCTTTGACCGCAGCCAACGCGAACAGTATTACACCGAAACGGCTAACTTGGGTGCCGAAATCATGGCCAGCGGCGCGTACCGCCTGTACCCGCTCACCGAAGAAGGCTGGGCAACGGTCATGAAGGGCCGCTCGGACGAAAGCCTCTTCGAATTCTACCGAAGCATCAACTACGCCGACAACAACGCGGCACTGGCGCCATTCGGCGACCACTTCCTGCGCTGGCCTTATAAGTTCCCACGCTTCAACAACCAGATTAGCCACTGTTACTTTATTGATACCTACATGATGCGTTTACATCCGGAAGGCGTGGCCGACAAGCGCCGTGAATTTTGGTACCAGGACATGCTCTCGAACAGCGGGCAGTTTATTGCTGTCAAGTTTGCGTTCAATACGTACGCATCCGGCAACGAGGATCGCAACCCGGACAACACGTTTATGATCTTCCGCTATGCCGACGCGATCCTGTTGCGTGCGGAAGCGCTGGCCGAGCTGGGCCGCGATGCTGAGGCGATTACCGTGCTGGATGTAGTTCGCAACCGTGCCGAGGCAACCAACTACGACGGGCCAGGCGGGCAGCACCTGCGCGACTTCATTTTTATGGAACGCGCGCGTGAGCTCCTGGGCGAAGGGCACCGCTACTTTGATTTGGTACGTACCGGACGTATCCTCAGCCAGCAGTGGGCCCGCAACCCGCTCAATATGGATCAGTTTAACCGCCGGGCTTGGACGTGGCCTATCCACCCCAATGCGCGGAACAACAACCCTTTTATGGTGCTCAACGAGTATTGGCTGACACGCGGAGGCAACTAGGCCAAGAGGACGGAAATAACAAAACAGATGACGACCATGCACAACATACGATTTTATTTGACGCGCACTACCTTAGCGCTGGGTGGCCTGCTCCTGCTTTTTGCATCCTGCAAGCGGGATGACTACTACGTGGATGGGGGAAGGGCCAACGCCGTCTTCGATGGTACGATGATGGAATATTTGGACTCTAAGCCCCGCGATTTTGATACCATCGCGCAGATTATTCGCCTAGCAGGGCTCGAAGAAGCCTTTCACCAGAATGAGTTTACCTTTTTTGCGCCGCATGATGACGATATCAAACAACTCATTGGGCAGGTGGGCCAAGGAGGGGTAAATTCGCGGCTTTACAACCTAAGCCGGGATACGATTGCGGTTTTGGCTGACGTCGACTCGGTCATTTGGCGCAAGTACCTCGAGCGCTACATGTTCCGCGGCAGCAACAAGCTCATGGACTACCCGCAGGTGGATTTCAACTTGCTGACCACCTACAGCGGGCAAAGCTATTACTCGTTGAATAACACGGTTAGCAACATCGGGGTGGTCTACCACGATGCGGTAACGCACGGGGGCACACCCAACGAGGTGCGCCTGCGCTACATGGGTTACCGGCAGCTGCACATTTCCTATATCCCCGACGTATCGCAACCGCAGCAAGGCTGGATAACCGTGCCGGTGGCTTCCTCGGATATTCAGCCCGCTAACGGCATTGTGCATGCCTTGGACTTTACGCGGGGCGGATTCGGCTTCGTGCAGTGGGAAGTGGAAAACGATATTTTGGAGAGCAAACGTTAGGCCATCAATGGAAAACATGAACGATATGAATACAACGATATATACACACGGTAGCACGGCCATCCGATCCATGGGCGCACGCCTGTGGGCCGTATTGCTGCTGGCGATTTTGGCTACCGGCTGTACGAAAACAGACGAATTGTTTGATGAGCCCTACGGTCCGGGCAAAGAGCCTTTGGGTATTGAAATTGACCGGTTCAGGCCACCCGTGCCCGCTTCGGGCGTGCCCGGCACCACCGTGTCAGTCTTCGGGTCGGGATTTCTGGAACACCGAGACAAGATTGTCTTCCGCTTTAACGGCGAAGAAGCGGATATTGTGGAGGTAACCGACAACGAGATTAAAGTGATTGTGCCGGATTACGCCAGCACGGGTACAACCTCGGTTTCCATCGACGATATTGTCGTCTTTGGCCCTCAATTCAACGTCACGGGATTTGTGCGGTTGGATCCGACCTTCGTTCCGGTCCAAGGCGCGAACAACACCATCATGCAATTTATGCCTCTGGCCGACGGAAAAGCCATTATGGTCGGGCATTTTACCAACTACGATAACAAAGGGATTATCCGTCCGATCAACCGTATCGTACGCACCTTCCCCGACGGATCTTATGACGCCAGCCTGCGCACGGGGGCAGCCGCCAACGGCGGCCTGAACACCGTCACGCAAATCGGTGACAAGTTGTTTATCGGCGGCGGGTTCGGCGGTTACGACCAGCGGACGGAAAACATCAGCAACCTGACCATGCTCAACCTCAACGGAACCATCGATACCATGGGCGTGCAGACATGGCGTCGCCCGGACCAAGAGGATACGACCAAGTATTTTGCGACCTTCAACGGTGGTTTCAATTCATCGGTCGACCGCCTTTATCCGCAGGGCGACAAACTGTTGGCCACGGGCAATTTCCGCTACTACGTCAGCCGCCAATACGACAAGGCAAACCGCCTGGAAATGCGCGATACGGTCATCCTCGACAGTACGGAAATCCGCCAGCTGGCGCGTCTCAACTTAGATGGCTCACTCGATAAAACCTACCGTTTCGACCCGAGCGGCACAACGGCCAAGGCCGGCGCCAACGGCGATATCCGCACATTCTTGCATACGGAGGGCGAGCTAGCCGGCAAGCTACTTGTCTTCGGTTCATTTACGCGGTTTGACGAGCAGGCTGCGAATTATATCGTCAGGTTGAACGCGGATGGCACGCTCGACGATACGTTCAATCCGGGCGGTACAGGACCTGATTACAACGTGACTGCGGTGAGCTATAACACAACGACCGGCAAATACACCGTGCTGGGATCATTCCGGCAGTACAACGGGCAGACGTCCCGCCACATGGTGCAGCTGAACGCGGACGGCACCCACTATGCAGGCTTTACGCCACAAGCCTTCGAAGGGGGCGAGCCCCGCTTCGCGCGGCAGCTGGATGACGGCTTGATTGTGGTCAGTGGCGACTTCCGTACCTACGGCGGCGTAGCACGCCACGGGTTTATGATCGTGGGCGACAACGGGCAGTTGGCACCGGGTTACAATGCCACGGGGCAGTTCAGGGGGCATTTGAATGATATTGTCGAAACACGGTCGGCAGACAACCGCCGCGCCCTGTTGCTCATGGGCAATTTCGACCGCTTCAACGGTGAGCCGGTGAGCAACCTGACACGCATCACGCTGGAGTAAGCAACATCGTAGTATTGGGATACAGCAGATAAACGCAATAGAAAATGGCAAAACAGAAAAATATACTGGACTATGTGAAGGGCCTTCCGGCATTGGTGGTAGGCCTGGTGGCCTTCGCCGGCTGCCAGGAGGAATTTGCGCGGGTTATTCCGGAGGTCGAAACCGACGCATCGGTAGACGTCGTGCACAGTACCCCTAAGGTGCTGTACATCATCGCCGACGGCGCTCGCGGGGAATCTGTGCGGGACGCGAACGCGCCTAGCCTCAATTCCTTGCTTGACAATTCCATCCATACGTGGAAGTCGCTGAGCGATGAATCAGCCGCAGGAGACGGCGTCAACTGGGCCGATATGCTCACGGGCGTAGGCCAAGATAAGCACCGCATTGTCGATGACGAGTTCGCAAACAACAACCTGCAGGATTTTCCGGTGGTATTCCGCCGCGTGAAGCAGGCCATCCCCAACAGCGATATCCGCACGTTCACGAGTTCGCCGCAGTTTCATGAGTACCTCACCCAAGGGGCTGACGTCCGCGAGGTGCTAAGTGATGACCAAGCCGTTAAAAATGCAGTGATCAACGCGCTGTCCGTCGATACGGTCACCTTCGTCACGGGGCACCTATCCGATGTCGATGCCGCGGGCGCAGCCCATGGCTACGACCTCTCCGTGCCGGAATACCGCGACGCCATCCTCCGGTTCGATACCCAGGTAGGGGAGATACTGGACGCCCTGCGGGCGCGCCCGGAGTACGCCCAGGAAAACTGGCTGGTGATCATCACGTCAAGCCGGGGTGGGGATTTTGAAATTCCCGACCACCAGAATGACAACACGATCTTCAGCAATCCGAAGGCGAACACGTTCACCATCATGCATGCGTCGCGTTATAATACGCGGTTTATCGGCACGCCTTACTTAGGCAACCGCTTCCAAGGCGATTTCCTGCGCTTTAACGGGCAGCGCAAAGCGCAAGTGACCGCCGGCGACAACAACATGTACAACTTGGGAACGACCGCCTTCACGATCGAACTGAAAGTGAAGAAGAACATCGGCCCCAACAATAACTACCGCTTTTACTACCCGTCCATCCTGGGCAAGCGCCCGGAATGGTCGTCGGGCTGGGCCAGCAACGGCTGGGTGATCTTCCTGGAAGACAACTTCTGGATGTTCAACGCCCGCGGCCCGGGCAACGGCAACCAAATCCGTGGCGCGGCACTGGCTGACGCGACTTGGAACAGCATCGCGGTGGTGGGGGTTATCCGCGACAACCAGCGCTACATCCGTACGTACACCAACGGTAACTTCAACAACGAAACGAACGTGACGAGCTGGGGAAGCTTTGATAACGAAGCCCTGCTGACCATGGGCTACATTCAAGGCAATGGCCACGGCGAACCGGACGTGTACCTGGCTGACGTGCGCATCTGGAAGGTGGCGCTGCCTGATGATGTGATCCGGCAGTATTCGTGCGACGTGGGCGTCGACCCCGGCCACCCGTATTTTGACTTCCTGGCCGGCCACTGGATGGTCCTTGGCGATTCCGAAGACACCATCCACGACGACGGCCCGCTGGGCAGCCACATGACGTTCTCGGGCGGAGATCGGTCGTGGGATCGCTTGGCGGAATACCTCTGCGCCCCTTCGTCAGATGATTTGGGAAGCTTTGTGCCGCGCAACGTGGATATCCCCGCGCAGATCGTCAGCTGGTTCCGGATCGCACGCCAGGAAAGCTGGCAGTTTGATGGCCGGGTATGGCTCGACCGCTAGAAAATATATTGAGAAACCGAGCAATTAAGGCATTGATGAAAAAGATAGCTAATTTTAGATCAGTTTTGCAGGCCGCGTTGCTGGCAAGCTTCGCGTTGGCCGCATGCGACAGGCAGGAGTTGGAAGATTTTAACCTGCAAAGCACGGCGCCCAGCGTGGTGTCGGCAGGGGATATCAGCGGGACGATTACCAAAGACGCCGAGTATGCGAAAATACCCATCGAGGTGACGCTGTCGACCCCGGCAACGAAGGCCTTCCAAGTCGGATTGATGTTCGATGCAGAGGCAACACAGGCTGTGGTAGACGGCCAAACGGGCGATGAGCTGGTGATGACACCTCCCGAGATGCTGATTATCCCCAACGTGGTGCAAATTCCCTTTGGTGCCGAACGGGCGAGTTTCGAAATCTCCGCAAACATCAGTTTCTTGGAACGCCATTACGGCAAGAAGGCCGCCGTGGTTATCCGGCTGGTCGAGCCCGGCAAGGGCAACCAAATTGACCCCAACGGTGCATCGAGCGCTATTTTGCTCAACACGTCTGAAATATTGGCCCCGGAGGACATCCGTTACGTTACGATTACCAACGGCGGGGGAGAGATTTTGGAGGCCCGCAACCGGCAAAACTACGTGTCTACCTCCAGCGGGCTGACTGTGCCGCTGGGCGTTAGTCTGGTAGGCGTGCCTAGCCGGCCATTTTCCGTGGGCACGGCAGTAGACCCTAGCGTTATCGCGGCCATGGTGGCGGCAGGCGAATTGCCCGAAAACACGATTGCGCTCGAGAGTGGCGAATATTCGCTTGAGTCACGCGTGCACGTGGGCAGCAATTCCCGTTCGGCTACCCTCGACCTCAGCGTGCCTTGGCACGTGGTAGAGAGCCACCTCGACAACTTATTGGCGATTGCCGTTAATTTGGACGCGCCAACCCTTCACCAGCTGCATCCCGAGCGTTATACGACGGTGATCCTCATCCATCCGCAGCACGTGGTGGAAGTGGACGTCACCGGTGGTGCGACCCTCAGTGTGAGCCGCGACAATAACGGCGGTGCGGAAGGGGGCGAAGGATCGCTGAAAATCATCGACAACAACACGGGCTCCAAGTTCCTGCAATCGAGCTTCTCGGGCGACTTGTGGATGCGTCTGGAATTCCCTGAGCCGGTAGTGGTCGGTGCCTACACGATGACCTCGGCCAATGACGCCCCAGACCGCGATCCCAAAAACTGGACCTTGCAAGGTTCGCACAATGGCATCAACTGGACCAATTTGGACACACGGACCGATGAGTCGTTCGCGCAGCGCTTCCAAACCAAGCGCTATGATTTCAACAATTCGACGGCGTATACATATTACCGCCTGAACATTACGGCAAACCACGGCTCGTCGCTCTATCAGCAGGCCGAATGGCGCATGATACGCGTACCGTAGGGGATTGGAATAACGTACATATAAGATAGAACGTTGGCAATACGCGTCCGCCTGCGGGCAGGCACGCAGCCAGTGAACATAAAATTATAACAGATGAAAAGAATGAGGACATTACGAAGAAGGCTGTTTGTCGGTTTTGGCTTGTTGGGTGCCATGGCTTTGGTTTTCGCAGCCTGTGAAAGCGACGAGGTGATCGTGCCTGAACCCGATGAGCCCAAGCCTACGGCCGCGTTTACCTTTGAACAGCACAGCGCGGACGATCCGTTCACCTATTCGTTTACGAACGGTTCGACCAATTTCAAGGAAGTACGGTGGGAGTTTGGCGACGATAGTTCCTCGCTGGACGTGTCTCCCCTGCATACGTTCTTGTACACCGGCGATTTTCGGGTGACCCTCCGTGCCGAGAACGGTCAGGGTTTCTGGGCGCAGCGCGAAGCAGTGATCAGCATTACGCCCCAGGACGTTTTCAATTTGGTTGCTACGCCAGCCCCTGGCGGTACGCTCGACCTCAACGTGGAGACGGCAGCCGCTATTGAAACCATCAATTGGTATAAGGGAACGGGCACCGGCGCAGAATTCATCGCATCGGGCGACCAGCTTAATATTGAGGTGGCCACGGGCCAGTTCCAAGACTACACGATCCGGGTGGAAACCCCCAACGGTTCGAGGGCCGAGGTTTCACACCTGCTCACCGACCTGGGGATCGTGCGCGACGTGACGGCAGACGGTAATCTGTCCGTGTCGCGGGATAACAACGGCGGCATGCACGCCGGCGAGGGTTCGCTCAAGCTGATTGACAATTCGATAAACTCCAAGTTTCTGCAATTTGATTACTCCGGCGACCTCTGGTTTGAACTTGAATTCTACCAGCCTGTTGTGCTAGGCGGATACACCTTCACTTCGGCCAATGACGCGGCACAGCGTGATCCGCGCAACTGGCGGCTGGAAGCCACCAACGACGGCGTTACCTGGGACGTGCTGGACACGCGAAACGATGAGACCTTCGCGACGCGCTTCCTCACCCGTACCTTTATCTTCGATAATTCGCAAGCCTATACACGCTACCGCGTTTACGTGACGGCAGTAGGCGACGGCACTCTCTTCCAGATGGCCGAATGGCGGGTGCTGAGCTTACCGCAAACGAATTAGGGAATTGTCGGCTTGACAGCTCACTTAGCATACCTTACGGAATCAACCTGAGCGAAGTATAGTGGTTTGTTTTTGGAGTGCTCCGGCTTTTATAAGTCGGGGCACTTTTTTCGTTTCGCGTAGGAGAAACTGTCGGTTTTTATAGATCACTCGTCATTCCTGCCTGTCCCGCAAGGCGGGAGGCTTGACCCGGAATCTGTTGGTAGTAAGCACGATTCAAATAACTCCCGCCAGTGAAACCTGTCAGGTTTCCAAAACCTGACAGGTTTAAAAAAAGACAGCGCGCTTAATTAAGCTGGTGTTTTGCTCGGGATTGAGGAGCTCAGCGGAATTAGAGATACAGCCCCAAATCCCCTTTGCCTTCCCGTAAGATTTCAAACTCCCCGCCGGTGGTGTCCACAATCGTCGAAGGCACGTTGTCGCCGTAGCCGCCGTCGATCACCACGTCAACTAATTCCCCGTATTTTTCATAGATGAGCTCGGGATCCGTGGAATATTCGATCACCTCGTCTTCGTCGTGGATGGAGGCGGACACAATGGGATTGCCCAGCTCGCGGACGATTTCCCGCGCAATGTTGTTGTCCGGCACTCGGATACCGACGGTTTTCTTCTTGGAACTCATCAGCTTGGGCACGACGTTGCTCGCATTGAAGATAAAGGTAAACGGGCCGGGAAGGGTCTTTTTGAGCACCCTGAACGTCGCCGTATCAAAAGGTTTGGTGTATTGGGCAATGTGCGTCAGGTCGTGGCAGATAAAGGATAAGTTTGCCTTTTCGGGCTTCAGGCTACGCAGTTCGCAGAGCCGTTCGATTGCTTTCTGGTTATTGATGTCGCAGCCCAGCCCATAGACCGTATCCGTGGGGTAGATAATCAGGCCTCCGCGGCGGAGGATGTCCACCACCTGTTGGATATGCCGTGGGTTGGGGTTTTCTTCGTAAATCCGGATAAGCATGATATCATCGTTTCAGTATTCCTGGCCGCGCAATGCGCTACAGCACCGCCGCTGGCCCAAATTCCTTGGCGGCCAAGTAGCGTTCGGCTTCCAGTGCGGCCATACAGCCGGTTCCCGCTGCGGTCACGGCCTGCCGGTACACATGGTCTTGGACGTCGCCGCAGGCAAATACGCCCGGAATGTTGGTTTGGGTGCTGTCGGGCTTCGTGATCAGGTAGCCGTTGGCATCCATGTCCAGCTTCCCTTCAAACAGCTCGGTATTGGGCTTGTGGCCAATCGCAACAAAAAATCCAGTCACGGGAATGATCCGTTCCTCACCCGTTTGGTTATTGAAGGCCAAGACACCATTAACGCCCTGGTCGCCACCGAGGATTTCCTTGGCCTCGGTGTTGTAATGTATCTCAATATTGGGGGTGTTCAATACGCGGTGCTGCATGGCTTTGGAAGCGCGGAATTCGTCCCGCCTCACGAGCATGTGCACTTTGTTGGTCAATTTGGCCAAATAGGTAGCCTCCTCGGCAGCGGTGTCGCCCGCGCCGACAATGGCCACGTCCTGCCCCTTGTAAAAGAAGCCGTCGCATACGGCGCAGGCCGATACGCCAAAGCCATTGTATTTTTGCTCGCTCTCGAGGCCCAGCCATTTGGCCGTAGCGCCTGTCGCAATGATCACGGTGTCGGCGGTTACGGTTTTGTCCTCTAAGTGTACCTTGTGCACGTCGCCAGTGAAATCAACTTGGGTGACGTAGCCAAAGCGCACCTGCGTGCCAAAACGTTCGGCTTGCTTGCGCAGATCCTCCATCATTTGTGGGCCGAGCACACCGTCCGGGTATCCCGGAAAGTTATCGACGTCCGTTGTCTGCGTCAGCTGTCCGCCGGGTACAATGCCCGTGTAAATCACGGGATTGAGGTCTGCACGGGCAGCATAAATCGCGGCGGTATAGCCTGCCGGGCCGGAGCCGATAATCAGGCATTTTATATGTTCTTGTTCGTGTGGCATGTCGCTGTAAAAATGAGCTACAAAAATACGGTTTTGGGCATTCATAGTCAAGCCCTTTCCATCATGGGCACGTCATGATGCGCGTGCGGGATGCACGCGCGGGGCACCCAGCAAAACGGTGGCTACTGCTTCCCGAATTTGTCTTGCAGGCCTTTGAGCATGTCGCCCGTGATGGGCTTGGGTTTGCCTTGGTGGCCTTGCGGCCTGCGCGTCGGCTGGCCGTCCTTGGCGTGCGGGCGCGGGGCTTTTTGTCCCGTATGTGGCTGGCCCCCTTCCTTCCGGCGTGGGTTTGCCTGCTCCTTCTGTTCCTTTTGCTTCTCCCTAAACCGCTTCCAGATAACCTCGAGTCGCTGTTTGGTGTAAAGCGGGAAATCGCCCTGCATCATCCATTGGTAGTAGCTCGGCTCCTGTTCGAAGACAGACTCCACGGTACGGCCTTTGTGCTTGCCGAAGTTGAAAATTTCCTGCTCCTGTTCGTTAAATACCATCCGGCCTGCAAAATCCACCGGTCTGCTCAGGTTGGTAAACTTATGCAGCGCTTCCACGTCGTTGACTACCGGGGTCGACACCTTGCCCGACTTGTCTTCCCACGTCACGTCTTGGTACCGGTCGAGCTGGCCCAGAAGCACCTCATAGGTTGCCCGGACGTCGGCCTCGGCGCTGTGCGCGTTCTCCAATGGCTTGTCGCAATAGAAACGGTAGGCCGCTTTCAGCGTGCGCTGCTCCATCTGGTGGAAAATGTTCTGTACGTCGACAAAATGGCGGTCGGTGAGTGAAAACTGCACGCCGGCCCGCAAAAACTCCTCCATCAGCAGGGGAATGTCAAACTTGTTGGAGTTGTATCCGGCCAAGTCTGCGTCGCCGATAAAGGCGGCAATTTCTTCGGCTACCTCACCGAATGCAGGCGCGTCTGCCACATCGGCGTCATAGATGCCGTGGATCAGCGACGACTCTAGGGGGATGGGCATGCCCGGGTTGATCCGCTTCGCCAGCACTTGCTCGCTGTTGTCAGGGGCAATTTTCAGTATAGCGATTTCCACGATGCGGTCTGCCGAAATGTTGACGCCAGTCGTCTCCAAATCGAAGAATGCGATGGGGCGTTTTAATTGTAATTTCATTGAAATAATGGAGTGAATGAATAGATAGGGCTTATTTAATGGTGCGGTGTTGGGCGCTTAATTCTTCCGTTTAGGTTTTTTGTCGGTTTGCGTTCGGCAGTCGTTCGTTTTGCCAAGTAACATGGCGCGGCATAGGTCCGGCGTATTCGCTATCCTAAGAAAATAATCCCCAGGATGATCCCCGTGATCATCACCAAATATAGGAGGATTTCGTTGCCGGCGTACTGTTTGTACTTTGTCCAAAAACTAAAGTCTTTATTATCTGATCGCTTGTTTGACATGACACGTCAAAGGTACGAATAATTTTTGCGGAGTGCGAAGCGTCGCAGGTGAAAATGCCCGCCTCGCTCGGGTAGGGCCAACAGGAGGGTTTGTGCGCCTCTTGGGCGTATTTGCAGATTCGCATATTCGCTGGATCATTGATTTGGTGCTACGTTAACCTACTTGTCATCCCGACGGCAGGAGGGATCTCCTTTGTTGAGATCTTTCATTTTGCTTCGCGCCATTCAAGATGACAAACGAGCGTATAAACCGGCCTTTTGATTGTCGCCGGTACAGATTTGGGTTGATTGCCTCTTTCGCGTATTCGCGGATTCGCGCATTCGCTGGATCATTGATTTGGTGCTACGTTAACCTACTTGTCATCCCGACGGCAGGAGGGATCTCCTTTGTTGAGATCTTTCATTTTGCTTCGCGCCATTCAAGATGACAAACGAGCGTATAAACCGGCCTTTTGATTGTCGCCGGTACGGATTTGGGTTGATTGCCTCTTTCGCGTATTTGCAGATTCGCGG
>CAYUIZ010000005.1:77863-87404 GCA_964444885.1 uncultured Sphingobacteriaceae bacterium | reverse complement strand
ACGAATGATTTTACATTTGATAATCTGCGCTTTTTTCGTAATTTTGCCCTGCAAATAAAATCCTTATTTGCTCATGGAATTAGATCCCCACAAATTTGTAGCTGAAGGCCTGACATACGACGACGTATTGCTCATCCCTGACTATTCCGAGGTACTGCCCCGAGACGTAGATACGACGACTTTCCTCACGAAGAAAATTAAGCTGAATATCCCTTTAGTGTCCGCTGCGATGGATACGGTCACGGGCGCGGACTTAGCCATCGCCATCGCACAGGCCGGGGGATTAGGCATGCTGCACAAAAACATGACCATCGAGGAACAGGCTGCCGAAGTGCGTAAGGTGAAGCGTTCGGAGAGCGGCATGATTCAGGATCCGGTCACCCTTCCGCAGGGTGCGGTCGTGGGGGATGCCTTCAAGATCATGAGGGAGCACCAAATCGGCGGCATTCCCATTATTGATGAGCAGCACCGTTTGGTCGGTATTGTCACCAACCGCGATCTCCGTTTTCAAAAGGACATGAATAAGCCCATTGCCGAGGTCATGACCCAGGATCAACTGGTGACTGCGCCGGTAGGAACCGACTTAATGCGGGCTGAAATGATCCTCCAAGACCACAAAATCGAAAAGCTGCCCGTGGTGAACGAACAAAATATACTAGTCGGGCTGATTACCTTTAAAGATATTCAGAAATACAAACACTATCCGAACGCGGCGAAGGACGAACACGGACGCTTGCTCGTGGGCGCGGCAGTGGGCGTCACTGCTGATACGATGGACCGCGTAGCGGCCCTGGTGAAGGCAGGCGTGGACGTAGTGACGATTGATACGGCCCACGGCCATTCCAAAGGCGTGATGGACAAACTGAAGGAAGTAAAAGCCGCTTTCCCAAACCTGCAAGTCATTGTGGGCAACATTGCGACAGCGAATGCCGCACGGATGCTTGCCGAGGCAGGCGCGGATGCGGTGAAAGTCGGTATCGGTCCCGGATCCATCTGTACAACCCGAATCATCGCCGGCGTGGGCGTACCCCAGCTATACGCGGTATACGAATGCGCCAAGGCACTGAAAGGCACTGGCGTACCGGTTATCGCAGACGGAGGTATCAAGCAGACCGGCGACATCGCGAAAGCCATTGCGGCTGGTGCGAGCACGGTAATGGCGGGATCGCTCTTCGCGGGCGTGGAAGAGGCGCCGGGCGAAACCATTATTTACGAAGGACGGAAATTCAAGTCGTACCGGGGGATGGGCTCCGTGGAAGCAATGGAACAAGGTTCGAAAGACCGTTATTTCCAGGACGTAGAAGACGATATTAAGAAATTGGTTCCCGAAGGCATTGTCGGCCGCGTGGCCTACAAAGGTACCCTCGCCGAAGTGGTGTACCAATACGTGGGCGGCCTGCGGGCCAGCATGGGCTACTGCGGCGCAGCCAACATCGAAGCTTTGCAAGCGGCGAAGTTCGTCAAAATCACGGGCGCGGGGCTTCGCGAAAGCCATCCGCACAACATTTCAATTACGAAGGAAGCACCAAACTATCACAGCCGGCCATAACACGAGGTCAGCTCACAAATAAAAGCAGGTATCTTGTTTCGTACAAGACACCCGCTTTTTATTTGGTTTCAATCGAACTAAAACCGGGTTATTTGGATTTAAGTTTGCCGCCCAGGATAAACTTCAAGCGCTTTTTCCAAACAAGCTAGTGCCTTTTTTAAATCATTCTCATTCAACACATAAGCCAACCTTACCTCATTTTTTCCTGCGCCTTCGGTACTGTAGAAACCCGTAGCGGGCGCCATCATTACCGTCTCGTTGTTTAGCTCGAAATGTTCCAGCATCCATTGGCAAAACGTGTCGGAATCGTCAATCGGCAAGCGAGCCATCACATAAAACGCACCGCCCGGGTTGGGGCAGAATACCCCGTCGATTTGATTGAGCCCCTCTACCAACGTATTCCTGCGCGCGGTATATTCGGCCTTCACCTCATCAAAATAGGATTGTGGCGTGTCGATAGCCGCTTCGGCCGCCATTTGCGCCACGCCAGGGGGACTCAAACGTGCTTGGGCAAACTTCAGACTGGCTTGCCATACTTCTTTGTTTTTCGTCACCAAGCACCCCAGCCGGGCGCCGCACGCGCTGTAGCGCTTTGAAACCGTATCCAGCAGAATGACATGCTCCTCGAGTCCCTCCAAATGCATGGGCGAAACGAATTCCTGACCATCGTAGCAAAATTCGCGGTAGGCCTCATCCGAAAGCAGAAACAAGTCATGCTTGAGACACAGCTCACGGAGCGCTTCCAGCTCTTTGCGGGAATACAGGTAGCCTGTGGGATTATTGGGACTGCAAATCGCTATCGCCTTGGTCTTTTCGGTAATCAGCGCCTCAAAACTAGCGATGTCGGGCAACGCAAATCCAGTATCGATGCTCGACAGAACAGGCTTGACCATGACGCCGGCTGAACAGGCAAAGCCGTTGTAATTGGCATAGAACGGTTCGGGAATTATAATTTCGTCGCCTGGATTCAAGCAGGCCTGCATGGCGATGGTGATCGCTTCCGATCCACCGGTGGTTACCAGAATATTCGAGGCATCGATAGCGTAACCCAGTGACTGGTAATAGCCCGCTAGTTTTCGCCGGTAGGAGGCCGTCCCTTCGGATGGCGTGTACGCCCAAATATCGAAGGAAACATTGCGAATGGCGTCTATCATGATTTCGGGCGTCGCGATGTCCGGTTGCCCGATGTTCAGGTAGTGTACTTTCTTCCCGGCTTTGACGGCCTGGTCGGCATAAGGCACTAGTTTCCTTATGGGTGAGGCTGGCATTTGGATTCCCTTATCCGATATTTTTGGCATAAATGGTATTTTTAGCAAAGCTAATGATTTATACTAAACTACGTGGCTTTTGTTTGCAAAGGAGGGTGCTAAACCACGATTTGGGAGCGTATTTCCGTATCGCCAGCAGACGTCCAAAATTGCTTCTTTGCCCGATAAACACTAACTTGGGCGCCACCACATCAAAACAAAAGTGAGTATATGAGCGAACGCAAAATAGCAGTAGGCGTGATCGGGGGCGGAAGCTGGCCAACGGCGATGATCAAGATGCTAAGCGACAATAAAGTGCAAAAGGAAGTGCATTGGTGGGTACGCAGTAAAGAAAAAGCCGACTACATCCGGCAATACCGGCGCAACCCAAATTACCTTCGCGCGGTGGAAATCAAAATCCCGAAACGCAACGTGCACACGGACGTCGTTCGTACCTTTCAGGCAGCAGATATTATCATACTCAACACGCCGGCGGCCTACCTAAAGGACGCGCTGGGTCCGGTCACCCCCGAGATGTTTGCAGGCAAAATCGTGGTGTCGGCGATCAAAGGCATCGTGCCCGACGAGAACCAGATCGTGGGCGAATACCTGCAAGAAACATACGGCATTCCGTTGGAGCGCATCGCCGTCATCAGCGGTCCCTGCCATGCCGAAGAGGTGTCGCTGGAAAAGCTGTCATACCTCACCGTAGCCTGTACAGACACGGCGGTATCGGCGGAGGTGGCCAGCCTCATCGCTACCCGCTACATCAAGACCATCGTTTCTGACGACATATACGGCACCGAATACGGAGCCGTACTCAAAAATATTTATGCCCTAGCCGGCGGGATTTGCCACGGCATTGGTTTTGGCGACAACTTCCAAGCGGTGTTGGTATCGAACGCCATCCGCGAGATGGCAGCTTTTGTCAACATCGTGCATCCGATCGAACGCGATATTAAGGAGTCCGCTTACTTGGGCGACTTGTTGGTGACCGCGTATTCACAATTTAGCCGCAACCGGGTCTTTGGAAATATGATCGGAAAGGGCTATAGCGTCAGGGCGGCGCAACTGGAGATGAATATGGTAGCCGAAGGGTATTTCGCAGCCAATTGCATTCAGCAAATCTGTGAAAAGCACGACATCCATATGCCGATTTGCCACGCGGTTTACAACATTCTGTACCAAAGCCGGCCGCCTGTGCAGGAGATGAACGCGCTTGCCGACACCTTTATTTAGTAACCATGAAGGCAGGAAGAAAACATACGGCTGCCCACATGCTAGGGAGTTAACGACCGTTGCTCGAGGCAACACGGTCACGGATTGAACATAACCGACCACAACATGCAAAGATTACACGCCACGATCTTCCCTTGCCTGGCCGTCGTGCTGGGCTTAGTTATTTTATCGTCCTGCACGGACGACGAGCAAACGCAGGTCTACCATAACGGCATGGTGGTGACAGCCCACCCGGACGCATCGTTGGTAGGGTTGAAAATCCTACAGGACGGCGGTAATGCCGTGGATGCTGCCGTGGCTGTCAAGTTTGCCCTCGCCGTCGTCTATCCCAATGCCGGGAACATCGGCGGCGGCGGATTCATGGTTTATCGCGACGCCCGGGGCGAATTTGCGGCACTTGATTTCCGCGAAGCGGCTCCAGCGGCCGCCCACCGCGACATGTACCTCGATGCAGCCGGCGACCCCATCACTGAGTTGAGCTGGCGGGGCCATTTGGCATCGGGTGTTCCCGGTGCCGTGGCGGGCATGGCCGAAGCGCACGCGCGCTACGGGACCATGGCGTGGGCAACGCTTCTACAACCCGCGATAGACCTGGCCGAAAATGGCTTTGCCCTGACAGCCATGCAGGCAGGGGAGCTCAACCGGATTAAGGAAAGCCTCATCACGCACAATTCCAACGGAACAGCCCTCGTCAAAGACGCCGACTGGCAAACAGGGGACACCCTGGTGCAACGTGAGCTGGCGCAAACGCTCTTTCGTATTGCCAACGAAGGACGAGCAGGGTTCTATGAAGGAATAACGGCCGACCACATCGTCGCTGAGATGGGCAATGGAAACGGAATCATCACCCACGACGACCTGAAAGCCTATGAAGCCAAATGGCGAAATCCCGTTGAATCTACCTACCGCGGCTACCGGGTCGTCTCGATGCCGCCTCCGTCGAGTGGTGGTATTGCGCTCATTGGCATGCTCAAGTCGGTGGAAGCCTTTCCCTTAGCTGACTGGGGTTTCCAGCACGATTCGACCGTCCGTGTCATGGTGGAGGCGCAGCGGCGCGTATATGCAGACCGAGCAACCCATCTCGGCGATCCGGATTTCTACGACGTGCCCATGCTGCCGCTGATCGATTCCGCGTATAACGCCGGCCGGATGCAGGACATCGATTTTGCGAACGCCTCCCTAAGCAGCGCCATCAGCGCCGGAACGCCCGTCCCAGCCGAATCGGAAGAGACTACGCACTTTTCCATCGTGGACGGTGATGGCGGGGCGGTGTCCATCACGACGACAATCAACGGGTCCTACGGCTCACACGTAGTCGTTGATGGCGCTGGATTTCTGCTCAACAACGAGATGGACGATTTTTCAGTCAAGCCAGGTGCGCCGAACATGTACGGGCTTGTGGGTGGCGAGGCCAATGCCGTAGCTCCCGGCAAGCGCATGCTGAGCTCCATGACACCAACGATATTGGAACGCGAGGGTAGCCTGGCGATGGTGGTGGGTACGCCCGGCGGTTCGACCATCATGACATCGGTTTTTCAGACGATCCTCAACGTGGTGGATTTCGGCATGGATATGCAACAGGCGGTTGACGCCCCTCGTTTCCATCACCAATGGCTACCGGACGAAATCTGGGCCGAAGGCAATGCCATCGACTCGCTCACCCGGCGGACGTTAGAAGCATCGGGCTATACCCTAAAATCCCGCAATGCGATCGGCCGCGTAGATGCTATTCTGGTTGACCCCGAAGGCGGGATGACCGGGGGCGCGGATACGCGCGGCGATGACACGATAGCTGCGTATTAATAACGATTTTCAACAAACAATCATGGATAAAGCATATATAGCAAGCACGTATAAAGCGATACAGCACGAGATCACGACGGCGATCGAGGCGTTGGACGGCAAAGCGACGTTCGTCGAAGAGCTTTGGGAGCGAGATGGGGGCGGGGGAGGACGTACCCGCGTCATCCAGGACGGCGACATCCTGGAAAAAGGAGGCGTAAATTTCTCGGCCGTGCACGGCGAATTGCCAGCACCGGTCCGGAAGGCTTTTGGCGTGGACGAAGGGGAATTTTTCGCGACAGGCGTGTCAATCGTGATACACCCGAACAACCCGCTCGTGCCGATCATCCACATGAATATCCGCTATTTCGAACTGAGCGATACGGTGCGTTGGTTTGGCGGAGGCATCGACCTGACGCCACATTACGTCGACGAAGAAGACGCCCGTTTTTTCCACTTGGCACTCAAGGAGGCGTGCGATCGCCATCACCCGGATTTTTATCCCCGGTTTAAGACGCATGCCGACGATTATTTCTTCATCAAGCACCGTAATGAAACCCGGGGCATCGGCGGCATTTTCTACGACCGGCTGACGCCCGAAAAAACAGGCGTATCCTGGGAAGAAATATTCGAATTCTCCTGTACGATAGGACGTTCCTTTGTGCCTATATATACCGAACTGGTCAACCGAAGCCGCCAAAAAGCCTTCACGGAAGCCCAAAAAGATTGGCAATACGTCCGAAGGGGAAGGTATGTGGAATTCAACCTCGTGTACGATGCTGGGACGAAATTCGGGCTGGAAACCAACGGCAGGATCGAGTCTATTCTGATGAGCCTGCCGCCCCAAGCGCATTGGCCCTACGACCATCAGCCGGAAGCCGGCAGCGAAGAAGCCAAAACCCTGGCGTTGCTCAAAAAAGATATCGACTGGATCAGCGGCATCTAGGCCCAAAGCGCACAAACGATGAAAGTAACATTGCTATGCATAGGCAAAACCGATGAGGACTATCTCCAAAAAGGGATTGATAAGTATGTGAAGCGACTCAAGCATTATGTTGCGTTCGAGCTAGTTATCATTCCCGACCTCAAGCAAGCCAAGAACCTGACCGAAAAGCTGCAGCGGGAAAAAGAGGGGCGGGCGATTCTCAAGCATGTGCAACCGACAGACATGCTCATCCTGATGGATGAGCGGGGCAAAGCTTTCCGGTCGGTTGAATTTGCGGCATTCTTCGAGAAACATATGCTCAACAGCGTGTCGCACATGGTGTTTGCGGTGGGCGGACCGTATGGGTTTGACCAGGCCGTGTACCAACGGGCCAACTCCCTGATATCGCTCTCCAAGATGACATTTTCCCACCAAATGGTGCGGCTTTTCTTTGTTGAGCAGCTTTACCGGGCTTTTTCAATCACCCGTGGCGAGCCGTACCACCATGAATAGCGAACTTGGGTACGGACGATTTTGTCGTACCTTTGCCGTCGAATAAGGAAAGGTCTATGCAGCGTATACTTTCCCGTCGCTTCGCGATGGGCAATCTGAATCTGAAGAACGAACTATTTGCCGGTCTGACCGTAGCAATGACCATGATCCCCGAGTCGCTCTCGTTTGCGATACTCGCCGGTCTTTCGCCCTTGACGGGGCTGTATGCTGCTTTTCTGATGGGGCTGGTTACATCGATCTTGGGTGGCCGCCCCGGAATGGTCTCGGGCGGTGCGGGCGCTACGGTGGTCGTGCTCATTGCCTTAGCCGCCACCCACGGCGTGGAGTATCTTTTCGCCGCGGTAGCCCTTGCCGGCGTCCTCCAATCCCTTGTTGGCATATTCAAGCTGGGAAAATTTGTCCGGCTCATTCCGCAACCGGTGATGTACGGTTTTCTCAACGGACTGGCTATCATTATTTTCATGGCGCAAGTCGTGCAGTTCAAAGAACCCGCCGCAGGAGGCGTGGGGATGGCTTGGATGTCCGGCCCCTTGCTCTACACGATGCTGGGGCTCACCGCCCTAACCATCGCCATCGTTTGGGTGTGGCCGCGGATCACAAAGGCTGTCCCTCCGTCGCTGGTTGCCATTGTATTGGTTTTTGGCATTGTATCGCTATTTGGTATCGAAACCAAGAAGGTCATGGACATCGCGAGCGTGAGCGGTTCCTTTCCATCCTTTCATATTCCCGCCGTGCCTTTCAGCATCGAAACATTGGGGATCATCTTTCCCTACGCGTTGGTCATGGCTGGCGTGGGACTTATCGAATCCTTGTTGACGCTCAACATGGTGGACGAGATTACCAACACCAAAGGAAAGTCGAACCGGGAAGCGATAGCACAGGGCGTGGGCAACGTGGTCAACGGCTTTTTTGGTGGGATGGGTGGCTGCGCGATGGTGGCGCAGACCTTGGTGAATGTGACGGCCGGTGCCCGGACGCACCTAGCCGCTTTTATTGGCGCGATGACCATCCTGCTTATTATCCTCGTGGGGGCGCCGCTAATCGAACAGATTCCCATGGCCGCATTAGTGGGCGTGATGATGGTCGTAGCGATCCGCACCTTTCAATGGGTGAGCTTCCGGGCAATCACGCGCTTTCCTCGATCCGATATCTTTGTGGGCATACTGGTGGCCGCCGTTACCGTTATCTTCCATAATCTGGCCTTAGCGGTGTTATTGGGCGTCGTGGTGTCCGCGTTGGTGTTTGCCTGGGACAACGCCAAGCGCATTCGGGCGCGTAAGCACGTCGACGAAGACGGCGTTAAGCATTACGAAATTTACGGACCGCTATTTTTTGGATCGACGACGGCATTTTTAGAGAAATTTGATATCGAGGGAGACCCCGAAGAAGTTGTCATTGACTTCCAGGAAAGCCGCGTGGCAGACATGTCAGCCATTGATGCATTAAATAAACTCACCGAGCGATATGCACGCGTGGGTAAACGGGTTCGTTTAAAGCACCTTAGCCGCGACAGCCAGCGCTTGCTGAAAAACGCCGAATCATTAGTGGTAGTCAATGTACTGGAAGATCCCACGTACCAAGTAATGCGTGAGAAATAATAAGCCAATTCGCTTATTAACAAGCATTTATGTGATAAAAAAGCAGCAGGAGGGAGGCTTAGTGGGCGAGGGGAGGATACACCAATCTGATGAGATAAAAGCCAAACCACACGGCTAACAGACCAAAAACGACACTTGCGCCGATATATGCAAATGCCGTGAATGCATGGCCTTGCTGGAATAAGTCCACGTTTTCGGACGCGAATGCCGAGAACGTCGTGTAACCACCACAAAACCCGGTAACCAACAAAAGTTTTAAATCTGGATTGACGGTTTGATTCCGGTCTAAAAAGCCCAGCAGCAAACCAATCAGCAAACAGCCAGCAACGTTGACCGCAAAAGTACCCACGGGAAATACCGCCGGAAAAAGTCGGTTGGCCAGCACATTCGTCAAATAACGCAAGATACTGCCCAAGGCGCCGCCAATACCAATCAAGATCATCGTTCGTAGCATGGAATATTGGAATGAGTGATGGTGCAAATATAGCCGTATTGCATAATTAATTATCAGCGAATCGTATAATCAAGTGCAGACCGCCAAATGGGGAGTTCTAATGTTCTTCGATTTATCTATTTAACATAATATATATTATAGGACAAGTATTGCGCTTTTGAATAAATGATCCAATTCAGCCGATACACTGAAGAATCCGTACATTAGACCTGATTACCAATAAATTATCAGTCA
>CAYUIZ010000005.1:23774-77763 GCA_964444885.1 uncultured Sphingobacteriaceae bacterium | reverse complement strand
TTTTTATAAGCCTGTGCGGTGTTTCCGTCGCCCAGGACGTTTTTGAGAATCCCCGTTTCAAATTCAAAGCCACCGTGCCGGAGAATTGGCAGTTTTACCAGGAAATTAGCGCTGATTCCCTAAACTACACGATTGTAGCCTGGGGCCTGCCTAAAGTCTATTCAGAAAGAGAAAAGCAGGAAATCCAGCATGCCGTTACGATTACGGCAGTCCGACATGCGAATATCAACAGCGTGGATGACTTGGTCCAGGCGGAGCTTAATCGCATAAAAAATATGCCCAATAGTACCGTGTTGAATCATGTGCAATTAAGTTCCATCGAGCACACGTCGTACATCACAAACACGCTTATCGGGATGGTTTCGTACGTGACGCAACAGTACTTTATTTTCAAAAACAGCATCGGTTACATTGCGGGTTTCACGGCTACGGTAGAAACATTTAGCGTAGACCCGCCACATAACACGAGCCTGCTCCAATTCAAGGACTTCTATAAGACCTTGGAAATCATCGACTAACGGCCATGACGCTACCCTTCCTTTCGTAAAATTGCCAAGGGCGGCTGCGTGGTGATTCCCCGGCTATTAGCCAGTCCGACGAGAATTGTCAACCCGGCGACACAGCCCGCAACGTACAGCAAACTAAGCACATCCGGACGGAACGGCACTTCAAAAACGTAGACCGCTAGGGCCCACGCCCCTAAAACCGCAAGCAAAATGCCCGTCAGCGCGCCGATCAGTCCGAGAAAGAAGTATTCCAACGCGGTTATCGCAAAAACCTGGCGGCGGCTAGCGCCCATGGTGCGCAAGAGCACACTCTCCCGAATACGCTGATACTTGCTGATCATGACCGATCCGACAAGCACGACAAATCCTGTCAAAATGCTAAATCCGCCCATAAAACGGATAACGAAGGATATTTTATCCAAAATTTCGTCCAGAACTGCCAAAACCAGCCCGAGATCGATGACCGATACATTGGGAAACTCGGCCACCACCGCTTGCTGAAAACGCGCCGATACAGCATCATCGGGCACGCGGGTCATCAGTACGTGAAACTGCGGTGCTTTATCGATAACACCCATGGGAAACACCAGTCGGAAATTTGTCTGCACACGGTTCCAGTCCACCTCGCGCAAGCTCCCCACAACGGTCGGTACGCGCACGCCCTGCACGTTAAACAGGAGTGTATCACCGATACCTACCCGGATTCGGCCGGCATAGCCCTCATCAAGGGACACCCGGGGCAGCTCCCCTTCTACCACCTGCCCGGCCCATTGGCCAGCCGTCACCTTTTCCGAGTCGCTTAGCACTTCGCGGTACGTGACACGTAGTTCCCTCCCCAGCGCGCGCCTCGACACGTCTATCGTTGAATCAGCTTGTGCATCGGCGAGGGTGTGGCCATTGATGGCGTCCAATTGTACGGTCACGATGGGCACTTCCTCCAATACCGGCAAGCCATTTGCCTGTGCGAGCGAGGCCACCCGTTCTTTCTGATTGGTTTGGATATCGAATATCACCATGTTCGATTGATCCTCGCCCGAGGAGAGTTCAACGCGCGATATGAGCATGCCTTGCACCAGCACCAGCACCGCAATAAACGCCGTACCCAGCCCAATCGCCACGACCAACACAGCCGTTTGGTTATTGGGACGGAACAAGTTGGATAGTCCTTGCCGCCACAGGTAGTTCCAAGAGACCGGAAAAAACCGACGCACCACCCAAATAACCAGCCGCGCGGCCAAATACAGGATGAGGAACGAGACCACCAACGCCAATGTAAAGAATCCCGTTTGGCGCCATTCGCCGAGCTGCAGGTAGGCGAACAGGATGACGAACGCCGCAATCAGCGCATACACCACGCCACTCAGCCGGTCTTTCACGAGGCCTTGCTCATCCAAGGTAAGCCGGAGTGTGTGAAGCGGGGATATATTGCGGATGCCTACCAGCGGCAGCAGTGCGAATAAAACGGAAATCAGCACGCCCAAACCTATCCCCTGCGCGATGGCGCGCCAGGAAATTTCGCTGCTGATGGCCACGGGCACCACATCGCGCAGCACCCACGGCAGCAGTTGCTGGATCGCTGTGCCGAGTAAGGCGCCCACAGCCGACCCGAGCAAGCCTACGGCGAATACCTGCGTCAAATAAATGAGAAAGGCCTGGCGGGCAGTGACACCCAGACACCGGAGGATAGCCACACTGGCAATTTTCTCCTTAATATAGATATGGATCGAACTGGATACGCCGACGCAGCCCAGTAACAGCGCAATGAAACCAACCAGCGAAAGGAACTTTTCCAAATCCGCAAACGAACGCCCGGTTTCACGCTTGCGCGAAGCAACGGTATCGGTGCCCAGCCGGTGCGTCTCCCATTGTTCGTCCAGCTCTTCCACGAGCACATCAGCGCTCGCGGGGTCGGCCAAGTTGAAGTAATAATAGTAATTGATCCGGCTCCCGCGCTGGTTGAGCGCAGTTGCCTCCAGGTAGCTCATCGGGATGAACACCGCGGGCGCAACCGTGCTGGAAATGCCGGACTGCCCCGGCGCCCGCTCCAAGATGCCGGCAATCTCAAAGGTGATCTCCCCTACCTTGACCGAATCGCCGACTTGCGCATCGAACTGCAGCATTACGGTCTTATCGACCAGCGCCTGCGTTCCCTGCCGGAACGCCGTTCCCGCTGCCGCAGGCACGGTTTCCAGTTGTCCGTAGTAAGGAAATTCGCCCTCCAGCGCCCTCACTTCGACCAGCCGGCTGCCACCGCTAGCCGGAAAAACCACCATGGACGCAAAGCGTTGCTCACGCGATACCGCTACGCTGCGCGCTTCAAGCGTATCAATCAGCCGTTGTGCGCCATCGTCAAGCGCGCGATTGGTGTTCACCACCAGGTCTGCCCCGACGAGCGTAGCAGCCTGCCGGTCAATGTCTTTCTGCAAATTATCCCCCAAGGCATAGATAGCCACCAAAGCCGTAATGCCAATGACGATGGAGGAGATAAATAGCACCAGCCGTCCCCGGTTTTTCCGGCTATCCCGCCAAGCCATACGCAGCACCCAAGGCAGGCCTGCCTTGGTCGGGGTGGTGTCGGTAGGTTGGGTGCCCGATGCCATTACGCGCCCTCCCCTTCCGATGTATCCGAAATAATTGTTCCGTTCTTCATACGAACGACACGGCTGGTTTTAGCGGCCAGTTCCAAATCGTGCGTAACCAGCACAAGCGTTGTTCCTGCATCGCGGTTCAATTCAAAGAGCAATTTCTCTACCTTCTCGCCGGTTTCGGTATCCAAGTTGCCTGTCGGTTCGTCGGCAAAAAGTATCTTGGGAGAGTTGGAAAATGCCCGCGCAATCGAGACACGCTGTTGTTCACCACCGGAGAGCTGTAAGGGATAATGGTGGCCGCGATCGGCCAAACCGACTTTATCGAGCAACGTCAGGGCCGTAGCACGGGCATGCCGGTCGCCCCGAAGCTCCAGCGGCACCATGACATTTTCCAAGGCCGTCAATGCCGGCAGCAACTGAAAGTTCTGAAACACGAAGCCCACATGCTGGTTGCGCACGCTGGCCCGCTCATCCTCCCCCAGGTCGTTCAGGCTCACGCCGTGCAGCACCACGCTGCCACTGCTCACCTGGTCCAGACCGGCGCACAAACCCAACAGCGTGGTTTTGCCACTGCCCGATGGGCCAACAATGGCGATGGACGAGCCACTCGCTACGTCCAAGCTAATATCTCGAAGCACTTGAAGGGATTGACCCCCGCTTTTGTAAACTTTATTGACGTTTTGAAGGGAAAGAATCGCGGACATGGGGTCGTGTTGTAGTTTCTATGGTATGATGCATTTACGTGGCGCAGCTGCGCTCCGGCCTTTTTGACGCGAAGAACGCCGGAATGTTTCGGCTTCTTTCAATCGCTCAGGCAAAGACAAGCAACGAATGTAAGACATTATGGCGAATAATTGAAGGCTTGCCCGTCCGTTTCTACGTAAAAATAGCATGATATGCCCCGAAAATCAGCCCGCGACAGGGAAATTCGTTTTTAACAAAATTATGGGATGTTTGATGGTTTTTTGTCCCCCATGCAACAAAAACACGTGCCAGAATCCTCGTGGTCCTCGCCTTTCGCGCGAGCCACGGATACGCTTTCGTATTCTCTCCTAAAATCCGTATTTTTGCACGCCGAAACGCAATAAACGACATTTCATGAGCATAGCAAAAACGTACGATCCGCAACAAGCCGAAAACAAATGGTACGCCTATTGGCGGGATAAGGGGTTCTTTCGTTCCACGCCAGACGAGCGCGAGGCGTACACGATCGTGATGCCACCGCCTAACGTGACGGGCGTACTGCACATGGGACACATGCTCAACAACACCTTGCAGGACGTTCTGATCCGCCGCGCCCGCATGCAGGGCAAAAATGCTTGCTGGGTACCGGGTACGGACCACGCTTCGATTGCGACGGAAGCTAAGGTCGTAGCCATGCTGAAGGAAAAAGGCATTGAGAAAAAGGACATCACGCGGGCGGAGTTTTTGGAGTACGCTTGGGAGTGGAAAGAAAAATACGGAGGCATCATTCTGCAGCAGCTCGAGAAGCTGGGCGCCTCCTGCGACTGGTCCCGCACAAAATTCACCATGGATCCCGATCTCAGCGAGGCCGTCATCGACACCTTTATCCGACTCTACCGCAAAGGCTATATCTACCGCGGCGTCCGCATGGTCAACTGGGATCCCCAAGGCAAAACTGCCCTGTCGGACGAAGAAGTTAACCGCAAGGAGGTGATGCAAAAGCTCTATTACCTCAAATACGAGCTAGTGGATGCCACCACGGCCAACGGACATAAGCATTTAGTGATTGCCACCACCCGGCCCGAAACGATCATGGCCGATACCGCCATCTGCGTCAACCCCCATGACGAGCGCTACCGCGACCTGATTGGCAAGAAAGCCCGCGTGCCGCTCATCAACCGTGAGATTAGCATCATCGGCGACGAATACGTGGAAATGGACTTCGGTACGGGATGCCTGAAGGTAACACCCGCTCATGACCTGAACGACTACGAACTAGGCCAAAAACATAATCTGGAAGTCATCGACATCCTGAACGACGATGGCACGCTTAACGAAAAAGCGCAAATCCTGATTGGCGAAGACCGCTTCGTCGCCCGCAAAAAAATTGTCGCACAACTCGAAGAGACTGGCCACGTCGACAAAATCGAAGATTATAAATCGCAAGTTGGCTTTTCCGAGCGCACCGACGCCGTTATCGAGCCCAAGCTGTCCATGCAATGGTTTTGCAAAATGGACGAGCTGGCCAAGCCCGCTCTGGATTATGTCGTCAACGGTGAGGTAAAGCTCATCCCCGACAAGTTTATTGCGAGTTACCGGCACTGGATGGAAAACGTCAAGGACTGGTGCGTGAGCCGGCAACTGTGGTGGGGACAGCGCATTCCAGCTTGGTACAACAACAAAAACGAATGGGTAGTGGCTAAAACAGCCAGCGAAGCCAAAGCGCTCTTTCTCGCCGACAATAAGTCGACCGAGGGCATCCGCCAGGAAGAGGATGTGCTGGACACGTGGTTCTCGTCAGCACTGTGGCCCATGTCAGTCTTTGATGGCGTCACCCATCCAGAAAACCCCGATTTCCAATACTACTACCCCACCAGCGATCTCGTTACAGCTCCCGAGATCCTATTCTTCTGGGTGGCAAGAATGATCATTTTCGGGCACGAATACACCGAAAATCCGCCCTTCAAAAACGTGTATTTGACGGGGATCGTGCGCGACAAGCAAGGGCGCAAAATGTCCAAATCGCTGGGCAACTCGCCGGATCCGATTGCGCTCATGCAGCAGTACGGCACCGACGGGGTACGCGTAGGCATGCTCCTGTCCTCCCCTGCTGGCAACGACTTAATGTTCGACGTATCGTACTGCGAGCAAGGGCGTAATTTTGCCAACAAAATCTGGAATGCTTTCCGGCTGGTAAAAGGCTGGGAGTCCGTTGACGCACCCGCGACGAGCGAACAGGAAGAGGCCGTCACCTGGTTTGGCCATCGTTTTAACCAGGCGTTGACGGAAATCGAGAGCCACTTTGACCAATACCGCATCTCGGACGCACTTATGGCAACGTACAAGCTGGTTTGGGATGATTTCTGCTCGTGGTACCTGGAGCTCGTTAAGCCCGCATACCAGCAGCCGATCGCCGCCAGCATCCTGGCCGCCACCAAAACCTATTTCGAGTCGGTGCTCAAGTTGGTGCATCCGTTCATGCCCTTTATCAGCGAAGAACTCTGGCACGACGAACTGTTTGGCCAGCGCGAAGAGGCCGATTGCTGCATTGTAGCGCCTTATCCGGTTGCCGCCGCTTTTGACGAAACCCAACTCCAGGCCTTCGCTTCCCTGCAGCAAGTCGTAACGGAAATCCGCAACATGCGCAACGTAAAACAACTGTCGCCAAAAACGGCATTGCCACTGGCCATTCAAGGGCATTCCGAAGTGGATTACCAGCGATATGGCGCTTGCATCCGTAAGATGGCCAACATTTCGGAAATCACCTTTGTCAGCGAAAAACAGACCGGAAGCCGGTTCTTAGTGGGCACGGATGAGTTCTATGTACAACTCGACGAAAACATCGACATAGACGCAGAACGCGAGCGCTTGCAAAAAGAGCTGGACTACGTGCGCGGCTTCCTGAAATCGGTGGACGCCAAACTGGCTAATGAGCGTTTCGTACAAAACGCCAAACCCGAAATTGTCGCCAACGAACAAAACAAAAAGGCCGATGCCGAATCGAAAATCCAGTTGCTGACGGAATCCCTTAACAGCCTGGGGTAAAGGAAGATTCGTGCTTATCGCTATGATATCGTTACAGTTCCGGACCACCGGCTGCAGAGATTCTTGTTACATTTGAATACTAAACTACGTTAAATCAAACACAAAAGATCATGAGAAAATTTCCCCTTGTCGCACTTATTGCATCGATTGCTTTGCTCTGGAGCTGTCAATCGGGCACCCAACAAACCGAAGAAGCTACCGAAGCGGTCGATCCCAATGCGATTACCTGCGAGGGGATTGGTCCGGTCAAGCTCGCCCACACATACGAAGACCTGGTGCAGGCCGTGGGTGCGGAGCGCCTAACCAATGGCACAGCGATGCTTGATGGCACGGAAGCGCATGTAACGCGTTTGTTCGAAGGCGAAGCGGAAGAAATCATTGTCTACTGGGCGGAAAAAGCCGAGCCCTACCAGACCATTACGAAAATAGCGGTAGCCAATAGTTTTGGGCCGTACCAGACTGCAGACGGAATCCGCGTGGGTTCTACGCTCGACGACCTGCGCCAATCAAACAACTTCATGCCCGTTACCATGCGCAACTTCTATAACTCGCCGGACGGTTTTGGCGAGATCCTGAGCTTCAACGCAGGCGACATTGAGGTCAACTATCCATGCCTCGGTGGCGTGCTGGATATTGTCAAGCAGCGCGGCGTGGACGTGGCCATTCTGGACGAAATCAAGCCAGAGCCTGAATTGCTCTCTTCGCACCGCATTTTCTCCGTGTTAGACGTGGAAGTGGTCGAGCTTTCGGTAAGCAAGTAGCAAATCGTCTGCTGATAACGCATCAAGCCGTCGGCGACGGCGATCGCGCCGTGCCTTCCCGCACGGCGTTTTTTTTGTGTTTCGAACGTGCCGATTATTTGGCGATAGCCTATGCTGGCGTCTCGCTTTTATGGGTCTTTGGCGTATATTTGTCCCTAGCAATACGTAGTTACAGTTCGTTCTCTTACCTTTTTAGTAAACCTTTGGCGCGTTTATTGGTTTTCTAGTAGAACGAACGAACATTTATGGAACCGGCAGGGCCACGCACTTGCCAAAACAGTACGAAGCAGATTTGAAAAAGTTTGGTAGAATAACCCTGAAAACGCTTTTATGGATTATTGCGAGTATCACAGGGTTAGTGTTGCTGTTGGTCGTGGCTATCCGCATCCCCGCCGTGCAGAACTACGTCGTCGGCCAAGTTACCGTCTTCCTGGAAAACAAGATCGGCACGCGCGTCGATATCGACTATGTCAGCCTTGACCTGCCCAAGATGTTGGTGCTGGAAGGCGTATATTTCGAGGATCAGGCGGGGGATACGCTGATCGCCGGCGAAAAGCTGAAGGTGGATATCAGCATGTTTAAGCTCCTGCGGAATACCGTTGAAATCAGCGAACTCAATCTCGAAGGAATAACCGCCAAAATCAACCGGACACTGCCTGACAGTGCGTTTAACTTTGACTATATCGTGGCCGCGTTCGCCAGTGCCGAAGAGCCTGATCCGACCGACACGGCCGCCGCGATGACCTTTAACATCGACAAGGTCCAGCTTGACCGCATTCGGTTCGTCTACCATGATGAAGTCGTTGGGATGGCTGCCGACATCAATCTCGGCCACCTCAATACGCGCATCAAAACATTCGATCTCACCGGCAACATGCACTTTGCCATTCCGGCTATTGCGGTAGACGGTCTGCACGCGTCCGTACGCCAATGGGCCACCGCCGATGCCACAGATGCACCTTCCGCGGATGATTTCGGGATTGAACCCGAGCCGGAGGCGTCCTCCCTCCTGCCGGATCTGGAATTTGGCGACCTCGACCTTCAAAATCTCGTCTTTGCCTATGCCGACGAATCCTCGGCTATGGATACACGGTTCGAAGTGCAGCGCTTTCTGGCCAGCCTGAATGCACTCGACCTGAACGAAGAATTTGTCGATATCGAATCCGTCTTGCTGGACGGCTCAAACTCGCGGGTGTTTTTCGGACAGACCACCGCAGCCAGCACGAGTAACCAGACGCCTGCCGACACAGCCAGTGGCGAGCCAGTAAACTGGCGGGTTCAAGCCAAGGAAGTCATCATCAAAAACACGGATTTCGCATTCGAGGATGCCAACCAGCCCGCGTTGACCAAAGGCTTTGACTATGGAAATATCGGTATCACCGGTCTCGAAGGTGAGCTGGCGGACCTGTCCTATGCGAATGACTCAATCGGCGGCGACCTCCGCCATCTGACCGCCCGCGACCGCAGCGGCTTCCAGCTTGACGAATTACGGGCCCGTTTTACCTATACGGATCGTGGAGCCACGTTAGACGACTTGTACGCCGAAACACCCCATACCCTCATCCGCGAACACATCCGTATCACCTACCCTTCCCTGTCAACGATCACCGAGCAATTGGGCCAAATCGGTATCGACGCCAACTTGCAAAACAGCCACCTCGGCATGGCGGACGTGCTGATGTTCGTGCCCGACTTGGATACCATGCAAGCCATGCAGTCGTTGCTGGATGCGGTATTCTACGTCGATGGACGGGTGGCAGGACGCCTCGATAACCTTCGCATTCCCAGTCTCGAGGTGACCACGCTTGACGACACGCGTCTAAGCGCGCAGGCCAATATCCGCGGCCTTCCGGACGTGGAGAACATGCACATCGATTTGGATTTGGAAGAGTTCAGGACCTCGCACCGGGATGTCGAACGGCTGATACCCGCCAGCATGTTGCCTGACAGCATGCGCGTGCCCGATGACATCCGCCTCGTGGGCACGTTTAACGGCGGCATCACCTCCTTCGATACGGACATGCAACTCGTTACGACCGAAGGAAACGCTAGTATCGACGCCACATTCAAAGCCGGCGCCGCCGGGCAGGATACCGTCTATAATGCCAACGTCAGCATCATGGATATTGACGTAGGGAAAATTCTGGGCGACACGACCTTAGGCAAAATATCGTTTGCCGCACAGGCCAAAGGGGCCGGATTTAATCCAAAAACGGCTGTGGCAGACATTCATGCGAAACTGATCTCGGCCGAATACCTGGGTTATAACTATCAGGATATCGACCTATTGTTGCAAGCCGACGGGGGCGACATCGAAGTGTTTGCGAATAGCGATGACCCCAACCTGGACTTGACACTGGAAGGCATGGCGGATTTCAACGACACATATCCGGCGGCAAAACTGACACTGACCATAGACAGCATCAATTTGCAGAACCTGAACTTCATGGCCGACAACTTCCGCTACCAGGGGCAGATTGTCGCTGATTTCCAAACCGCAGACATCGATCACCTCAACGGGGCCTTGCATATTCTGAATTCCTCGGTCGCATACAACGCCGAACGCTACGCGCTCGATTCGGTTTCCATCATCGCCGAGGCCACGGACGACCGCACGCTCTTGCGCTTGCAGTCGGAATTTCTCCGCGCCCACATGGTCGGCAACTACGAACTGAGCCAGCTATCCGCGGCTGTTCAGGATATTATTGACGTTTATTACCAGCCAGATTCAATGGCGACGGTCTACGAATACGAACCGCAGCAGATGGATTTCAGTATGACCTTTACCCGAAGTCGCTTTATCCGCGGGCTGGTACCGCAGCTGACCGAGATGCAAGACATCACCCTGGATGGTTCGTTCACCAGCGAAGACAAAATGCTATTCGTCAAACTCCTTGCCCCCGAGGTCGTGTACGGCGGCACGCAACTGCGGGGCATCAATGCGGATATTAACACGATCGACAGCACCATGTACTACTCCTTTTTGGTCGAGCAGCTGGCCGTGGGGCAAACCGAGTTGATCAACACCCTGCTGAGTGGTACCGTTGTGCAGAACCTGATGGAAATGGGTCTTTGGATCAAGGATCAGCAGGATAAGGAGCGGTATCACCTCGGGATGGCTATGCAGGTAGACGCCAATAATTTCATCTTCGCTTTGAAAGAGGACGGGCTGATGCTCAACTACGAACAATGGGACGTGGCATCGGACAATGCCCTCCGTTTCGGGACGGCAGGGGTATCGGCGCACAATTTCTTGCTGAGCAACAACGGGCAGGAGTTGCGCATCGAATCGCAGGACAGTATCGCGAACGCCCCAATTGATTTGACGTTCAACGATTTCCGGATAGAGACCCTCAGCGAGATATTCGAGAGCGAAATGCTCCGCTTAGGCGGTGGCATCAACGGACATGCAACGGTATCGCGCTTGGATGCCTCGCCGGTCTTCGTTTCAGACCTGACCATCGCCGATTTCTATTTTGGCAACGACACCGTCGGCAACGTCAACGTGCAGGTCAACAACGAGCGTGAAAACACGTTCTCGGCCAATGTCGGCATCGAAGGGAACGGAAACGACGTCACCCTCACCGGCGACCTCATTTCCATTCCGGGGCAGGAATCTACCTTGGATTTCAACCTCAACCTGAGTCCGCTGACGATGAACACGCTCGAAGCCTTTAGCCTGGGCTACCTGCGCAATACGGCGGGAGACATTGGCGGGCAACTTAAAATCACAGGCACCATCGCCCAGCCACGGTTAAATGGCGAACTAATTTTCAACCAAGCGACGCTAAACGTAGCGATGCTCAACGCCACGTTTAACATCGACCAGCAACGTATTGCATTCAACAACAGCGGTTTCCGGTTTAGCCGGTTTGAATTTAAAGACAACCAAGGCAATATAGCGCGGCTAAACGGCACAGTGGCGACGACCACCTACACCGACTTCGATTTTGGCGTCAGCCTGACTGCCAATGATTTTCAGGTACTCAACTCAACGGCGGCAGACAACGATCTCTACTACGGCACGCTGTTCGTTACCTCCAACCTATCGGTTAGGGGCAACATGGACAGCCCCGTCGTCGAAGGCACAATCACCGTCAACGATGAGACCGATGTGACCTTCGTCCTCCCGAACGATGATCCGGGCATTGTAGAGCGCGAAGGTATCGTCCGCTTTGTCGACAAGAGCGACACCACATTTCACAATGCCTTTGGCCAACTCGATTCCCTGACCCGCACGGAGCTTGGCGGATTGGACGTATCGGTGGATATCCGGACGGAAAGCGAAGCCAATTTCACGATTGTGATCGATCCGGGGACCAAAGACGCCCTGCACATTCGGGGCGAAGCCCTCCTAAATGCGGCCATCGAACCCAGCGGCCGAATTAACATGACGGGTACCTACACCGTCGAGGACGGAAGTTATTCGTTCTCCTTTGGGCCAGTCAACCGCGAGTTTCAATTTAAACAAGGAAGCACGATTGTCTGGTCGGGCGACCCGCTCGATGCACGTCTGGACATCACTGCCGTGTACCAGCTGCGGGCGCCGACTTTAGAGCTCGTACAAAGCCAAATCGGCACGCAAAACCAGAACATGTACCGCCAGCGCGTGCCGTTCGACGTGAACTTGCGCATCACGGAAGAGATGTTTACCCCCAACCTGGGCTTTGACATCGCACTCGACGCCAACAACGCGATGGTGAGCCAAGACATTATACAGCAAGTAAACGGCGCATTAGCCCAGCTGCGGGAACAGGAATCGGACATGAACAAACAGGTGTTCGCGTTGATCATTTTGGGACGGTTTATTGCACCAAATCCGTTCGAAAGCCTTTCGGGCGGTAGCGGCGTTGAATCTATTGCGCGCAATACCGTCAGCTCCCTCCTCAGCGAACAACTCAACCGCTTAGCTGGCGACTTGATCCAAGGGGTCGAGCTGGAATTCGATCTTCAGTCGACCGAAGACTATACGACAGGCACCATGCAAAACCGGACCGATTTAAACGTCGGTATATCCAAAATGTTGTTTGACGACCGGCTGAAGGTGACGGTGGGTTCCAACTTCGAACTGGAAGGGAAGCAACGGCCGGGCGAGCAGGCCACCAACATCGCCGGCGACATTTCGCTGGACTACCAGCTGAGCCGCGACGGCCGCTACATATTGCGCGCCTACCGCAAAAACCAATACCAAGTGACACTGATGGGTCAGTTTGTCGAAACCGGGCTCGGCTTTATCATCAATATGGATTACAACGAATTCAAGGAAGTATTTATGAGCGCCAACCGGCTGCAGGACTATTACAACACCAGTTCCCGGCGGTTCCGCAGGCGTTTTGACGTCGAACGGATGGAAACGGACAGCGTCTACCGCGATAGCGTGCGCCGCGTAATCCGCGACAGCATCCGACGAAATAATCCGGAGCTCCTGGACAGCGTACGGCCGCCGGGCGAAGCCTTGCAGGCTGATTCAATCCAAAGGGCCCAGCCCCTCGCCGACCCGGGCACAACGCCCCCCGATACGGTACGCCAGAACCAGGACCCTATCCGAAATGAACAGGAAGAAAATGAAACCCAGGATGAAAGGAGGCGTGATGACGAAGTGGAATAACCGGTGGGTATATGCGGCGGGCCTGCTTTGTGCCGGTCTCTTCGCGTCGTGCAGCAACATCAAATATTTGCCCCAAGGCGAACACCTGTACGTAAAAGGTGAAGTGGAAGTCCAATCAGACACCATTCCTGAGCGTTTTGTCGCACCGCTGACCGAAAGCTTGGAAGAACTGTTGCGGCCTAAGCCCAACATGACGATCCTTGGCATGCGTCCTCGTTTGTATGCGTACAACATTGCGGGCGAGCCGCAAAGCGAACGTGGGCTTCGCTCATGGCTAAAGAATACCGTCGGCGAAGAGCCCGTATTGCTGAGTGACGTCAACCGCGATTACAATGAAAACCTACTGCGGAATCGCTTGGAAAACCTCGGCTTTTTTAATGCCGAGGTAACGTCCGACACAACAATCCGCAACCGTCGGGCCACCATCACGTACACAGCCGAACCCAAAATCATATATCGTATCGACTCCGTGGTGTATGACGTCGACTCGGCCACGGCACTCGGAAAAGCAATCGTGCAGACCCGGGAAAATTCCTTGCTGGCCGCAGACAGGCGCTATAGCCTCGACCATATTGTGTCTGAACGCGAACGGATCGACGATGAGCTGAAAAACAAAGGGTTCTACTACTTTAATCCGGACTACATCCTCGTGGAAGTGGACAGCACGCTAGGCAACCACCATGTCAACCTGTTTATCACGGTCAAGGAAGAGACACCCGAACGTGCGCGAACACCTTACACGATCAACAACATATTCATCTATCCGGATTATCGGCAGGACGCCAGAGGCGGCTACCCACGTACCAGCCCGCGTCGCGCAAGTTCCTATGCCGATGGCCGCTTCTATTTTGTAGACCCCAACCGTGCGTTCCGCCCCTTCTCCATTGCACGGGCCATGTTCTTCCGAAAAGGACAGCTTTATACCCGACAAAACCACAACCGCACGCTAAACAATCTGGTCGGGATGAATACCTTCAGCTTCGTCCGCAACGACTTCGTCGAAGTGGATTCGGCAGGCGTCAAGAAGCTCGACGTGTATTACTACCTCACACCGATGCCAAAACAAGGCCTCAGGCTGGAATTACTCGGCAAGACCGCGGAAGTATATAACGGATTTGAAATCAACACCAGCTGGACACGGCGAAACTTTTTCCGCAGCGGTGAGCTGTTCAATCTCTCCGTCTACGGCGGCTTTGAAACCCAGACAGGCGGAAACGTCAACCTCAACTCCAGCTTCTACCGCTATGGTGTGGAAGCAAGTTTGGTTTTTCCGCGCCTGATCGCCCCCTTCAACTGGAGCCCGACGCGCAATTACGTGCCCAAGACCTACTTCAAAACCGGCTACGAATTTCTGAACAGACGCCAAGCGTATACGCTAAACTCCATGACGTTTTCCTTTGGGTACCTATGGAAAGAAGACGCCGAGAAGGAACACGAGCTGGATCTGGCCGAGGTCATCTACGTGCAGCCCCGCAACGTGACGGAATGGTATCAGTCGCAGATCGACTCCATTCCGCCATTGCGTCATGCCATCGACCCGACGTTCACCTTTGGCCCGAAGTACACCTTTACGTACACCAACACCACCCAGCAAAACCGAAAGCACAACATGTACTTCAAAGGGGGGCTTGACCTCTCTGCCAATGTGTACGGCCTGATACGTGGCGCCAATTACAAAGAAGGAGACGTATATCAGATTTTCAACGCAAATTTCTCCCAGTACATCAAGGTAGACAGTGATGTCAGGCATTACATGAAGTTGGGCACCAATTCCGTGCTGGCATCCCGCTTTATGGCCGGCTACGGTTATTCCTATGGCAACTCCAACATGCTGCCTTACGTCAAGCAGTTTTTTGCGGGCGGACCCAATGGGTTGCGCGCGTTCCGTGCCCGGGCCATCGGCCCCGGCTCGCACGTTCCCGAGAACTTGGGTCTGGATAACTTCTTCGCTGACCAAACCGGCGACATTCAGCTCGAAATGAACGTGGAGTATCGTGCGAAGCTGGTCAGCATCGTCAATTGGGCGGTTTTTCTGGATGCGGGAAACGTCTGGCTGCAAAATGCCAACCCCGACAAGCCGGGCGGGCATTTCACCCGGGATTTTTACAAGGAAATCGCTGTGGGCGCCGGTGTGGGACTACGCTTCGACCTGTCGTTCCTGATTCTGCGCACCGATCTTGCCCTGCCGCTGCGCCTGCCCTACACACCGCCAAGCGGCAATCGCTGGGTGGCAGACCGGATCGACTTCCGGAGTCCGGAATGGCGGCAGAACAATTTGATTTTTAACTTGGCAATTGGTTATCCGTTTTAGGCAGCCGACCGCAATAGCCGGATTTATTTTTGCCGATGAGGCATATCATTTTTATTATCAAGCGGGTATTCTTAATTTAGCATCGCTAAAACAAAGCAAAATCACGTTTGAGTAATTCACTTAATATAACAACACTTACATGAAAATAACGGTAGTTGGTGCTGGCGCGGTCGGTGCCACCACGGCTGACAATCTGGTCAGACGAGAAGTTGCAGAAGAAATCGTACTGTTGGACATCAAAGAAGGGCTCGCCGAAGGCAAAGCCCAAGACATGGCACAAACCGCTGCTTTGCTGGGATTTGACTCCAAAATCACCGGTGTGACGAACGATTACGCCAAAACTGCTGGTTCTGCAGTAGCGGTTATCACCTCAGGTATCCCCCGCAAGCCGGGCATGACCCGCGAAGAGCTTATCGGCACGAACGCAAACATCGTAAAAAGCGTCGCCGAAAACTTGCTCAAGCACTCGCCAGACCTTATCATCGTTGTCGTATCCAACCCGATGGACACCATGGCCTACTTGACACTCAAAGCGACTGGCATTCCTAAAAACCGGATTATCGGTATGGGAGGCACGTTGGATTCGGCCCGTTTCCGCTACCAGCTGAGCGAGCGTTTGGGATCCTCCCCTGCCGACCTAAACGCCATCGTTATCGGCGGACACGGCGACACCACAATGATTCCGCTGATCAAGCACGCCACGTGGAATAGCGTACCCGTCACCCAATACCTCTCGGACGATGAGCAAGCAGAAGTGGTGGCAGCCACCATGGTTGGCGGTGCTACGCTGACCAAATTGATCGGCACCTCCGCATGGTATGCCCCGGGTGCGGCGACAGCGGCGGTCGTAGAAAGCATCGTTCGCGACCAGAAAAAACTGTTCACCGCTTCGGTACTGCTTGAGGGCGAGTACGGGCAAACCGACATCAACCTCGGCGTCCCCGTCGTTATGGGCCGGACCGGCTGGGAGCGCATCCTTGAATTGCCCTTAGACGACGCGGAAAAAGAGGCTTTCCAGAAGAGCGCTGACGCGGTTCGCAACATGAATGCCGTGCTCACGGAGTCCGGAACGCTGTCTTAAAATGATAACTATCCCGTTTAAGCCATTGTCCTTGCAGGACAATGGCTTCCATCTTTTGGTTGATATTGAGGTTTTCGGCCAGACCCACCAGGCTGTGCTGGATACCGGCGCATCCAAAACGGTATTTGACAAAACCAATGTCGAAAAGATATTGGACGGAAAAACTGAACTGGAATATTCGGAGTATCTATCAACGGGATTAGGTACGACGAGCATGGAGAGCTTCACCGTGTTGCTGCCCCTCTTGCGAATCGGGGATTGGCAAATAAAGAACCATCGTATTGCGGTGCTCGATCTCTCCACGATCAACTATGCTTACGAGCAAATGAACTTTGACCCCGTGATCGGTGTTATTGGTGGGGATATCCTGATGGATTACGGCGGGGTAATAGACTATAGAAAAATGACGCTCCGCCTCAGGCAACGCAAAATCAGCCGGAGGGCCGTGATAAAATAAATGCCGGCTAGCCGGCACGCACTAACCGTCCAAACGGAAACAAAAAAACATCGCTAGGCTGCGGGCACGCGCCACAAATGTTTCCCGATGGGCAAAAGACCAAAAATATGAAAGACAGATATGCCGTGATTATGGCCGGTGGCATCGGAAGCCGCTTCTGGCCAGTCAGCCAGACTGCGCTACCTAAACAATTCGTTGATATGCTGGGGACAGGCAAGTCCCTGTTACAATCCACGTTTGAACGTTTTGCCAAGATCGTACCCGAATCCAATATTCTCATTGCCACAAACCAGTCTTACAAGGAAGTGGTGATGCAACAGTTGCCAAACCTGCAGGAGCATCAGCTCATTTTGGAGCCGATCATGCGCAATACGGCGCCCTGTATCGCGTACGCAACCCACAAGATTAAACAACTCAGCGCCAACGCCACGATCGTGGTGGCCCCCGCCGACCACCTCATCCTGGATACGGAACGCTTTGTCGAAAACGTACAGGAAGCGCTCGATTGTGCCGAACATCACGACTGGCTGCTGACATTAGGCATCAAGCCTTCCCGTCCCGACACGGGCTACGGATACATCCAATACGGCCGGAAATCGTCCGTGCAGAACGTCCGCAAAGTCAAGACCTTCACCGAAAAGCCCAATCTCGAACTCGCCACTACTTTTTTGCAAAGCGGGGATTTCCTTTGGAACTCGGGGATTTTCATTTGGTCGGCCGACGCCATTATCAAGGCCTTGCATATCTACGAGACCGAGATGAACGAAATATTCACCGAGGGAGCCGAACTATACAACACGCCGGATGAGCAACGTTTTATAGCCAATGCCTTTGTCCGCTGCGGGAACATTTCGATCGATTTTGCGATTATGGAAAAGGCCGAAAACGTCTACGTCCTGCCAGTGGATTTTGGTTGGTCTGACTTGGGCACCTGGTCATCGGTGTACGAGGCTTCCGAGAAAGATTACTTGGGCAACGTCACAAATACCGAAGCCAAAGTAATGGTGTACGACTCGTCCAATTGCATGATACACACCCCTGAAGATAAGTTGGTAATTCTCAAGGGACTTCACAATTTTATCGTGGTCGAATCGGATAATGTCTTGATGATTTGTCCGAAGGACCAAGAACAGTCCGTGAAACAGGTGGTGGCGGACGTCAAAGAAAAATTCGGCACGGATTATGTCTAATTCAGGTACGGAAGACCCATACGCGTCCTTCCGACCTAAAAATCAATATTATGGAGCAAGGTTTCGTTACGCCACTGACAGACCCCAACGGACTGACGACCATCACCTTTGGGCATCCCGCACATAATGCGTTGCCGGCTCATTTGCTGGCGCAGCTCGCCGAGGCCATCGAACAGGCTGGCAACGACCCTGCGACCCGCTTAATCCTCCTACAGAGCGACGGCGAAAGCACTTTCTGTGCCGGCGCCGACTTTAGCGAATTGCTGGCGATCGATGACGAAGCTGCCGGCAAAGTGTTTTTTTCGGGATTTGCAAACGTCATCAACGCCATGCGCAAAGCACCTCGCCTGATCTTGGGACGGGTCTTGGGCAAAGCTGTGGGTGGCGGCGTGGGCCTGATTGCGGCCTGCGACTACGTATTTGCCACCGAAAAAGCAGCCGTCCGCCTCAGTGAAGTCAGCATCAACATTGGCCCCTTCGTCATCGCGCCCGCTGTCGAGCGCAAAGTGGGCATTTCGGCATTCACCGAGCTAGCGCTCAATCCGAGCGTTTTCTTCGACGTGCAATGGGCCAAACGCCATGACTTATTCCATACCGTCAAGGCAGACGTGACCCAATTGGACAATGCGATCAAGGAATTTGGCGACCGCCTCATCACAAAAAACCCGGAGGTGCTCTCCGAGCTGAAACGCACGCTTTGGCATGGCACCAAGCATTGGGACGAACTCCTGTACAAGCAAGCCACGATTAGTGGCCGGCTAGCCTGCCGTCCGGAAACAAAAGCATTGTTGCAGTCGATTAAAACAAAGCGCCCGTCCTAAGCGTTGCCCGAAACCTTTCCTAGCCCCATTCATGCGGACGCTAAAATGAACAGGAAAATCGCTTTTAAAACGTCTCCAGCTCCCGAAGGGGGTGTCCTATTTATAGCGAACGGGTGCAATTCAAATTCTCGCAATTCGTGTTGCTTGTCCGTTTGTTCATACTGAATGAAATGAAGTATCTCTTTGCATCATGAAGAGATACTTCGCTGCGCTCAGTATGACAAAGAGCGACAATTGAATTGCACCCAAACGAACCATATTGGCAATCCTCACATATTTTTGCTACCTTTGGGGTAAGAGCACGGGGTGCTGCGCGGTTTGCGCGGCTGAGAACATACCCGAACACCTGATCCGGATAATACCGGCGTAGGGACTGCAATCCATACTGACACGCGGATGCCATCTAGAGCATTCGTACCATTGCAACTCCATTTCGCCATGCCCCGGGAAATGGTTTTTTTATGTCCTCGCTCCCCCGTTCGTTTAAAAAAACACTAAAAGGAAACCCATGTTACCAGCACAAAGTCAATTTGGCCAGCTGTCTACTAACCTTGACAACTGGCAGGGGCGCGAGGAATGGTTTTTCAACCGGGAGCACACCGACACCTACGAACAATGGTACGAAGGACGCTACAAGCGTGCCGAAGTATTTCAGAAAAAAGTAATCGGTGAGCTTGTCCGGAAAGACTATCGCGTCAAAACGTTACTCGAATTCGGTTGCGGCACCACACGCTTTACGCGCTGGTGGAAAGAGATCGGCATCGAGGCTTCGGGGGGCGACATCTCACCGCTAATGCTAGGCCAGGGCGTCCAACTCTTCGAAGGGGACCTCGTCTTAGCCGATTCCCATTTCATGCCATTTAAGGACAAAACATTCGATGCGCTTGCCTTCATTACCACCTTTGAGTACTACCGGGATCCGGTCCAAGTAATCCAAGAGGCCGCCCGTGTGGGCCGCCATGGGATCGTATTCGGGATGATGAACCGCAATTCCCCAAAATTCGTCCGCAGGCGCGTGCAGCAACAGTTCGGAAAAAACCCGTTCTATGTCACTGCGAACTTCTATACGCCGGCAAAGTTGATCGAAGTGATCGATATCGCGCTTGCAGGCCGCCGCTACAGCATTGAATGGTCCTGCACAGGCTTGCCCCGGTGGTTTCCCGTACAGCAATGGAGCGTGCCGTGGGGTGATTTCTTCGGGTTGTATGTCAAATTGGACGACGAATGAACCAAACGCGCCAAACCGGAAAAATAGACCTCGAAGCCTTTAAGCAAACCATCGGGCATCAGACGGGTGCGGACCGCGCGGAGGTGACTACGGGTCCTGCATACGGCACGGATGTGTCGGTTGTAGCCTTGCCTGGCGGCCTTTCGCTGGCCAGCGCCAGCGACCCGCTATCCCTCATCCCTACTTTGGGCCTGGCGGAATCGGCCTGGCTTTCGGTGCACCTGACAGCCAACGACCTAGCGACCACTGGCTACGCGCCGATGTACGGGCAGTTCGTCCTCAACCTGCCCGAGTGGCTGACTGACGCCGACTTCAGAACCTACTGGGCGCATATCCACGGCTACTGCCGCGATATAGGACTCAGCATCACGGGCGGACATACCGGCCGCGTACCCGGACAAGCATCAGCCATTGTCGGCGGTGCTACGTTTTCCCTCGTGGCGCCGTCCGATCGCATTCGGACAAGCAACTTAGCCGAGGCCGGTCAGACGATCATCCTGACGAAAGGGTGTGCGATCAGCTCGGCAGCCATCTTGGCCATGAGTTTCCCCGAAACGGTGAAGCATGCCGCCGGTACGGCAGGATGGCAGGAGGCTTGCGATCTTTTCTGGCAGACTAGCGTGCTCGCTGAAGGCTTGGCCGGAGGGCGGTCGGCCTATGTCCGCGCCATGCACGATGTCACCGAAGGTGGCGCCTTAGGTGCGGTGCGCGAGCTATGCCACGCGTCGGGTTGCGGCGCGTCGATACAGGCTGATCGTCTACCGGTTTCGGAGGCCGTAGGCCGCATCGCACAGCGGTTTGGGTTTGACCCCGCTCGCGCCGTAGGTGCTGGCGCCATGTTGATGACCTGCTTACCGGCGCACGCCCCAGCCGTCCTACAAGAGGTTGAAGCAGCAGGTGTGTCGGCGTATGCCATCGGGCAGACAACGCCTCCAGACGAAGGCATAACCCTTGTCGCTCAAGACGGGCAGACGGCGCCGTTGTCCCAGCCCGAGGCGCAAGACCCGTATTGGAACGCCTACTTCCAAGCATTGGAAAAAGGCTGGAAATAAAACTGAACCCATGAATCAACGTGAAATAAAAACCGGAATATACCTGGTGGTAGACCCCAGCATGGACGCACAAAAAATTATCAGCGCACTGGAATCGGCACTCCGAAGCGACACGGTGGCCGCAATACAGGTATGGGACCACTGGCCGGGCCCCGAACCCGACGCGGACTTGTTGCTCGACATCTGCCGCCTCGCCCATGCCGCCGACATTCCCGTGCTAGTCAATAATCAGTGGCACCTACTCGCGGATTATCCCTTGGACGGCGTGCATTTTGATGTGCTTCCGGCGGATTTGCCTGCCATGAAGCAAACATTGGGGCGCCCTGTGATCGTGGGCGTGACGCTTGGCAACGATCTGCGGGCACTGGACCAACAGGTGGCAATCCAATTGGATTATCTCTCGTTTTGCTCGATGTTTCCTTCTCCGTCGGCACAACAGTGCGAAATCGTGCGACCCGAAGCCGTCATCGAAGCCAAAACCAAGATGAACATCCCGCTATTTCTGGCCGGAGGTATCCGGGCAGACAATCTCGCCGAACTGGCAGGTCTTCCCTTTGATGGCATCGCGGTGATCTCGGACATTATGCATGCCGAAAATCCCGAGCAAGCCGCACGCGAACTTTACCAAATCATTCAGAAACTAAAAATAGATACGATATGAAACTCTCCCTTTTTGAAAAACTATGCTGCCCGTTTGACAAACAGCAACTTCATTTGGAAGTCTTCTTGCAAGACGCAGAAAAAAATGTCATTGAAGGATTGATGACGTGCACCGGCTGCAAACGCTATTATCCAATCGTCTACGGTATCCCGATCATGACCCCCGACGAGTATCGCGAACGCCAGTTGGAACGCCCCCTTCTCGAAAAATGGAAGCCCGATTTTGAGCCTCACGGCTTTCTTTCCAGCACGGATTAACCCCTCCGATTACAACGGGATACGGGCGTAGCAGGTGTAGTAATATTGTTGCATATCAGCGCTTTTTTGGCTCGCTTTTTGAAATTACCACTATTAATGGTTTACTTTGTATAGGCCAATTGAATAAAAGAAAGAGAAAAACATGAGAAAAATAGGATTACTTGTAGCAACAGTTTGCGCATTCGTAGGATTCACCGCCATGCAGTCAAGCACCGGTGCAGAGTTCAAATTTACATCTGAAACACACGATTTTGGCAAAATTCCGCAAGGCAAGCCCGTAACGTACGAATTTGAGTTTACCAATGTGGGTACGGAGCCGATTATCATCAGCGATGTACGTCCGTCGTGCGGATGCTCGGTAGCCGAGTTCACCAAAACGCCCGTTAAGCCTGGCGAAACCGGAAAAGTAAGCGTGAAGTTTGACGCTGCCGTCCGCAGCCCCTTTACGAAAAACTTTGTCGTACGGTCAAACACTAAAACGCCCGTCAAGACCTTGGTTATCAAAGGTGAAGTGATTGCCAACCAAGGATAAACGATCCGATTGACATTAAAAAAGGCCGCATTAAGCGGCTTTTTTTTTTGCTTTTTCTTCCGGCTAAATCACTTTTGACGGAAGTTCCAATGATAAAACCGCGATTCTATCCGGGCAAAATTTTCGCCAAAACGATAGTTCTTCACTTCTAGCTCCCGGGTTGAAACCCGAGACTGAAAACAGGACACCCCTTCTGGATTGACTACCTCCTGAAAGTAATTTCCTGCTTTTTCTTTCCCAAAACCATGGGCCGTCCCGCATTTATCCGTATTTTTGGCGGAACAAAAACATAATTCCGATGTGGATGCCAACTAACGACACCAACTCGGTTCCCTTCCGGGACCGGGGCTAAAGCAGGGATGACTCCATCCTTGCCTCCTCCAAGCGTATAACAGCGGGTAGGACACATCATCCGAACCCGAATTTTTTGGCTTTCGCCACGTAGCCCAACGCGGGTGGCTTACATCGATTACACATGAAACATTCCTGGAAGCGAACCTTCTCCATTATATGGGTTGGCCAATTCCTCTCCCTGCTGAGCAGTTCGGCTGTCAATTTCGCCATTATTATCTGGCTAAGCATCGAGACGGGATCAGCTGAGGTCCTGGCTTACGCCGCCATTGCGGCCTTGTTGCCGCAAACGCTGGTTGGCCCCGTGGCGGGGGTGTATGTCGACCGCTGGGACCGCAAGCTCACGATGATACTCGCGGACGGGTTCATCGCGGGTTGTACACTGGCCATGTCATTGCTGTTTTACTTCGGGTACATCGAACTCGTCTTTATTTACGGGCTATTAGCCATGCGCTCCATTGGCTCCGCATTCCATCTGCCAGCCATGCAGGCGTCGATCCCGTTGCTCGCGCCCGCGTCGGAATTGCTGCGCATATCGGGCATCAACCAGATGATCCAGTCGGTCTCCGCCATTGCCGGTCCAGCCCTCGGCGCATTGGCAATCGGGCTCATGGACATCGGCTATGTGCTGCTGCTCGACATTGCCGGTGCCGTTCTCGCCATCGTATCCCTGCTGCTGGTCTCGATCCCGAATCCCGTGCGCGATGCTGACACGCGTCCCAGCCTTAGGCAAGTATGGCGGGATATTGGTCTGGGTGTGCGTACGGTGACGTCGAACAAAGGACTCTCCTACCTCTTTCTTTTTTCCATCTTGGCCACGTTCTGCATCATGCCTGTTGCGGTCTTATTTCCTTTGCTGACCTTGCAGCATTTCGACGGAGGCAAATTTGAGATGAGCGTCATTGAGGTGGTGTGGGGCGTAGGTATGCTGGCTGGTGGCGCGTTTTTGGGCGTATTCAAGCCCGGAATTAATAAAGTGCTCATCATTAACACCATGCACATTGCATTGGGGCTAAGCTTGGCGATATCCGGCTTGCTGGCTCCCGCTGCTTTCATCTATTTTGTCGCACTGACGGGCTTGGGTGGTGCGGCCGCCTCGATTTACAATGCGAGTTTTACCACGATTTTACAGGAGCAAGTACACTCCTCGATGCTTGGGCGGGTGTTTTCGATGTATTTTAGCATTGCCCTGCTCCCATCGATGATTGGGCTCGTGAGCACGGGCTTTCTGGCGGACAACATCGGCATTAGCCAAACGTTCGTCATCTTGGGAAGTGTCATTGTCGGGATCGGGATCGTGTCCTTTTTTGTGCCGGTATTGATCCGGCTGGGAAACGATGTGCCGGGAACAACACCCTCCGCCGACACGAAGAAGGATCCGCGGGAATAGACCGTCTACACACCCATCATCCGGGCGACCATAAGAATACCGGCGATGGACACTGAATCGGTAATCTCACCACGCATCACCATGTCCACGGCCTCGCGCAAGGGCAATCGGCGGACGGCGAGTTCTTCGGTTTGCTCGGGAGCGCTTTCGCCTTGGGTTAGGTCCTGGGCCAAGTAGATGAATCCCTCTTCATCGGTCACGGAATTCGACGTATGTATCCGGCCTACAAACTGCCAGTGGCGCGCGGCCAAGCCGGTTTCTTCCTTGAGCTCCCGTTTGGCAGCTTCGAGCAAGTCTTCGCCTAGTGGACACCCCCCTTCCGGGATTTCCCACGAATATTCGTTGAGCGTATATCGGAATTGGCCGACGAGATAGATATGGCCTTCCTCATCAACGGGCACCACGCCCATCGCCTTATTTTTAAACCCTACTACGCCGTAGATACCGGGCTCACCCGCCGGCGTGGTTACCTCGCGGTGTTCAACACGTATCCACGGATTTTCGTAAGCCACCCGGGTAGACTTGGTTTCCCAATTGGACTGCGCGTCGTCGTAGGTCGGATTTTTATCCATGTTTACACGTTAAAAACAGGTTATTTCCCAGCCTTTGGACCACGACCCCCGGGGCGGCAATGACAGGATGCCTTCCTTCGTTTCCAACGTTTGGTCGTGATTCACCCCGTCGGCAATGCCCTGCCAGGGTTCCAAGCATACAAAATCCGCCCCTTTAGCCGCCCAAATCCCGAAAAACGGAAAATCTTCGTGTACGAACTCGATACCGTGTTCCGATTTTCCGCTAGCCAATTTGATGCGCTTGCTTTTCAGGTCTTTCATTACCAAGGCGTCTGACCCGAACAGCTCGTACGACAGCGGTAACTTATTGTCCGTAAGCGGGATAGTGACCACCTCATCCGAAATCAGGTTGCCGGAAAGCAAATGCCGATGCAAAACTTCGTCGTCCGAAAACTCGAGGTAATGGCTGTCATAAGGTGCGGAAGCTTCCTTTTCGCCGGCGGCAAACGCTGGATGGGCACCTAGGCTAAACCAAAGTGTTTGCGTGCCGTGCGGATTGTACACCTCATAGTGGCAAGCAAGTGATTTGCCTTTGAGGCGATACCGGATGGACAGCTTGAAACTAAACGGATAGCTTTCTTGGGTTTTCGGCGTATCGTGCAATACGAAGACTGCCTCCGTACCCGACAAACGGGTTTCCTCAAATTCCAAATCGCGCGCAAAACCATGCCGGTTGAGGGAATACGTCCGTCCGCGGTAGCGATACCTGTCGTCCTTCAGTCCGCCCACGATCGGGAAAAGCACCGGGCTCGTTTTGCCCCAGTAGGCCGAGTCTCCGCTCCACATGTATTCATGATAGGTGCCTTTGGACCGCAGGCTTCGTAGCTCGGCGCCTAGCTTATTGATGTCAGCGATAAGATGATTGTTTTCCAGAATCATACCGTTTGGGTTTTCAGCTCAAAGATACCAATAAAAGGCACTAAGTTTAACGGTTGCGCTCGCAATACCATCGGCATGTCGTCTCCCGTACCCATAAAAAAAAGAAAGGGTTGCTCCATGTGTTGCAGCAACCCTTATTTTGAGAAAAAGTAAACTCGATTTTACTCGTTCACCTCGATGATGACAAAGACGTCTTCGTTCTCTTTCTTCATCTGGTAGCGCTCCCGGGCAATGCGTTGCACCTCCTCGGGGTTGGAGTGGATATCGTTTACTGTCTTGTTAATCTGCTCCATTTCCCGGACGTAAAAGTCCCGCTGGGCTTCCAATTCCTTAAGCTCGGAATAGTAACCGTATTGGGTCGTCACGTCATGACGGTCAAAAAACAGCATCCAGACAGCAAAAGCTGCCGTCGCGATAATGTACTTATTCTTGATAACCGACAGTAAGCGCTCCATAGTCACAAAGTTAAATCAAATTTTTTCACTTTCGCAAGGGACGTGTCGGGTACGCGAAAATAATGGGCTTACAAAACCTTCGCGACCACTCGCCTCTATTTCTTCAGGAATTTGAAATTACGTCCCAAGAACTTCGCATTGCTGCCCAACTCTTCTTCAATACGAATCAGTTGGTTGTACTTTGCGACCCTGTCCGAACGCGAGGCTGAACCGGTTTTAATCTGGCCCGTATTCAGTGCTACCGCTAAGTCTGCAATGGTGTAATCTTCGGTCTCACCACTGCGGTGGCTCATCACGGAAGTGTAGCCGCTGTTGTGTGCCAAGGAAACCGCGTCGATGGTCTCAGAAAGCGAGCCAATCTGGTTTACCTTGACCAAGATTGAGTTAGCCGTGCCTTTTTCAATGCCTTCGGCCAAACGTACCGAGTTAGTCACGAACAAGTCGTCGCCCACCAGCTGCACACGGTCGCCCACAGCGTCTGTCAGCGACTTCCAGGCTTTCCAGTCGTCCTCGTCCAGTCCGTCTTCGATGGAGATAATCGGGTATTTTTTTGTCCAATCTACCCAATAGTCGACCAATTCCTGCGAAGAGAAGGCACGCCCATCGGATTTTTTGAAGATATATTTCTTCTTTTTCGCATCGTAAAACTCTGAGGCCGCTGCGTCCATCGCAATGAACACATCCTCGCCAGGCTTAAACCCGGCCGTCTCGATCGCCTTCAGCACGGTTTCGATGGCTTCTTCGTTCGACCCAATGTTGGGCGCAAAACCGCCTTCGTCGCCTACGTTAGTTGAATATCCTTTTTTCTGCAATACGCTTTTCAGGTGGTGGAAAATCTCCACGCCCATGCGCAATGAATCGGAGAAGGTGTCGGCACCCACGGGCATGACCATAAACTCCTGGAAATCAATTTTGTTGTCCGCGTGCGCACCCCCGTTGAGGATGTTCATCATCGGAATCGGCAACACGTTCGCATTCACGCCGCCCACGTAGCGGTACAGCGGCTGGCGGCTTTCCTGCGCGGCAGCTTTAGCCACTGCGAGGGATACGCCCAAGATCGCATTAGCACCGATCTTCGCCTTATTGTCCGTGCCATCAATATCATTCATCAGCTTGTCAATGGCATTCTGCTCGAATACGTCAACGCCTTGCAGCTGCTTGGCGAGCTTTTCGTTGACGTTTTTCACTGCTTTTTCAACGCCTTTCCCCATATAGGTTTTGCCACCATCGCGAAGCTCTACGGCCTCGTACTTGCCGGTAGACGCGCCTGAAGGCACCGCCGCGCGGCCTACGAAGCCATTCTCAGTGGTTACATCTACCTCGACGGTAGGATTTCCGCGCGAATCCAGTATCTGGCGCGCATGTACATCGATAATTAAACTCATATCTGTTTTTATATAGCTTTTTTTGTTGATTGTCCTTCCTCGGGTGTCATCCGTACACCCTCAAATCGAAGTAGCCAAATATACTAATTATTCACAAAACCCACCGCCCGCCCCCTATAACACGGACGCAATGCAGGGATCTACGGGCCCGACTTAGCTCAGTAGGGCCACGAACTCATCAAACAAGTACCGAGAATCGTGCGGGCCTGGCGAGGACTCCGGGTGATACTGCACCGAAGACGCCTTTTTGCCCTTCACGCGAATACCTTCGATCGAATGGTCGTTTAAGTTCACGTGCGTTGGCTCTACCGTGCCTGAGCTTTCGATATCTTCGGCTACCACACCGAAGCCATGGTTTTGGCTGGTGATTTCGCACTTGTCGAGAATAATGTTTTTGACCGGATGGTTGATCCCTCTGTGGCCGTTAAACATCTTTTTCGTGCGGATGCCGTTGGCCAGAGCCAGCAACTGATGCCCTAAGCAAATACCAAACAGCGGCTTGTCTGCATCCAAAATCGCTTTTACGGTGTCCACCGCGTAGTCCATAGCGGCCGGGTCGCCCGGGCCGTTGGAAATGAAATAGCCGTCGGGATTCCATTGTTCCATCTCCGAAAAAGATGTCTTCGCCGGAAAGACTTGGATGTAGACCCCGCGCTCGTCAAAATTGCGCAGGATATTTTTCTTGATACCCAAGTCGAGTGCTGCAATACGTTTAGGCGCCTGCTCATTACCGTAAAAATAGGGCGCTTTGGTCGTCACGCGGGAGGAAAGCTCCAGCCCCGCCATTGAAGGAACTTGCTCGAGTTTTGCGCGGAGCGACTCGACGTCCAAGTCTTCGGACGAGATGATGGCGTTCATCGCGCCTTTATCACGAATATGGCGCACGAGCGATCGCGTGTCGATATCCGAGATGCCGACCAAGTGCTCTTCCTCAAAATATTGTTGGATTGACTTCTCAGCCATACGGCGGCTATAGCCGACATTGAAATTTTTGCACACTAAGCCTGCAATCTGGATTTTCTCCGACTCCCCTTCAGCTTCCGCGATACCGTAATTGCCGATGTGTGCATTCGTCGTCACCATGATCTGGCCAAAATACGAGGGATCGGTAAAAATTTCCTGATAGCCGGTAGTGCCCGTGTTGAAACAGATCTCACCGGTGGTGGTACCTATTTTCCCGGCTGCCTTGCCGTGGTAGACCGTGCCGTCGGCCAGTAGAAGAATCGCAGGCAATGTACTGTAATTTGTCATTCGTGATTGATGGAAAATATATTAATGGTTGGATAGGGGAAAACACATGGAAATGTCGTGCGTAGGCTGGCGAAACGACGAGCCATAAAAAAAGCCCTGAAACGGGCTACACAACGGAATGAAAAACCAGCTATGCCGGTCATGATCGAGGCAAGGGAAAAAGGCTCGGTGTGCGTGGCCTGATGGTGGCCTTGCAGTCGGCTAAATTTGAAACAGTCAATGTTCCGGTTATTCCGGACTGGCTTTTTCTTCACGAGGAAGTATAAAACTTCAATTCTCACGAGGGACAAAGGTACGAAATACTATTTTTTTCGCAACAGGATTTTTTTAATTCGGCAAAAAAGATCCACCCGCCCACCGCGCAGGGAATAAACGACGGCTGGCAGCGCGTCAGCCGACGGGTAAGTGCCGTCTTTTTTTGCTGTAAGCGTTACCCAAAAGGGCCAAGAAATGTGTGTCTGTTTTTTAACAGCATGGCGATATACTAAAATTCGGGCAAGCACGTTTATATAGCATATCTACCCAGAAAACGCAAAATACGTTATTTATTTGAACATCAAACAATTACATGTCTTCAAATTACGTATTAATTAAGGTTTAAAGGCCGTTTGCCGCGCTTTTGATATTTGTCGGGAAAAAATCGCCTTTCGCCAAAAAGATGTCAGCTTTTTTGGTTAATTTTGCACATTCTTTACAAGCACATATATTTTAATTGGCCAAATGGGGTTATTTAACTGGTTCACACAAGAGGTCGCGATCGATCTGGGTACGGCAAACACATTAATCATTCATAACGACAAGGTGGTCGTGGACGAACCGTCCATCGTGGCGTTTGACCGCACGACGAACAAAGTTATTGCAATTGGCCGGCAGGCCATGCAAATGGAGGGTAAAACCCACGACAATATCCGGACGGTGCGTCCGCTGAAAGACGGTGTTATCGCCGACTTTAATGCGGCAGAGCACATGATCCGCGGCATGATCAAAATGGTCAACAACGGCAAAGGCTGGTTTTTCCCTTCCTTACGGATGGTGATTTGTATACCGTCGGGCATTACCGAGGTGGAAAAGCGCGCCGTACGCGATTCGGCAGAGATTGCGGGAGCCAAAGAAGTGTACCTGATACATGAGCCGATGGCGGCTGCCGTGGGCATCGGCATAGACGTCGAGGAGCCCATGGGCAACATGGTTATCGATATCGGTGGCGGCACGACCGAAATTGCGGTCATCGCGCTTTCGGGTATCGTATGCGACCAGTCCATCCGCGTGGCAGGCGATAACTTCGATGCGGACATTATCCAGTACATTCGCCGCCAGCACAACATTATGATTGGTGACCGGACGGCCGAAAAAATCAAGATCGAAGTCGGATCGGCCTTGCCCGAACTGCAGGATCCACCAGACGATTTCGCCGTTCAGGGGCGGGATCTGATGACGGGCGTGCCCAAGCAAATCACCGTGTCGTACACCGAGATTGCGCATTGCCTCGACAAATCGATATCCAAAATTGAAGAAGCTATCCTGAAAGCCCTGGAAATCACCCCTCCCGAGCTTTCGGCTGACATCTACCAGACAGGCATTTACCTGACCGGGGGCGGCGCTTTGCTCCGCGGGCTGGACAAGCGCGTGCAGGCTAAGACTAAACTGCCCGTACACGTGGCCGAAGATCCGTTGCGGGCTGTTGTACGCGGTACCGGCATCTCGCTGAAAAATGTTGGAAAATACAAGTTCCTGATGCAATAGGCAACGGCTGTTCGAGTAGGCAGTGTCGGCAAGACGCATATTAAAACTCAAAAATTGGGTGTCGTTATTGGTATGACACGATTGCATGCATGAAGAACCTTTGGATACTTCTTACGAAATATAACGCATTCTTCCTCTTCGTGCTGTTTTTTGGCGTCTCGTTCTACTTGCTAGTCCAGAACAACACATTTCAGCGTGCCAGCTCCATCAACTCGTCGCACGTGGTGATGGGTACCCTCTACGACCGGGTCAATGCGTGGAAGAGTTTTGTCGGCCTGCGCGAAGCCAACACCGTGCTGGCCGAGGAGAATGCCACGCTGCGGCGTCGGCTGCAAACCCTGCTTCAAAGCGACTCGACCTTAACGGAAACCGTTGTCGACTCGCTCGGCGAAGCGCAATACAGCTATTTGGTGGCGAATGTGATCAACAACAGCATCAACCAAAAAAACAACTACCTGACAATCAACAAGGGCTATGGGGATGGCGTGCGCAAAGGCATGGGTGTGATTTCGCCTAAGGGCGTGGTGGGCATCGTGCTCAATGTGTCTACGCATTTTGCCACCATCCAATCCGTGCTGCACAGCGACACCCGCATTAGCGCCGCGCTCGAAAATAGCGGGGCGTTCGGTTCGCTGGTATGGGGCGATAACATTGACTCGCGGTATGGCGTGCTGCGCGATATTCCTAACCACGTCGTGGTGGAGGTGGGCGAAGCGGTGTACACGTCAGGCTATTCGCTGTTTCCACCCGGCATACCCGTAGGCACGGTTTACGAAACGGGGCTAACGGGCGGGGAGAGTTTTCTGGATATCCGGCTTGAATTAAGTACGAATTTCCATAATATCCAGCATGTGTACGTCGTACTCGACTCCTTTGTAGACGAGCGCGAACAGTTACAAGACAGTACGAGAAACGATGGCTAAGCTTATACTTTACAATACGCTCCGCTTTGTTTTGCTGGTAGGCATGCAGGTATTCCTATTCAAAAACATCGGCTACTACAACCTAGCCACTCCGTTTCCGTATATCCTGTTTTTGCTATTACTTCCGATCGGGATGTCGAATTTGGCCCTATTTACGGTCGCTTTTCTTACGGGCCTCACCGTTGACGCGTTCTACGATACACTGGGTGTACACGCGGCCGCCAGCGTTGCGCTGGCCTGGGTACGGACGATTTTCCTGGGCATCACGCTGGAAGCCGACAACCACGAGAAATATGCCACACCCATGCTTGGCGAAGTCTCGTTCCGTTGGTTTTTTCCCTATTTGTGGGTCACCGCCCTCGCCCACCACACCGTCCTCTTTGTACTCGAAACGTTCTCATTCTCGCACCTCCACTACACACTGCTCAGTATAGCGATAAGTTGTATCTTTACTATTCTCATTATTTTATTGTTCAGCTTGGTATTTTACCGCAAAAAAAGACGTTAAAAAGATAATGAACAGCTATTTCGCACGGAGGTATATCATTCAGGGTATTTTCATCGTCGTCGCCATCACGATTGTCGCGCGTCTATTCTATTTGCAGGTCGTTGATGACAAATACCTGCTGTGGGCTAACAACAACGTGTTGCGCAAGATGGTGGTGTATCCCGCGCGTGGGGCCATTCTCGACCGCCACGGCGAGGTACTCGTGCAAAATGAACCGGTGTACGACTTGCTGGTGACGCCACGCGAAGTCGTCGATCTGGACACGGCATTATTTTGCGAACTGATCGGTATCGACAAGGAAGGATTCGAACGCCGCATGGACGTAGCCACTCGGCATTCCCGTTTCCGCGCGTCCCAGTTCGAAAAACAGATACCCGCCTCCGTGTATGCCCGCCTGCAGGAACATCTGTATAAATTCAGGGGTTTTTATGTGCAAAACCGGACCGTCCGCAGCTATCCGGATAGCATTGCCGCGCAATTTTTAGGATACATCACTGAAGTCAACGACCAGGATATCGAACGGTCAAACGGATTTTACCGTCCGGGTGATTACATCGGCGCCTCAGGCGTGGAACGCGCCTACGAAGACTTGCTGCGCGGGCAACGCGGCGTACGCAATGTGATGGTCGATGCGTTTAACAGGCCGAAGGGTGTGTTTGCCGAAGGTAAATTCGATACCGTAGCGGTGGCCGGCGAGGGGCTTGTGTCTTCGCTCGACCGCGAACTGCAGATTCTGGCGGAGGAGCTCATGCAGAATAAGATCGGCAGTGTGGTCGCGATTGAGCCATCCACCGGTGAGATCCTGACACTCGTCAGCAGCCCCGGATACGACCCCAACCTGATGGTAGGTCGCGAACGCGGAAATAACTACATGAAGATGCTCAACGATCCCAATCGGCCGATGTTCATCCGCCCGATACAAGCGGAATATCCGCCGGGCTCCATCTACAAGGTGGTGGCTGCCTTGACGGGGCAGCAAGCCGGGATCATTGACGAACATACCGTATTCAACTGCCCGGGTGGGTACCGTTATGGTGGCGGTCGTGGCTTTATGCGCTGCACGAAAGTGTGTGGCGCCACCTCACTGGTCAAGTCTATTCAGCAATCATGCAACACGTACTACGGACATACCTACGCACGCATGGTCGACAACCGTGCTATGCCCTCCTTCGAAGCGTACGAACTGTGGCGTGAGGCAACGATGCAATTCGGCATTGGCCAGCCACTGGGGATCGACTTGCCCGGCGAGCGCCGCGGCACCCTCCCTACCGCCGAATGGTATAGTAAACGCTACGGAAACGATCGCTGGGGCTCTGGATTTAACATCTCCCTTTCTATCGGGCAGGGCGAAATGGGCATCACGACGCTGCAGATGGCTAACATCATGGCTATCGTAGCCAACCGCGGCTTTTACTACCGACCCCACCTAATCAAAGGTATCGGCGAACAGAAGATCGTCAAGCCTGAATTTACCGAGAAGATCTATGCGGGCGTTGAAGAACGATACTATGACCCCGTGATCGAAGGCATGAGCCGGGCTGTCAACGTGCCGGGAGGTACAGGCTATTCCTTTCGCATCGCGGATGTTGATATGTGTGGCAAAACCGGCACTGCGCAAAACCCTCACGGAAAAAACCATGCGGTATTCTTCGCGTTCGCGCCGCGCGACAATCCGAAGATCGCCATCGCTGTATTTGTCGAAAATGCCGGCTATGGTGGTACTTGGGCTGGACCAATCGCCAGCATGCTCGTGGAGAAATACCTGAAGGATACCATCACGCTGCCGAAGTATATACAAGATCGTATTTACGAAGCTAATCTCTTGCCCGAGATTACCCAAAAACCGGATGAAAGCGCGTTTGTCGCACCCGAAACAACAAAAAAGGACCCTGCACGGGATCCGGAAGACGCGGTATTTATACACCATAGCTTAGTTGCCCGCCTTCATGAGTAGCATGCACCGCAATAAGTCCTTCATCGGGGATGTCGACTGGCTCACGGTATTGTTGTGGTTTGTGCTCTGCATCATCGGCTGGTTTAACATTCATGCAGCGGTATTTGACCCCGAGCAACCGAGCCTGTTCAACATGAATACGAACTACGGCAAGCAGTCGATGTTTATTTTCTCGAGTATCCTGCTGGGACTTATTATTTTGGTCGTCGACGCCAAGTTTTACAGCTCGTTCTCGCCGATCTTATATATTATCACCATCCTGCTGCTCATTGCGGTGCTTTTCGTAGGGCGCAACGTGGGGGGCAACCAAGCCTGGATACCCATCGGCAGCTTCAGGCTCCAGCCAGCTGAGTTCGCCAAGCTGGCCACGTGTTTGCTACTGGCACGGTACCTAAGCGCCAATGCGAATAAAAACCCGTCCCTAAAGACATTGGCCATCGGCTGTGCCATCTTTCTGCTGCCTGTTGCCCTCGTCTTGTTGCAACCGGACACCGGTTCAGCACTGGCCTTTTTCGCCCTCATACTGGTGTTTTACCGCGAAGGATATATCTCCGGTACCTGGATGCTTTTTGGCGCATTGGCCATCCTGCTCTTCGTATTGGCGCTCGTGCTCAACCAATGGGTGGTGATCGGACTGCTCGCGCTGCTATGCGGGGGCATGATCTATCTTTTTCGCAAACGTCGAAAAATCATCGGCAATATCCTGCTCGTCCTAGTGGCTTCCACCGTGTATGTGTTTTCCGTCGATTTCATGTACAACAATGTCCTGCAATCGCACCACCGCGACCGCATTGACGTTATTCTCGGAAAAGTCGAGGACAACCGCGGGACGGGATATCAGCTCAATCAGTCGAAAATAGCGATTGGTTCGGGACAGTTTTGGGGCAAGGGCTACCTGGAGGGGACGCAGACCAAATACAACTTCGTACCCGACCAGAGCACCGACTTCATCTTTGCTACCGTGGGTGAGGAATGGGGGTTCGTGGGGTCGGTTGTTCTCATCGCAATTTACGTCACGCTGCTCCTACGCATCGTGAATATTGCCGAGCGGCAGCGCACGCCAATCTCCCGCATTTACGCTTACGGCGTAGCCTCCATCCTATTCTTCCACTTCTTTATCAATATCGGAATGACAATTGGCTTGGTGCCTGTCATCGGTATTCCCCTGCCCTTTATCAGCTACGGCGGTTCTTCGCTGTGGAGTTTTACCATCCTACTGTTTATCATGCTCAAGTTTGACTCTAACCGCAAGGGCATCGCGTAGCCACTGCGCTCAGTTTCGCTGCAACCGGATGAATTTCCTTACTTGCACGCCGGCCATACCCGAAAATCCGCCGACAAGCATAGCGATCAAAATCATCACGAAATACGTGATGACAACACCCGGAATACCCGCCAATACGGGTGCGCCAGCGGTAAAAATACCGGCGATGCGCTCGTTCAGATCCGTGGAAGCGAGAATATCCAAATAAAGCGCGTAGAAAAACCAAAGCAACGCCACAGCTACTGCCGACGACCAGAAAGCGTTTCGGCTGCTCGCTGACAGCCAGAAATGCAACAAAAAGCATATCGGAGCCACCGACCACCATGGCCCGAAATAAGAGGCCAGCCCGCCGAGTATCACAATCAGAAAAAACACCATATTTACCAATTTAATGCCCAGCAGGGTTTATTGTAATCGTATAATTGAGCAGCGACGACTGATCGCGCTCATCCTTGAGGAACAACAATTCGTTGAGCTCGCCCTTGGACCACGGATCGATCATATTATCGTAATGCACGCTGCCGGGATTGCCCGACTGACCGCCAGGGTACAATCCGTAAGCCTTCGGCCAGCCTTTGTCAAGCTGGACAACCATACGCCACGAAGGGCCGTGCGTCGCCGACGTGGCGTTCACAATCGTTTCGCCGCCACCAATGTGGATATTGTGGCGGCTAAACGCCGTAAAAGCGGGAACGAGGTGCGATATGCGCGTGGCTTTGACACGGGCCCAGTTCCACGTTTCGGAGTCCAGTTCACCGTGTCGCGATCGAAGGCGCTCGACGGCATCGACGAAACTAGCCCGGATAATATCGTCGGCGTTTTCTACCCGATCTTCCGTGCTACGATCGTCAAACCAAGGCGAATCCTGTTCGTTTTCCAGCAACGTAAACGTACGGTCGGCCGACGGCGTGATTAAATGTTCGTCGGGTGGGAAATCGTCAGCCCATATGGCCCGATGCAGGGTGCCGGTCACACCAGCCCAAGCCTCGAAAATCGATGCTGCCATTTCTTCGGCATCGTTCTGGTAGTCCCATTGATCAATCACGCTAAATTCAGGCATGTTTCGAATCGAATCTGCCGTACGCAATGATTCAAGCAACACCGGCAAAATCCGTCGTGCGTCCACATTGAAATTATCGTTCAGCAACAAGCGCAAGCTGTCTGCTGTCGCCCGCGTCATGGCGGCCAGTCTTTCGTTAATCCGGATAGCCCGGCTGGAGTGCGCAAACCGCCAATCCAAGTAGTAAGGATACGTGGGATCGGTCGGAAACTGATTCGCCGAACTGAGAAAACCCTGCCGAGGGTTCTTGATCGTGGGGTTGTGCTCAAATGGTATCCAGCCTTGCCAATCGTGGCTAGCCAATGCGCCATCCAGCACAAAACGCCCCTGCCCTTCCCATTTTAGCGGAAACTGGCCGTTCGATGTGATGGCGATGTCGTTCTCGTTGCTGGCGAAAACAAAATTCTGTGCCGGCGCTTTGAAGTGTGCAATCGCTTCGCGGTAATCGTCATAGTTCCGCGCACGGTTAAGCAGGTGCAGCGCGAGAATCTCGGATCCCTCGGTTTCGTGGGTAATCCATCGCATGGCGTAGCCCGGGGGAACGTTCTTACTAAAATTCGACTCCTTCGCTTCGTTATAGACGATGGGACCATGATGGGTATAGTACACCGTGTCCCGCACGGCTTTGCGTCCCTTCATACCGAATGTATCGACGTGCATGACCACCTCCTTCCATTCACCGTCATGCAAGTAATGTCGTCGCGACGCGTCTTGGAAGGTGATCTTATAGAAGTCCATCACGTCTGATCCTACGTTGGTGACGCCCCAGGCGATGTCTTTATTAAACCCAATGACCACGGCCGGTGAACCGGGCATGGTCACCCCGTACACGTTCACCTCCGGCGTAGACAGCTGAACCTGATACCAGATAGACGGGAGGGTGAGCTGCAGGTGTGGGTCATTGGCCAGTATCGGCAGTCCCGTGGCCGACCGGCTTCCGGCGACGACCCAGTTGTTGCTGCCCAGTTGTGGCTTGGGCTCCGGAATACCCAGCATCGCCAGCGTTGCGTCCAGCGTAGCCATGGCCGTATCGGGCACCGACGGCACGGCCGCGGGTTTAAAGTTCCAAGGCGTGCCTTCCGGAATGATGGGCGATTCCAGGGATGGATAGGAAGGAAACAAATCTTCGATGACGCTGGGTCCGTACTTCGCCAGTACATTGGACAGTCGGTAGTCGTTGCTACCGCCGTTTAGCGTATTGCGCAGGTTCATCAGCATCAGCAAACTCTTGTAAGGCGACCAAAGCTCCGGCGAATAGTTCAGTATCTTGTACTCGATAGGCAAGGAACGCGTATCCAACGAACGGATATAGGCGTTGACACCATCCGTATAGGCGTCCAGCATCAGCAACGAGGTGGTATCAGTAGCCAAGGAACGCAGCAATTCCCCGGCCGTACGTGCCATGCCAATGCGCCGGTTGTAGCGGTCATATTCCAACGCAGCCTCCCCCACCACTTCGGACAGCCTCCCGGACGCCACCAAGGTATAAAACTCCATTTGCCAAAGTCGATCGCGTGCAACCACATAGCCTTGCGCCACGTAGAGGTCGTGGTCGTTCTGTGCAAATATATGCGGAACGCCGTTTTCGTCGTATTTTATGGTAACGGGCTGCATTAACCCGGGGATTTCAAGCGCAACGTCACGCTCATCGTATTTGTTGGCGGCATTCTGGAGAAATCCGGTGAAGGGACTGAAGAGTTTGCCCAACGGCGGCAGGGCGGACCATGAATTATTAAGAAAAACGATGAGTATGACAACAAGGGCAAGGCCCCAAAAGTGGCGGACGAATTTAATCATTCAGGCTTATTTATTCGGTTTGCTTGTACCAAATATACAGAATAATGCGATGAATCACGGGGCAAATGTGGTTTTATTCCGCACGCCCGAGGGGCGACAAACGCGCCAAACGACAGGAACGGGTCGGCCGGTTTGGCCATCCCGGGATCACCGACGGTAATTTGGACATTATGTCGATTGCAGGTACGTGATCGTCGTGTCTGCCAGTTTCTCCAGCCGCCCGATCACCGCATTGACCCGCGACTGTTGCACTTCAAATTCCAGCGCGCAAGCTTGCTCGAAATCCTGTCGGATAACGGACAGCTCCTCCTCTTTTACGACGCGCATGACATCATTGAGTTGCGGATAGCCAAAATCGACGCGATAGATGTCGTTGACTGTCTTCTGCACGATTTCAGCTTGGGCCAAGGCATCTTGTGTGGCCATTTTGTAGGCGTTGATCAAGCCAGGAACACCAAGCAAGGTACCGCCAAAATATCGTACCACTACCACCAATATATTGGTAATATCGTGGGAAAGCAACGTATTTAAGATGGGGCGACCGGCCGTACCGGACGGTTCGCCGTCGTCGTTCACCCGAAAAACAGCCCGATCGGGCGTGCGGCGGTAGGCCCAGCAGTGGTGCCGGGCTTTGGGATGCTCGGATTTTAACCCGGCCACCAGTGCTTTGAGTTGGCCTTCATCACGAAAGGGATATGCGTAAGCTATAAATTTGCTGCCGCGGTCGCGAAACAAGCCCGTGGCTGGCGAAGCAATGGTTTGGTAGGTGTCATCGAATAAGCTCATCCCAAAAGATAACGATAACGGACAAAATGGCCAAAAATAATCCGGCAATGTTCAATTTGGATAACTTTTCCTTGAACAAAGCCACGCCGACCACGGCACCCAATAGAATCACCCCGATATTCATCCCCGTGAAGACGATCGATGGATTGTCCGGCATGGCACGGTGTGCCATCATATAAAACAGGATATTACCAAAATTGAACAAGCCCAACACAATCCCCCAGAATATCGCATGGATAGACAAACGCCTGCGCTGCTTCCCCACAGCGTACGCCAGATAGCTAAACGCTACCAGCATGGCCATGGTAAATACGATCAGCAAGGAACTGGAATACGGGATGACCTGCGTAACGGCGATCTGCTTAAACAACACATCAACAACGCCCAGCCCCAGAAAGACGATCAGCGGATAAAGCCAGACTTTTTTGTTTGTGCCGTATTGGTTCCGGCCGGAACGCCATCCGATGGAACACACGATGGCGGCTAGCCCGATGGCCACGCCCGTCAGCTTAACCCAATCTGCCGACTCGCCAAACAGCCAAAAAGCGGCAATCAGCGGAATGACAAGCGATATGCGTTGGGCTACCTCGGTTCGCACAATGCCTGTATAGCGAATCGATGCAGCGATGGCGACGAAAATGCCCGGGAGCAGCACGCCCAAGCCCAAATAAACCGTCCACGGCATCGAGGCCCACGGCAGCCCAATCACAGGCGGGTCTAAGAAAACCCAGGCCAGCAATACAGCCACCGGATAATTCCAGACAATGATCTGCGTGGTGTCTACCGTGTAGCGCCGGGCCAGTTTCAAAATGACCGACACCGTAACGCTGAAGATGACGCTGACCAGAACGTATGACATGTGGCTTGCGATTGGATTTGATCGGCAAAAGTAAGGTTAATTCAGCAGAAAGCAATACGGGGAATATCTAGGGGCGCACGGCAAAACCCCTGTTTTTTATCGCTCGCGCAAAGACGCACAGGAAGCCGCTTTGTGCTTCTGACACGCGAAGGGCAGAAAAAATTTGCTTCGCTGATTTGGTATGCCTTCGTTTCCCCAGAGGCATCCAGCTTTTTCTAACCCGGGAACAGCACAACCCGCGTCCGTAGGCCTCGTTGTAATCCAATGGCAAGCGACCCTGCATCGGCTCGCTTTTTATTCATAAGCAAAAACATGGGTGTATATCAATGTTTTTTCATCCTCCATCGTCACGACTTGGCCATGCACGTTTAATGTCCAATCATACGCGTAATGCATTAGGGGTTGCCTGTAATCGTCTCCCTGATATGGATGGACTTTCTCTGTCCGGAAAACATGTTTGAAATGAGGCTTATAATCGATTCGAAGAATGGTAATCGAATGGATTAAACTCAATGGATTTGATATGGCGGTGTCATAATCCAAATATTCCACGTAAACACCGTTTTCGTCCGCAATTGATATAACATTGCCATCCGGATCGTAATCCAAATAACGCGTTTGGACAAGGTCGTTGCTATGGTGTAGCGTGTAGCTTATTATTCGTGAATCATCGAACTTAAACTCAGCGATAAGCCTATTTTGGCTGTCGTACGCTTTCGCGCGTCCATTGCTCCAAACAATTTCCCTAAATACCACGCCATTCCTGATCTCGGCCACTACCCGGCCTTTCCGGTCGTATTGAAAAGTACTGACGTAATTGTGTTGGGGGTTTTTGTAATTCGTAAACCGTTCTGACAACACATTCCCTTCCCCATCGAATGCATATTTCAGCGAATAGATGGTATCCGATACCGTATTTTTGAGCAGGACAGCATAGGACAGCGCTCCGGGCACGGCCGGTTTTGGCAAACCAGGTTCTTTCGAGCACCCGATGAACAAAAAACAAGCAAGGACGAAGGAAATGGCGTATTTCATAAACACGTTTCAAATTTCAATATGTCGGGGATGCCAAAAACCGACTCCCCAAACCAACTTTCAAAAAACCAATCCAAATCGAACCGACATCCGCTTCAATGTAAATTTATCGGTGTTGTGAGCGCCTGGTCCGAATGCCGGATTCGCGGTATTCCGGGATAGCACCTGCTGCTTATACCCGATATTCAGCAGGTAACGGTCATGCTTTTTGCCTTTGGGTTTCCAGCGTCTCCCGATGCTTGGATTAAAGAACGTACCGCCATCGTACCACGAGGCAGGCGTACTTTTCTCCAGCCACATCAAGCCGTAGCCTACAGCCATGCCTGCATACCAACTGCCCTTGCGGCCGGGCAACATGCCGCGAGCGCCCAGCCCAACCGGCAACACGCTAAAATCGAAATATTCATCGTAACCGGCCGAAGCGCCGATACTGAAATAATCGGTCAGCTGCGCGGCGTGGTAGGTCTGCAAAGTGAACACCACAGGCTTGACCAAGTTGGCGGGCGTCCACATTATCCCGGCTTCCGTTTCGCTCGTGTAGCGCGCCTGCTGCGCGCCCGCCGAAAGGCTGGCCAGCACGAACAGGGCGCACCCGACTGTCCTACCTAAATTCGCCATACCCATGCTAACGTTTTCCGCGTACTTGGATGCAGCTGATTAGCTTCAGTTCATCCGGCTTGCTGTAGTCATACTGGCATACCCCGTCCGGCCCCGTCACGATCAGCGTCTGCTGCGCGGGAATCACATCAAACGAACGCTGGCTTTTCAGGTGCTGGGTCATCCGGTTGCCGATTTCCATCACGTCCGACGCGTCAAAACTTTTCAAGCCGAAATCCCCCTCACAGACATATAAGTGGTCGCCCGCCAAACCCAACCCGTGCGGATTGTCCATGGGGAATGCTTTAACCAGCGTAGGCGCGTACAGGTCCCGGATATCGAGCACATGCAGGGCATTGTCGCCAAAGCGGCACATCGTGCCTGAGCGCAAGGTCACAAACGCGTAGTCGTCATTGACCACGACAGGATCGCAGGCCCGCATATGCTGATACACCGCCATTTGTTCGGGTGCAGCCGGATTACTGGCATCATAGATATACATGCCCGTCATCGATCCGATAAAGAGTTTCTGCTTGTAGGGGAAAATCGTTTCGATGCCCCAGCCGATTTGAATGTCTTTGACGAAAGTAGGTTTATCAGCTTGGGCCACATTAAACAGGCGCAACGTTGTATTGTCGACCGCGTACAAATGCCCGCTCATCAACGTAAACCGCGCCATCGAGCCGCCTTGCCCATAGTTGCCACCTCCATCTGACGACGCGGCCATGTTAAACGATTCGGCCCGTCCCCAACCGAACCAGCCCCAGCCAAATTGCCCTTGCTGATCAACCGTAGTCGTAATGACCGTGTCCTTATAGGTAATAAAACGGGCGCGGTCTGTGTCGTAGAACATGTGCGGAAATACGTCTTCCACGCGCTCGACGAGGCGGGTATTACGCACGTCGCTGATATCGAAAGCAACCAGATCGATGTAACTATCGGCGTACAGGATGTTACTATTCACCGCCATGTCCACATTACCGGGGATATCCAGGAAGGCTATGTTGCGAGGCTTGGCCGGATCGGTGTTGTCCACGATATGGATGCCTTCTTGGGGTTCGTTGATGAACAGGTAATTGCCATACACATAGATTTTGCCGCTGTTCTCAATGGGTTTTCCGGGCTTGGTGCCAATGTCCATCGACCGGAACTCGCTGACGTCCATGATAACGGAGACTTGTCCGGTGTACGTGAAGGTCTGCTCGACCTGGTCGCGGCACGAGGCCATCAATAGGACCGCGACTAAGGCCAGTACGTAGCGGCCGTACGCAATTCGGGTTATAATATGCTTCATGACTTGTAATTTAGGTTTTTAGCGCAATAATTTTAGGCTGTAAATCAATTAGTTAACGAAATATATTCGGATTTCCCGAAATCCCTTTCGAACACATAACGATAGGCGGCCCCGAAACGCGACAGTCATGGTGAAAATAAATTCTTTCGCTCCCGGGTAGCACGGCCGCAACCGTTGATCGCGTGGCGATTTTACGCGTGGCATGTTGCCTCTGCGATAACAGCAAACCTCTTACTGACAAGGTCTTAAGTCCATAAAACCGCAGGTCGACAGCGGTGTTTCTGCGTACCTTGGCAGCGGCGGCATCCCCACTTCTCACCTATACCGTTCTATTTTTAGCCAACACCAAAATTTAACTTTCTTTACACGGTTCTTTTTTTTTACCTTTGCCGTTCTTAACAAAAATGTGTATATCACAACCAATATTAAATAATTGAACTACGAAAATGCAAGGTAAAGGGCTGATTAATTTTTTGGTAATAATTGTCACGCTGGCGTGTCTTTATTCCCTGTCGTTCACGTTTGTGACCCGAAAAGTAGAGCGGGATGCGCAGGCCTACGCGAATGGTGACATCGCGCTGGAGAAAGCATACCTGGACTCCATGGCCAGCGAGGTCGTGTACAACCTGGGCGTAGCCCAGTACACCTATCGCGAAGCGAAAGGCAACGAAATTGCTTTGGGCCTCGACCTAAAAGGCGGTATCAACGTCACGTTGGAAGTGTCGATTCAGGAGCTTGTGCGCACGCTGGCCGATGATCCCAAGGACGAGAACTTTAATCAGGCGCTGGTCAATGCGGAGCAACGCAGCAAATCCAGCCAGGCCGGATATGTACGCTTATTTATCGAGGAATTCCAGAAATTGTCCCCAGGCACGCCTCTTTCGACGTTCTTTGCCACCAAAGACAATTCGTCTCAAATTACCGCGAATAGCACGGATGACCAAATCGAGCGTTTCCTTGAACGCGAATCCAGCAACGCCATTGAGAACTCTTTCCAGGTATTGCGCACACGGATCGACAAATTCGGCGTCACATCGCCAAACATCCAATTGCAGCAAGGCACCAACCGGATCATGATTGAGTTGCCCGGCGTAACGGATGAGCAGCGCGTGCGCAACCTGTTGCAAGGTTCAGCCAAACTCGAATTTTGGAACACTTACGAAAATATGGAGGTCTATCCCCTGTTGGATAACCTCAATACAGCATTAGTAAATACGGTTGGCCAAACGACGACCGCAGCGGTCGATACGGCAGCTAGCGACACGACCCAGTCGGATGCAGGCTTGCTGGCTACCTTGGGCGCGGGCTCGGACACAGCCACTAGCGATGCAGATCCGCTGTTGTCGCTGCAAAACCCGCTCTTCAGCGTGTTGCAGCCTTCCACCATGATGACGCCAGACAACCAAGTCGTACTAGCGTCTGGTCCGGTGGTGGGTATCGCCCAATTGCGCGACACTGCCAAAGTCAATGCATTCTTGCAAAGCCCCGAGGCCCAGCAGATCATCCCGGCTAACGTAAAATTGCTGTGGGCAGTTAAACCTGACATGCGCGCTCCAGAGCAACTCGAATTGTATGCGATCCGCCCTGTTGGCATGGATAACACCGCTGCGCTGACCGGCAATGTCGTCACCTCGGCACGTTCAGACTACGGCCAGGACGGCCAGCCTGTCGTATCGATGGAAATGAATGCCGAAGGTGCGCGCGAATGGCGCCGCATCACCGCAGAAGCAGCACCAAAAAGCATGAATGAGCGCGGACAGTCCATCGCCATCGTGCTGGATAACGTCGTGTACTCTGCGCCAACGGTGAACTCCGAGATCGCCGGCGGACGCTCCGAAATCAGTGGCAGCTTCACCGTAGAGGACACACAGGATTTAGCAAACGTACTGAACGCAGGTCGCCTGCCTACTACTGCCAAAATCGTCGAAGACGCTGTTGTAGGCCCGACCCTCGGACAAGCCGCCATCGAAGCCGGGGTCAGCTCGTCCGTCATCGGTTTGGTATTGGTCTTGATTTTCATGATTCTGTACTACAACCGTGCTGGCTGGGTAGCCAACATCGCGGTCATTTTCAACGTGTTTTTCATCATGGGCGTGCTGGCCTCGCTCAATGCGGTACTGACCCTGCCCGGCATCGCGGGTATTGTGCTGACATTCGGTACGGCCATCGACGCCAACATCCTTATTTATGAGCGGATACGGGAAGAACAGAGCCTCGGCAAATCCATCCGGCAAGCCATTGCCGACGGCTACAAGCACGCCATGCCTTCGATTCTCGACTCCCAAATCACGACCTTCTTGGTCGGGGTAATCCTGTTCATCTTCGGTAGCGGTCCTATCCTGGGCTTCGCCACAACGCTGATGATTGGTATCATTACCTCCTTGTTTACGTCGATTTTCATTACGCGCATTATCTTCGAATGGATGCTGAGCAAGGACCGGAAAATCACGGTCTCGTTTCCTTGGAGTGCCAACACCCTAAAGAATGCCAACTTTGGCTTTGTGCAAAACCGCAAGAAGTTTTACATCGCTTCGGCCCTGTTCATTGCCGTCGGATTGGTATCCGTCTTCACGAAAGGGTTCAGCCTCGGTGTGGACTTTCAAGGCGGACGTACGTACACCCTTCGGTTTGAACAACCGATCGATCTGGAGGAAGTACGGGGTAACCTGAACGAATCCTTCGGACTAAACACGGAAGTGAAAATCTATGGTGCACAAAACCAAGTGCGCGCGACCACCACCTACATGGTGGAGGAAACTTCCGACGCGGCAAACGAGGAAGTACTGGCCAAGCTGCACGAGGGCCTGGATAAAATACAGGGCAACGCCTTTGAGATCATGAGCTCCCAAAAGGTGAGCCCGTCCATTGCCCACGACATCAAAACCCGGGCAATATATGCGGGTATCTTCTCGATCTTGATTATTACCTTGTATATTTTGATTCGCTTCCGCAAATGGCAGTACAGCTTGGCGGCGGCGATCTCCACCACGCACGATGCCTTAATCATTCTGGTGTTGTTCTCCCTGCTAGATGGTATCGTACCATTCTCCATGGACATCGACCAGCACTTCGTGGCGGCGATCCTTACGGTCATTGCGTACTCGATCAACGACACGGTGGTGGTGTTTGACCGCTTGCGCGAATACCTGAGCAAGCCCGGCTTTAAACGAAAAGACATGGGCGAAACCGTAAACTTGGCTGTCAACAGGACCTTGAGCCGGACCATCATTACGTCCCTGACGCTGATTTTCGTCTTGGCTGTACTCTTCGTATTCGGTGGCGAGGTAATCCGCGGGTTCTCTTTCGCGATCCTCATCGGTATCATCGTAGGTACGTATTCGTCCATCTTCATTGCCGCTCCGATGGTGGTTGACCTCCAAAGCGACAAAGCTGCCGAAAAACCGGCTGTGGATGACACGAAAAAAGCACCGCTGAAACCGGCCAAAGCATAATGGCTGGTACCGTATTGAAATAGGCAAACCCGCTTTGAGAAATTCAAAGCGGGTTTGTTTTTTTAACAAACCATGCACTTCATGAGGTTATTGCACGGTCGACTTTTTTTGCGTATCCTTACCTATCCAATAACCCAACCCCATGAAAGCCAATACCCTAACGGATTGCGTGGTGTTTCTGGATGGCGTCATCGATGACGCCATCGTATCCGGATCCGCGCTCGGTTATTTTGCCACGCTCTACCGAGGCATGACCACTGCGGTGCAAGCCGGAATTGCCGCAAATGTTTTTGATGACGGCCCGCGCATGGAACGCTTAGTCGTCAGCTTTGCTAACCGTTATTTTGACGCGTACGCGGCCTTCCGTACCGGATCGCCGGTTACCAAGTCTTGGCAAACTGCATTCCTGGCCGCAACTTCTCCAAACCTCACCATCGTACAGCACCTACTGCTGGGTATCAACGCCCACATTAATCTCGATCTGGGGGCCGCCGCTGCGGGCATCAGCACTCCGGCAACCATCGCCGCGTTGCATCCCGATTTCCAGCGCATCAACGACACCATTGCGACGGAATACAACATCTTGCAAAGCAGACTGAGCCGCATCTCCTGGCTGATGATCTTCATGGCGCGATTAGACCCCGACAAGACCAATGCGTTGATTAATTTTAGTATTTCCAAAGCGCGGGACACGGCTTGGGCAAATGCCCAAATCCTCTGCCACGCCTCTCCGGAGACCTACGCACACGTCCTGCAAACCACCGACCACCTCGTCGCCACCATCGCCCAGCGCATCCATGTTCCCGGAAAAATAGCCGGATTCCTATTCAAATGGATACGTAAAGCGGAACAAAAGAGTATAGCGAGCAACCTCCGCATCCTAAACGAACGCTAATGCCGTTTGCCTAACAAAGCCTATTGCATGAAATAATTAATATGCGTATATTTGTTGTACTAATTATTAATATGACAAAAGAACAATACAGCACCTATTCGTTCCTGCTCGATCGCACGGCCCGACGTGTCAAACAATATGCCCAGTACCGTTTTAACGACGGGGATTTTGGAATCACGGTAGACCAATGGGTGGTGCTGAAGAACCTAAAATCCCAGGCAGACTTGTCCCAGAAAGAACTGGCGGAATACTGCGCGAAAGACCAGCCGACCCTGACCCGTATTATCGACTTGCTTGTCGGCAAAAATCTGGTTGAGCGCCGCACGCATGCCACCGACCGGCGCTGCTTTGTGATCCACCTCACGGAGGAAGGCGAACGTTTGGTCGATGCGCTTTCCGAAAAAGTCGGGGATATCCGGCACGAAGCCTGGAAGAATCTCGACGAGCGGGATTTTGAGGACCTGAAACGCATTTTGAACACTATATACAATAATTTGGAAATCAGTTAAATACCATGAATACGAATCAACATATAACAACAGATATCTGCATCATCGGTGCGGGCCCGGTCGGCCTGTTTGCGGTATTCGAAGCCGGATTACTCAAGATGCGGTGCCATTTGATCGATGTCCTGCCACAAGTAGGCGGCCAGCTGTCTGAAATCTACCCCCGGAAACCGATCTACGATATCCCCGGCTATCCCACGATCGACGCGCAAGACCTCGTCGACAATTTGATGGAACAGATCGCGCCGTTTAAACCCACGTTCACCTTGGGCGAGCGCGTCGAGGAGCTCCAACGGCAGGATGACGGCTCATACCACGTCGTCAGCAATGAGGGCACGGTCATCCATGCCCAAGTGGTAGTCATCGCGGGCGGTTTAGGGTGCTTTGAACCGCGCAAACCCGAACTGCCCGGCATTGCCGATTACGAAGGCAAAGGCATTACCTACATGGTTCGCAATCCGCAGGACTACGCGGGCAAACGCATCGTGATTGCCGGTGGCGGCGATTCCGCCCTAGACTGGACCAACCATTTGGCCGACATTGCGGCAGAGGTGACGCTGGTGCACCGAAGCGACAGCTTCCGTGGTGCGCCCGACATGGCTGACCGGGTATTCCAGCTTGCACAGACAGGCAAAGTCAGGCTGCTGCTGCAAAGCAATCTCGACCATGTTTCCGGCAATGGCGTATTGCGGGAGGTGGTCGTTAAAGACAAACAAAATAACCTAACGTCGATACAAGCCGACGCGCTCATCCCCCTCTTTGGGCTCAGCCCCAAACTCGGGCCTATTGCGCAATGGGGCTTAAGCGTAGCCGCCTCGGCGATTGCGGTGGACACAACCGATTATTCTACCGGTGTGGAACGCATCTACGCGATCGGCGACATCAATACCTACCCGGGCAAACTGAAACTCATCCTGTGCGGCTTCCACGAGTCGGCTTTGATGGCACAAAGCGCATTCAAATACGTATATCCCGAACAGCGCCTCAGCTTTAAATACACCACCGTGAACGGCATCAACGAATTTTAGTAAGCGATGACAGAAGAACTTATCCATATCCACGTAGAGCAACCCAACGGGCAAACACAAACCATCGAGGTGCCCGACGGCGTGCAACTGAGCCTGATGGAAGTGCTGAAAGCTTCGGACTACGACATCATGGCGACGTGCGGGGGAATGGCGCTGTGCGCCACCTGCCACATCGCCGTCATCGACGGCATGGAAAAACTCGGCGAACGCACCGACAATGAGCTCGACATGCTCGACACCCTGCCCTTTGCAGACGACAACAGCCGGCTATCCTGCCAAATCCAGGTCGGCAGGTCGTTAGACGGTCTAAAAATCAGGGTTTTTGAAAACAAATGACCCCCGAGGCCTGTTCCCCAAGAAGTGCTCGGTCACTAGAAACACACGTCTATGATGGACAATAACACATCGAAAAAATTTCCGCGCGTAGTCGTCTTAGGTGGCGGCTTTGGTGGCATTGAAGTAGTCAAAGGACTGAAAGACAAACCGGTAGAGGTACTGCTTATTGATAGGAACAACCACCATACCTTCCAGCCCCTGCTCTATCAGGTGGCGACAGGAACACTCGAAGCACCGTCTATCGCCTTCCCGTTGCGGAAAATGTTCAGAAAGCAACGCAATTTTACGTTCCGCATGGCCGAGGCACAGTCGATCGACCAACAGCGCAATGTGCTGCACACCGACATTGGCGAAGTACCCTATGACTACTTAGTAATCGCCACGGGCGCCACCACCAATTTTTTCGGAAATGAGCAGATCGCCCACTACGCGCTTCCGATGAAAAACGTCAAGGAAGCGGTGGGCATCCGGAGCTTTTTATTGCAGAATATCGAAGAGTCGCTGCTGGAAAGAAACAGGACGCAACGCGATTCCTTCCTCAATTTTGTGGTCGTGGGCGGCGGCCCGACAGGCGTCGAACTCACGGGTGCCATCGCGGAACTGCGCAATCACATTCTTGCCAAAGACTATCCCGAATTGCGTAAAGAAGACATGAATGTCTACCTGATCGAAGGGCTGGATAAGGTGCTGTCCGCACTCTCACCGCAGGCATCAGAAAAGGCCGAGCTGTATCTGCGCGAGCTGGGCGTAAACATTTTTACCGGCGAGCAGGTAACCGGCTACGACGGCGATGTCGTGATCTTGAAAAGCGGGAAACAAATCGCCACGAAAACGCTGATCTGGTCAGCCGGCGTCACAGGCCAATTCCCGCAAGGCATTAGTGAAGATATCATTGTCCGTGGCAATCGCATCCAGACTGATGAGACCAACCGCGTGCTGGGCATGGAGAACGTATTTGCTATCGGCGACGTCTCAGCCATCATTACCGAGGATTTGCCCCGCGGACACCCCGGCGTTGCACCAGTCGCCCAGCAGCAAGGCCGTCATTTAGCTAAAAACATCCTACGCATGATGGACGGACAGCCCGCCGAGGCCTTTTCGTATTTCGATAAGGGCTCGATGGCTACGGTGGGGCGCAACAAGGCCGTCGTAGACATCGGAAAAATCCGGTTTCAGGGCTTTTTTGCATGGTGGGTGTGGATGACCGTCCACTTGATGTCGTTGGTCGGATTCCGCAACCGGCTGGTTACCTTCATCAACTGGGCACTGAGCTATTTCACTTTCAATGCCGGAATCCGCCTAATAATCCATAAATTTAGTCGCGAAGAAAAACGTCCAGAGACCATCCAGACACCCTGAAAAACGGGTGCGTGGTGTACTGGAGAGATTAGCGATTAAGAAAAGAATATGGATCGTTCAGTGATGGACAACAGAAGCATTGCAAGGAAATTCAAATTACTCGGCCAGCTGATGGAGCTACATGGCGAAAATCCCTTTCGGACCAAAGCCACCGCGAACGTCGCCTATAAATTAGACAAACTCCCCTTCGCCATATCAACCACGACCTTAGCCGAATTGGGTACCGTGCCCGGCATCGGAAGCAGTACGGCGCAAAAGGTGGAAGCCTTGCTGGCGACCGGTACCCTGCCCGAACTCGATGCGTATCTGGAAAAAACACCGATGGGCGTACTCGAGATGCTAAACATCAAAGGCATGGGGCCGAAGAAGATACAAATCGTATGGAAAACGCTCGGCATCGAAAGCGTCGGCGAGCTGTACTATGCCTGCAACGAAAACCGGTTAATCGAAGCCAAAGGATTCGGACTGAAAACCCAGGAAGACATCAAAAAAGCAATCGAGTTTTCGATGTCGAGCCAAGGCTGGTCCCTGTATGCAAACGTGGCTCCCATCGCCCATGACCTAGTCGGGAAGATACGCAAACAACTTCCGGAACCCCAGCTTATTTCGTTCACAGGCGCGTTTAGGAGAAAAAACGAGGTGTTGCAGGAAGTCAGCATAGTGATCGGCGAATCTGCCGAACAATTGTTGTCGATCGTGCTCGGCCTGCCCGGCTTCGTTGCCGACCCGCTCACAGAACCGGACGGGACAATCCTCCTGAACAGCGACCAAGGCATCCGATTCCGGCTGATTCCTGTCGTGGCATCGCGTTTCTACCAACAGTTGCTCATGACGACGGGGTCCGAGGCGCACCTGCAGCAGTTGAGCGAAATTGCGGAAGTCCTGCCCCAATTAGACTCCGAGGAAGCCATCTATGAAGCGCTAGGCCTGGCCTACATTGAGCCCGAACTGCGCGAAGGACTCGACGAGGTGACACTGGCTCGGGAAAACAAACTGCCTCAGCTCATCACGTTTGCCGACCTGCGCGGCTCCCTCCACAACCACAGTACCTACAGCGATGGTGTCAACACCTTGGAAGAGATGGCGCTCTACTGCCGCGACGAATTAAAGCTGGACTATTTGGGTATCTGCGACCACTCCAAAACCGCCGTATATGCCAATGGTCTCCCCATCGAACGGGTAGAGGCGCAGTGGGCCGAAATTGACAGCCTAAACGCCAGGCTCGCGCCTTTCCGTATATTCAAAGGCATTGAATCGGACATCCTGTCCGACGGTTCGCTCGACTATCCGGACGAGGTGCTGGCAGGCTTCGACTTTGTGGTTGCTTCCATTCACTCCAACTTGAAAATGGACGAGCAACGGGCTACCGAACGGTTGGTTACCGCCATCGAAAACCCATACACCACCATGCTGGGCCACCCTACCGGCAGGCTTTTGCTGAGCCGCGGAGGCTACCCGATTGATTTCAAACGAGTGATCGACGCATGCGCGGCCAACGGTGTGGCCATTGAGATCAATGCCAATCCCCTACGGCTCGACCTCGACTGGCGCTGGCACCGATACGCCACGGAAAAAGGCGTCATGCTGTCCATCAACCCGGATGCGCACCGGACCTCAGGATTCCACGACATGCACTACGGTGTGTATGTTGCACGCAAGGGCGGACTGGACGCCAGGAACTGCCTTAACACGCTGAGCGCCGATGATTTGGCTACTTGGTTTTCAAGAAAACATTCAGTCATCAATCCAAGCTAGTCACGGGTCATCCCCATAAAAAGGACATTATGAACATGCTGAAGCGCCATCCCCTCCTAGCTTTTTTGCCTTCACTGTTGCTGCTTGCCGCGTTGTGCCTAAGCACCATGCCTGGCTACGGTCAATTACTCCAGGCAAAGGATATTTACAGCCGTGGCGACTCCCTGCGGGGCACGCTGACGCCATTGCGCACGTGCTATGATATCAACTATTACCATTTGCAGGTAAAAGTAGATCCTGACCGGCGCCACATTAGTGGTTCGAATCAATTTCGCTTTACCGCTACCGCGGATTTCGATCGCCTGCAATTCGACCTATTTGATAATTTACGGGTAGAACGCGTGGAATACCGCGGCGATGATCTCCCCTTCGAACGGGAATACCACGCGGTTTTCGTCGACTTTCCGGAGGTCATTACGTCGGGATCCATCGATTCCTTTACCGTGCACTACTCCGGCCATCCCGTACAAGCCAAGCGGGCGCCGTGGGATGGCGGATTCGACTTCAAGAAAGACAGCAACGGCAAGCACTGGATTGCCACCGCCTGCCAAGGCCTGGGCGCCAGCGTGTGGTGGCCTAACAAAGACCACCAGTCGGACGAAGTGGACAGTATGCTGATCAGCATCAGTGTGCCAAACGGGCTGACGAACGTTTCGAACGGACGGTTCCGCGGCAGCCAGGACGCAGGCGATGGATACACGCGCTTCGACTGGTTTGTAAGCAATCCCATCAACAATTATAATGTTGCCGTCAACATCGGCGACTACGTGCATTTTGCAGACACCTTTCATGGCGAGAACGGGGTCCTCGACCTCGATTACTGGGTACTTCGGGAGAACGAAGCCCAAGCCCGCCCCCACTTCGACGCCAATGTGAAGCCCATGCTGCGGGCATTCGAACACTGGTTTGGCCCCTACCCCTTCTACGAAGACGGCTTCAAGCTGATCGAGACCGCTCACCTCGGCATGGAGCACCAAAGCGGAATCGCCTACGGCAACAAGTACCAAAACGGATATTTAGGCCGCGACGGCTCGGGCACGGGATGGGGAAACAAATGGGATTTCATCATCATCCATGAGGCGGGTCATGAGTGGTTTGGCAACAGCATCACCGCCAGCGACCTCGCCGATATGTGGATACACGAAAGCTTCACCAACTATTCCGAGTCGCTCTACATCGATTACCACTACGGCAAACCCGCTGGCCAGGAATATGTGCATGGCAACCGGCGGGCCATCCGAAACCGAGAGCCCCTGCTCGGCGATTACCACGTAAACAAGGAAGGCTCGGGCGACATGTACAACAAAGGCGGCGTGCTGCACAACATGATCCGAACCATCATCAACGATGACGAACGCTGGCGCGGTATCCTCCGTGGCCTCAACAAGCAGTTTTTCCACCAAACCGTGGACTACGAAGATATCGTGGGCTACATCAGCGAACAGGCGGGGCGCGACTTCAGCGGCATATTTGCACAATACGTCAAACACAGCAGTTTGCCCATCTTGGAGTTTATTTTTGACGAAGAAGGCAGTCCCTACTGTCGGTGGATAGCCGATGTTTCAGATTTTGATATGCCCGTGCGCGTGCGCACCCAAGGCGGCAAATATTACCTGATTTACCCGTCGCGGGATTTCCAGCAGGTTCCTGTGCCGGGGCTGACGCGGTACAATTTGGAAGTAGATACATTTAACTTTTATATCGGGGTGTTGAAGTGAGTATTGAGTATTGAGTCCCGCCTTGCGGGATTTCGTTGCACTCAATATTGGGTAT
>CAYUIZ010000005.1:21715-23674 GCA_964444885.1 uncultured Sphingobacteriaceae bacterium | reverse complement strand
GAGTCCCGCCTTGCGGGATTTCGTTGCACTCAATATTGGGTATTGAGTATTGAGTCCCGCCTTGCGGGATTTCGTTGCACTCAATATTGGGTATTGAGTATTGAGTATTGGGTATTGCGAAACGGGCGGATCTACGACATGCCCGCCTGCGACAACACATTCGTTGCCCTTCGTGCTATTTGGGTGTAAAACTGTTTCATCCTACTCGCAAGATATTTCGTACTTTTGTTATCGTCCATGAAGCACCTTGCGCACCTCAATAAATACCTTTACAAATACCGATGGCGGCTCATTCCGGGCGTGCTCTTCGTGGTTATTTCCAATTATTTCGGCGTATTACCGGCGCAAGTCATCCGCATCGCCTTTGACTTGGTGAAAGAGAACATCGGGGTTTACCGCTTATTTGACGGCTTTGAGCGGCAGGAATTGGTATACCAGGTCTTCGGTTCCACGCTTTTGTTGTTCGGCATCGTGGTGCTTGCCCTGTCGCTAATTCGCGGCATCTTCCTGTTCCTGATGCGCCAGACAATCATCCTGACTTCACGACACATCGAATACGACCTCAAGAACGAAATCTACAGCCATTACCAACAGCTGGACATGGCTTTCTTCAGGCGCAATAACACGGGTGACTTAATGAACCGCGTCACCGAGGATGTCAACCGGGTACGATCGTATCTGGGCCCCGCCATCATGTACGCCATCAACACGCTGGTGCTGTCCATCATGGTCATCGTGGCCATGATCAATGTCAACCCGAAACTGGCCATGTATTCCCTCCTGCCCATTCCGGTCCTGACAGCGTTGCTCTTCATCGTCAACAAGATCATCAACCGGCGGAGCGAACGCATCCAACGGCAACTTTCTACCTTGTCCACCTTTGTGCAAGAGACGTTCTCGGGCATACGGGTCATCAAGACCTATAGCCGGGAACAGGACAAGATGGATGGATTCGACCGCGAGAGCGAAGCATACAAAAAACATACCCTGTCGCTCGTCAAGGCCGAAGCCTTCTTCTTCCCACTTATCTTGCTTCTGGTGGGCCTTAGCACGATTATCACCGTGTATGTCGGTGGCCTGGAAGTGGCTCGCGGATCGATTACCTCGGGCAATATTGCAGAGTTCATTGTCTACGTCAACCAACTCACCTTTCCGGCCATGGCACTGGCCTGGGTGACCTCGCTGGTGCAGCGCGCATCCGCCTCTCAGGAACGCATCAACGAGTTTCTGAACACCAAACCCACCATCCACTCCGGCGAACGCGTAGCTTCCGCCATCCAAGGCAATGTGCGTTTTTCCAACGTCACGTTTACCTATCCCGATACGGGCATCAAGGCACTGGATAACGTATCCTTCGACCTGCGGCCGGGGCAAGTACTGGCGATCATTGGCCGAACAGGATCGGGAAAATCCACGATCGCTAACCTGCTCATGCGGATGTACGATGCCGACAGCGGTTCGATCACCATAGATGGCGTCGACATCAAAGACTATAACTTGCAGTCGCTCAGGCAACAAATCGGCTTTGTGCCGCAGGAGGTCTTCCTGTTTTCGGACACGATTACCAATAACATCGCATTCGGCCTGAATTCGGCCACGGACGACCGCATCGCGCAAGCGGCAAAAGATGCCGCCGTCTATAACAACATCATGGGTTTTGAGCATGGTTTCAACACGATGCTCGGCGAACGGGGGCTGACCCTGTCGGGCGGGCAAAAGCAACGGGTGTCCATTGCGCGCGCGCTGATCAAAGAGCCCCAAATCCTGGTCTTCGACGACTGCCTATCGGCCGTGGATACCAGTACCGAGGAAGAAATCCTCCAAAACCTCAGCCGGGTGATGGCCGGGAAAAGCAGTATCTTTATCTCGCATCGGGTTTCTACCATCAAGAATGCCGACCGTATCCTGGTGCTGGACCAGGGCCGGATTACCGAAGAAGGCACGCATGAGGAACTGCTC
>CAYUIZ010000005.1:8166-21615 GCA_964444885.1 uncultured Sphingobacteriaceae bacterium | reverse complement strand
CCTGGTGCTGGACCAGGGCCGGATTACCGAAGAAGGCACGCATGAGGAACTGCTCACGCTTCAGGGCGCCTACTTCGAGTTGCACGAAAAACAGCTTTTGGAAGAGACTACAATCTAACCATCCCAACAAACTCGTTATGACATTCCGCTTTCTCCCGATCTTGGTGTTGATCTGCAGCGCATGCACGCAAGCCCCAACACAGGACGCCATCGAATACCCGGTCACAGGCCATATTGAACGACTCGACCCGGCGCTGGACCAGATTATCGATACCAATGCCCGTATCGAGATTATCGCCTCCGGATACACATGGAGCGAAGGCCCCCTTTGGATAGAAAGCGAGCAAATGCTCCTTTTTTCTGACGTGCCGGCCAATACGGTTTACCGTTGGACCGAGGAAGACGGCGCTAGCGTCTACCTGCAGCCGAGTGGCTACACCGGCGAAGCTCCCTTCACTGGGCGTGAACCGGGCAGCAACGGGCTACTCCTCGATGCCGACGGAAACTTAGTGTTATGCCAGCACGGCGATCGCCAGTTAGCACGAATGAATGCGCCGTTACACGCGCCGCAACCGACCTTCGTTTCCCTCGCCGACAGCTACCAAGGCAAGCGGTTCAACAGCCCCAATGACGCGGTATTCAGCCAGACAGGCGACTTATTTTTTACCGACCCGCCTTATGGTCTGCCGATGCAAAATGACGAGGATCCAACCAAGGAACTCCCCTACAACGGTGTCTACCAAGTCATGCCTAGCGGTGAAATCCAAGCATTAACGACCCGTATCACCCGGCCGAATGGCATCGCCCTATTCCCCGGCGAACGGCATCTGCTCGTCGCCAATTCGGATGTGAACGCCGCCAACTGGTATGTGATCGACGTAGAAAACCCCGCGGAGGCCCCCAGCCTGTTCTACAGCGCAACGGACGCCCGAGACGGAGTGAAGGGTTTGCCTGACGGGCTGAAGATCAGCCAATCCGGAACGGTGTTTGCCTCAGGGCCGGGCGGAATTTGGATCTTTGACCGGGAAGCGAACGTACTCGGCAAAATCCGCCTGGAAGAAGCGGCATCAAACGTAGCCTTGTCGCCGGACGAACAGACGCTGTACATCACCAATCACCACGATATCTTGCGCGTACAGCTTCGGTAATTGTCTATGAAAAATCGGACGCGTTACCTACGCAAACCATAAAATGCTGCTAATAGACAGGAAACATTCTTAAATCTACCTGCACAGAAAACTTACTGTTCAACAAAAAAGTCTTCATCCAAATGTTTGACTTCGTACACCGACTTAACTTGAACGCCAACGTTAAATTCGTGCATCAGATCCACAAGCTTGTTTCCATCAATTAGAATAATTTTATGATGTGCATTTTTTGCTTTTGCGATTGCTCCATTGTCAAAAATTGAGGTGGTCACAAAAACCCCCTTATTTGTGTCGCCACTCATAGCACCAATAAAATTTCGTATATCTTTTTCTCGCACTTTATTTTCAGTAAAGCGTTTAGCTTGAATATATATTTTATCAAGGCCCAATTTATCCTCATTGATAATTCCATCAATACCCCCATCTGACGATTTCGTTGTTTCAATAAAATCACCGTATCCCATTTTTTTCAAAAGTATCAAAATGACTTTTTCAAAATAGTAAGGGTCCAGGGCCTTTAGTTTCTCTAATAGATTGTTTTTCGTTTCTTTTTCAATTTGGTCAAACCCTTCATCTATTAGATCTTGTGGAGTAGCATTATCAATGTGTTTGATTTCTTGCTGTACTTCTTGGCGTTTATCTTTCTCATCCTTATAGAATTCCATCATTGATCCGTCCTCCACCACCTCCTTCAAGGACAGGGTGGATCTGTGCTCCAGTCCTTTTTCTGTGATTTGTACGTAACCACGTCTAGGATAATTTATAAATCCGCCTTTTTTCAAATATGATTTTCCCCAAGCAATTCGATTATGAATCAGGATTTCACCAGATTTCGTTTTCTCTTCAAGTAGTTCGGCTGGTAAGTGTGAATAATACTTGTTGATTACCTTTCTTTGCATCTCCCTTGCCTGCAACATATCCCCATTTGATAGTATGTCGAGGATAGGATTAAATGTTTCGTGAAATTTCGGCAGTTCTTTCATCCCTTTTCATTATTTATTGATTGTGCGTTTGTTCGTAAAACTACAGCTTAATGTCGTTCAAAAGAAGGCTGTACACTAGTTGTTGCGTGTCTCATTTCGCATTCATCGTATCATACGCCACGAATCGATAGGTTAAATCATCACCATCGATCTGGAAATGAAGAAAACCGCGGGGGCCATTCTCCAAACCGCGCCAAGAGGGCCGGCCCGCAATCGCGCCGCCCGTTATAAAGCGGGTACGGTTCAGCACATAAATATCTTCGGGGAAGTGCAGGTGACCCTGCAAAACCAGCCTGACATCATGTTGTTGGATGAGTGCCATAAGACGGTCCTTGTTAACGACACTCGGGCCCGCGCCTCCGCCCGTGCTCCGGTATTGGTTTTGGACGGAAACAATCGGCACGTGCATCATCATAATCACTGGGGTTTCCGGCGGCAGCTGCGCCAGGTCATGCGCCAGCCATTCGAGTTGTTCCTCATCGATCCCGGCAAAGAACTTGTAACCTTCCACGTCCAGGTTATTTAACACCACGATATGCCAGCCTTTGTGGGAAAACGAATAATAGGGCGCGCCAAAATAACGCTCATACATGCCATATTTATAATCCGGGTGGGTGTGGTCGGTCGGACTCACCTCATAAATACCGAACAGTTCATGGTTGCCCACGGCGGTGTGCACAGGGGCGCGGATGCGAGCGCTTTCAGACAGGAATAACTGAAACAGGGAATCCGACTTCGCCACGTTGCCCCGCATCACGTCGAACACTTGGTCCCCGCCCGAAAGCACGAAATCCGGTTCCAGGGCGTTGATACTGTCGATGGCCCGGCGATAGGACGTTAGCACATGAGGCTCGTTTTTGATATGCACGTCCGTCATGAATACAAAGGAAAAACGTTGTCCCGATTGGGCAACGACAAGAGGCTCTGAAAAAAACCAAAGGAAAAACGGCAGCAAAAAGGCCAACTGGGTCGGTTTGGGCGTACGCATAATCAGATTCTATAACACGTCAATAAAACCAGTCCGTAGATCAGGCTTGTGGTCTATGCTACAATAATAAGTGTTTCGTGCTTACGGTCAAACATACCGCACAGAAATACGCCATTCACATGAAGCGGCCACTATAACCTCGGGAAGTGACGGCCACCTCCCCGCGCAAAAAAAAACCGAAAAGCAGGATGGCACAGGGATCACAGCTACCTTTGCTTATACAACTACGCCGAACAAGCGGAAACGTAAAATCTTACAACAGTTTCCCAAAATAACGTAACGTGTAGCCGGACATTTATGGCGACCTTTGTGTTAGTACCTAATAAAACACGAAATGCCAACATCAAGTTCACATAATACAACCGTAAAACAGACCTTCCCGGTATTGCACATGAACTGTGCTTCTTGCGCAAGCAGTACCGAGTCCATGGTCAAATCCGCAAAGGGGGTAATCGACGCTTCCGTTAACTTCGCAACCGAAACGCTCGCTGTCGAGTACCAAACTAGCGAAACCAATCCCCAACTACTCCAAGAGGCCGTCCGTTCCATCGGATTCGATTTGCTGATCGAAAACGAGGATACGCAGCAGGAAACGATCGAAGCAATCCACGAACGCAAGTTCAGATCATTAAAGCAGCGGACAACGTGGGCTATCGTCCTATCCGTCCCGGTCGTAGCGATCGGGATGTTTTTCATGAATATCCCCTACGCCAACGAAATCATGTGGATATTCACTACGCCTGTGGTGCTGTGGCTCGGGCGCGATTTCTTTGCGAACGCTTGGAGCCAGGCTAGGCACGGCCGGGCAAACATGGATACCCTCGTGGCACTGAGCACGGGTATTGCATACATATTCAGCGTATTTAACATGGTTTGGCCCGAATTCTGGCATCAGCGGGGACTGGAGGCCCATGTCTATTTTGAGGCGGCTGCGGTCATCATCGCCTTTATTCTATTGGGTAGGCTGCTCGAAGAACGGGCGAAGGGAAATACTTCCTCGGCAATCAAAAAGTTGATGGGCTTGCAACCGAAAACCATCATCCGCATCCTGCCGGACGGTGAAGAAAAGGAAGTCCCGATCGACGATGTGGCTGTAGGCGATATCCTGTTGGTCAAACCGGGCGAAAAAGTTGCCGTGGACGGCCTAGTTACGGCAGGCCATTCCTATGTAGACGAAAGCATGCTCAGCGGAGAGCCCATCCCTGTGTTGAAGGCCGAAAATGAAAAGGTATTTGCCGGCACAATCAACCAGCGGGGCAGCTTTCAATTCAAGGCACTGAAGGTGGGCAAGGAAACCCTGCTGGCACAGATTATCAAAACGGTGCAGGACGCACAGGGCAGCAAAGCGCCGGTCCAGAAATTGGTAGACAAGATCGCGGGCGTGTTCGTTCCTGTTGTGATGGGTATTGCCTTGCTGACATTCATCTTGTGGGCGACCCTGGGCGGGAGCAATGGCGTAGTGCAAGGCTTGCTTACAGCCATCACTGTGCTGGTCATCGCCTGTCCCTGTGCGCTGGGGCTGGCCACGCCTACGGCCATCATGGTGGGCGTGGGCAAGGGTGCCGAAGCCGGTATCCTGATCAAAGACGCCGAAAGCCTTGAACTGGCCAAGCAAATAGATGCCATCGTGCTTGACAAGACCGGTACCATTACCGAAGGCAAGCCGGAAGTGACCGGCGCAACGTGGTTGCCGGGCGAGGAAGACACGAAAAGCATCCTTTACAGCTTGGAAAAACAATCCGAACACCCCTTGGCAGATGCCATCACCCGGTATCTCGACGGCGTACCCGGCGTGCGCTTAGACCAGTTTGAAAGCATTACCGGAAAGGGTGCGCAGGCCGTCTACCAAGGGCAACCGTATTATGCGGGCAACAAGCGGTTATTAGCCGAAAGGAATATCCGCATCGATGCGGAACTGCAAAAGCAAGCAGACGCCTGGGGCGATGCCGCCAAAACCGTAATCTGGTTTGCCGACCAGTCAAAGGCGCTAGCCGTTCTGGCCATTGCGGATCAAATCAAGGAGACTTCTGTCGCCGCTATCCGCGAACTGCAAGGCATGGGCATCGAAACGTACATGCTGACGGGTGATAACGAGGCGACCGCCAAGGCTATTGCCAAGCAGACGGGAATTGCGCACTACCAAGCGGAAACATTGCCCCAGCAAAAAGCGAAGTTTGTAGAGGAGTTGCAGCGTCAAGGCAAGACCGTAGCGATGGTCGGTGACGGTATCAATGACAGCACCGCACTAGCCACGGCGGACGTCAGCATCGCCATGGGCAAAGGAAGCGATATCGCGATGGATGTTGCCAAAATGACTATTCTTTCTTCTGATTTGGCTAAAATCCCCCAAGCAGTTCGCTTGTCGAAGCAGACCGTAGCCACGATCAGGCAGAACTTGTTCTGGGCGTTTATCTACAACCTGATCGGGATCCCCATTGCCGCCGGCATCCTGTACCCCATCAACGGGTTCTTGCTCAATCCCATGATCGCGGGTGCTGCCATGGCGCTGAGCAGCGTCAGCGTCGTCAGCAACAGCTTGCGATTGAAATGGAAAAAATAAAAGGAGTTACAATTTATAAAACACATATCATGGAAGATAACAAGCAAAACATCAAATTTAAGACTACCATTAACTGCAGCGGATGCGTGGCCGCGGTGAAGCCGCATTTAGAAAAATTGGAAGGTCTGGCGAGCTGGACTGTCGATACGGACGACAAGGACAAGATACTATCCGTATCCTTGGCGGGTGCCACTGGCGAAGAGGTCGTCGAATCAGTGAAAAAGGCGGGATTCCAGATTGAGCCGATCGCCGGTTAGAATTAGCCCATTCCCCGCAGGGGAAGGTATATCCCTACAAAAAAAGGAGGCTTCACAGCCTCCTTTTCCATAGTTAACAAGATTGATATCGGGTTTTCTAAAACACTTATTTCACCGTATCTACTACCGCTTTGAATGCTTCCGGATTATTCATGGCTAAATCAGCCAACACCTTACGGTTCAACCCGATGTTGTTAGCATTCAGTTTGCCCATCAGCTGCGAATATGAAATTCCATGCTGGCGTGCACCGGCATTAATACGTTGGATCCAAAGTGCTCTGAATTCCCTCTTTTTGGTCTTGCGGTCGCGATAAGCATACAGCAATCCCTTTTCTACTGTGTTTTTAGCAATGGTGTAAACCTTGCTGCGCGATCCGTAATAGCCTTTGGCTAATTTAAGGATCTTTTTGCGTCGCCTGCGCGACGCTACTGCGTTAACCGAACGTGGCATAATGTTGCAATTTTTGGTGGCAGGCGCTGTGTTTTCCAACAGACTTACGACCCGGCACCTGGTTCATGATTCTATAATTCTTGTTCTGGCTCCGGCCTCACGGCCAATGCCCTTTTACTTGCCGATACCCAGCATCCGCTTTACGTTGCCGGTATCGCCATCAGAAACCAGACTGGTTTGAGTCAGGTTCCGCTTTTGCTTCGTGCTCTTTTTGGTCAGAATGTGACTTTTAAAAGCGTTCTTGCGTGCTATTTTTCCCGTACCGGTCAGCTTGAAACGCTTCTTGGCACTGGAATTTGTTTTTACTTTTGGCATGTCTGCTCTCTTTCTTTATCTATCAATCGTTGTTAATATGCTTTTTATTTCTTGGGCGCCAGGGTCAGGAACATGCGCTTGCCTTCCAGCTTAGGCAACAATTCCACTTTACCGTAGTCTTCCAAGGCTTGCGCGAAGCGCAACAGGAGAATCTCACCCTGCTCTTTGTACACAATGGCACGTCCTTTGAAATGCACGTAGGCACGAACCTTTTCGCCTGCTTCCAAAAACTTGATCGCGTGGCGCAGTTTGAATTCAAAATCGTGCTCGCTCGTATTGGGCCCGAAACGGATCTCCTTGATGACCGTTTGCTTGGCATTGGCCTTGATTTCTTTCTGCTTTTTCTTCTGCTCGTACATGAACTTATTGTAGTCCATGATTTTGCAGACGGGAGGCGTCGCGTTGGGTGAAATCTCGACGAGATCCAACTCCAGCTGATCAGCCAATTCCAGCGCCTTGCGCGTGGGGAAAATCCCCTGCTCGACGTTGTCCCCTACTAAACGCACTTCAGGCACCCGGATCAGCTCGTTAATGCGATGGTCGGGCTCCTTTTTCTTAAATGGTGGCCTTGGGCCTCTGAAACCTGGTCTTTTTAATGCCAAATGATTCTAAATTAAACGGTTATCTCTTTTATTAATAATTCGCTAAATGCTTCCGTAGTTAGGGTTCCCAATTCAACGGAGCCATGCTTACGCACAGAAACCGTGCCACTATCGACTTCTTTTTGGCCGACAATCAGCATGTACGGTATTTTTCTGACTTCCGCGTCCCGGATCTTCCTTCCCACCTTCTCATCACGCAAATCTGCCAAGCCGCGAATATCGGAATTATTAAGCGATTCTAAAAGTTTTTTCGCATATTCCTCGTATTTTTCGGATACGGGAAGAATGATAAATTGCTCCGGTGCAAGCCACAACGGAAACTGCCCCGCGCAGTGCTCAATTAGCACGGCTACAAAGCGTTCCATCGAGCCAAACGGCGCACGGTGGATCATCACCGGGCGGTGCTTGGCATTATCGCTGCCGGTATACTCGAGCTCAAAACGCTCGGGCAGGTTGTAGTCCACTTGGATGGTGCCCAATTGCCACTTGCGACCCAATGCGTCGCGTACCATAAAGTCCAGTTTCGGTCCGTAGAAAGCCGCTTCGCCATACTCCACCACGGTGGTTAGTCCCTTCTCGGCAGCCGCTTCGATAATGGCCTGCTCGGCCAGGTCCCAATTCTCATCCGAGCCAATATATTTCGACCGGTTTTCGCGGTCGCGGAGGGATACCTGCGCGGTGTACTCGGCAAAACCCAAGGCATCGAACACATAGAGTACCAGATCGATAACCTTTTTAAATTCATCCTTCACTTGATCCGGCCGGCAGAACAAGTGTGCATCGTCTTGGGTAAAGCCACGCACGCGCGTCAGCCCATGCAGCTCCCCGCTCTGCTCATAACGATACACCGTGCCGAACTCCGCAAAACGGATGGGCAGGTCCTTGTACGAACGCGGTTTGGTTTTGTAAATCTCGCAGTGGTGCGGGCAGTTCATCGGTTTGAGGAAGAACTCCTCCCCTTCCTGGGGTGTGGCAATGGGCTGAAACGAGTCCTCGCCGTATTTATCGTAATGCCCGGAAGTCACATAGAGGTTTTTGTGTCCGATGTGGGGTGTCACCACGGGTTCATACCCGGCTTTGAGCTGGGCGCGCTGCAGGAAATCGATCAGCTTCTGGCGCAGGCGGGCGCCTTTGGGCAGCCACAGCGGCAAGCCCATGCCCACTTTCTCCGAAAAGGCGAACAATTCCATCTCCTTGCCCAGCTTGCGGTGGTCGCGCTTTTTCGCCTCCTCAATCATCTTGAGGTAATCGGCAAGTTCGCTCGCCTTGGGGAAGGTAACCCCATAAATCCGCGTCAGCTGCTTGCGGCTTTCGTCGCCCCGCCAGTAGGCACCGGCTACGTTCGTCAGCTTGACAGCTTTGACGAATCCCGTGTTCGGAATATGCGGTCCGCGGCACAGGTCGGTAAAATTCCCTTGCTGGTAAAGCGTGATGCTGCCATCTTCCAAATCCTTGATCAGGTCAAGTTTGTATTCGTCACCCTTTTCGATAAAATATGCCGTGGCCTCGGCCTTGCTGACCGCGCTGCGTACGTATTCGGACTTCGTGCGGGCCAGTTCGAGGATCTTGTCTTCAATTTGTTTGAAATCGTCTGAAGAAAATTCGCGGTCGCCAAAATCCACATCGTAGTAAAAACCGGTTTCGATGGCCGGGCCGATGCCGAACTTAATGCCCGGGTAGAGCGCTTCCAGGGCTTCGGCCATCAGGTGTGCCGATGAATGCCAAAACGTCGACTTGCCTTCCGCATCGTTCCATGTCAGCAAACGCACGGCAGCATCGCTTTCTATGGGCCGTGAAGCGTCCCAAACCTCGCCATTGACCTCCGCGGCCAATACGTTGCGTGCTAAACCTTCCGAAATAGATAAGGCAATTTGATGGGCTGTCGTGCCCGAATCATAAGAACGGACCGAGCCGTCGGGCAGTGTAATCTGAATCATGTACAACTATGATTGTTAGTTTGTCAAAAAATATACGAAACCACGCTACAAGTGTGATTTATGTTTCAGGCGCAAAGATAGCAAGGAAAAGGGAGACTAAGGAAAAAACAATCGAACGAACCGCGACAAACCTCCCGCTGATGGCACCGGGACGGTAAAACGAAAACAACGGGCCATCACCCGCCGTCAAACATCCAGGTTATTATTTATCGCCGAGGTGGTCAAACCGATCGCCATGATCGGTGTGGTACCGAGCGACTTGATCATGCGCGCGCTCCTCGCCTTGCAAGGAAACAGCTTGGTCGGAAAGCAGGTGCGCCATGAAAAGCTTTAACTTGGCGTAGCCAAACTCATCCTTGTTTAGCCGGATAAGGTATTGGGTGTCCGTTATTTCAATACTGGATTTTGTCATTGTCTTTCGCGTGTCTAGCTGCTAAAGTAAACAACGCATATAAACCCCATGTCACCCGTAAATTAATAATTCATGAAAGAAAGGAATCATCACCGGGTGCACGACATACTTCCCTTCTCACCTGCGGTTGTGTCTTATGACCAACCGCCAGACCCGGGAAAGTGGTCGGTGACAACACCAACCACGGGTTTGTGCGGATTTGTCGTGCACCCATCATCACCCTTTGGCATACAAAATACTGACGCCTAGAAGTCAAGTGGCGACGGGTAAATAAAGGCATAGTCCAAATCATGGATCAACCGGTCGGGACTGACACGCTTGGCCGTTTGATCGGAATCGTCGTAGCCCGATGGCAAGTCAAACCCGTATTTCGCCGCCGAAACCCGGATAACGTCCTTTTTCAACGGATGCCCGGGAGAGACGACGTTGTATATCGACCCGGCAATCCCTTTTTCCATCATTCGCCGGATGATCCCGTAAATATCCTCAACATGGATGAAATTGGCGGTTTGGTAACCAATCATACAGACTTTGTGCTGGAAATACTTGGCCATGACCCGTTCCAGCCCGAACAACCCGCCCAAGCGCATGAGGTTGAAATGGGGCGATACGGCCCGCAACGCCTTTTCGCCAAACAACAACTTCTGGTCGAGGGCCTCGTCCGGATAACTATCCTCATGGATAACGGCATTTTCGTTGGGGTAAATACCCACCGACCCGAAGAATACAGCCTGTTTGAAACGGAGTTTGCCTACGAATGCGGCGAGACGGGTAAAACGGTTCCGGATCGTTTCCATATCGTCTTTTCGGGTTATGGGCACACTGACAACCAACGTATCAAATACCTCGTCAGCCAGCGCGGCAGCGGGCACTTCGCTCCCGGCCTCGTCAAAATCAACCAAAAAAGCATGCACACCCAACTTCCCGAACGCCTGTCGTTTCTCCGGCGTAGTGGTCGTTACCGAAACCCGGGCTCCCAAATCATCGCGAAACCGGTGGGCACAATAAGTCCCCACCCATCCGCAACCGACAATGAGTATGTTTTGTCCCACCAATTAATATGCTCTCGCGAATAACACCCGCCGGGCCGAGGATTTTCCGGTCAATATACACTGGCCTTGCTCCTCCCCGGCATCCAACGGGATGCAGCGGATGGTCGCCTTGGTTTCCTCCTTGATGCGTTTTTCGGTCTCTACCGTGCCGTCCCAATGGGCCGAAACGAATCCGGCTTTATCGTCCAGCACGCGCTTGAATTCGTCGTACGAATCCACCGCGGTCGTATTTTCGTCCCTGAATTGTTCCGCTTTTTTAAAAATATTCGATTGGATATCGTCCAGGAGCGATGTGATTCGCCCGGCCAAGCCGTCCTGGCTTACCGTCTCCTTGGTTTGTGTATCCCGGCGGGCAATCTCGACCGTTCCGTTCTGCATGTCGCGCGCGCCGACAGCGATGCGTACCGGTACGCCTTTCAGCTCCCATTCGGCAAACTTGAAACCGGGGCGTTGGGTATCGCGATCATCGAACTTGACGGATATGCCTTTGGCTTTTAATTCGGCAATAAGCTCGTCTGCCCAATCGCCTATGGCCTTGAGGTCTTCCTCGGATTTGTAGATGGGCACGATAACCACTTGGATGGGCGCCAGTTTAGGCGGCAGCACCAGGCCGGCATCGTCAGAATGCGCCATCACCAACGCGCCCATCAGGCGGGTCGATACCCCCCAGGAAGTGGCCCACACGTAATCCAGCTTTCCCTCTTTCGAGGTAAACTTGACATCAAAAGCCTTGGCGAAGTTCTGCCCCAGAAAGTGGGACGTGCCGGCTTGCAGGGCCTTGCCATCTTGCATTAGTGCCTCGATGCAATAGGTATCCAATGCGCCGGCAAAGCGTTCGTTTTCGGTTTTTCGGCCCTTGACGACGGGTACGGCCATCCAGTTTTCGGCAAAGTCCGCGTATACGTCAAGCATGCGCTCGGTCTCTTCGATGGCTTCGTCGCGGGTAGCGTGGGCGGTGTGCCCCTCCTGCCAGAGGAATTCGGCGGTGCGCAGGAACAGCCGCGTACGCATTTCCCAACGAACCACGTTGGCCCACTGGTTGACAAGAATGGGCAGATCCCGATAGGATTCTATCCAACCCCGATAGGTGTTCCAGATTATCGTTTCGGATGTAGGACGCACGATGAGCTCCTCTTCCAGTTTGGCTTCCTCGTCCACGATGATGTTGCCCATGCCATCATTTTTCAACCGGTAGTGTGTCACAACCGCGCACTCTGTGGCGAATCCTTCCACATGTGATGCTTCCTTCGAAAAAAAGGATTTGGGAATAAATAAGGGGAAATACGCGTTGCTATGGCCGGTGTCCTTAAACATCTGATCCAATGCCGCCTGCATTTTTTCCCAAATCGCGTAGCCATAAGGTTTTATCACCATGCAACCCCGCACCGCGGAATGCTCGGCCAGGTCTGCCTTCACTACCAACTCGTTATACCATTGCGAATAATCGGTCGCCCGACTCGTAATCCCTTTGCTCATAATAAAAACGAAAAATTATTGTAACATTGCCTCAAAAAACGAAGCCCCAGCAAAGGTAGACGGTTTTTCGTGTATTTAGGCAATAAATTTTTTGCACCCTGCATTAAACCTATCGGCCCCAAAGGGGTCTAAACTAGTAATAGCGCAAGCTAGACACAAATTGAAAGGATATACAATGAAAACGAACAGATTGATAACAAGCGCCATAGCACTCGCTACGCTCGTTTTTTTGGGCTCCTGTGCCACGCAGCAACGCACCTTCAGCGATGATGTGTACAACAGCAATGCCCGCGCAGCAGAGCGAAGTTATCAAAGCCCGGATTACTATTATGACGGTCCCGTAGCGGAATACGCGGATGAAGTGTACGACGAGGGTGAGTACTACGGCGATGAATACGACAATGCCGAATATTACGGCAATGAATATTATGCAGACGAATACGACGATTTGGAATACACCAGCCGAATCAACCGGTTCTACTATAGCACACCCGGCGTAAGCTACTATTCTCCATTTTTTGACCCTTGGACGAGTTACTACGGCATGGGTTACTATGGTGGTTATGGCTATTCGCCCGGCTTTTCCTTTGGCTGGGGCATGGGCTTCGGCTGGAATCGCTGGCACATGGGCTGGGGAAGTGGATGGTATAACCCCTACTACGCCGGCGCCTGGGGCTGGGGCGGATATCCCTATTACGGCAGCCGCTACTGGGGTCCCTACTCCTACTACAACCGAGGCGGCTGGGGATACGGCGGTGGCTATTACGGCAATTATCCGGGCTATGGCTACTACCGCGACCGGGGCACTATGACGGCCCGCAACTCCGCTTATCGCCGCGCCAATACGCGTACGGCTAGCGTACGGAATACCAACACGGGAGGCCGCAACGCTACCGCTTCATCGCGTAATGCAATCGTGCGGGACAACAATGGCCGCATTGTATCGACACGCGGCACAAGCGACGCTGTACGCACAACACGCAATACGAACACAGCTACGCGCGGCACAGCCGTAGGCAATACGCGGACGACGCGCCCTACAGCTACCACCCGGACAGAAGGACGGGCTACCACGACTCGGCCCGCCGCTACCACGCGCCCTGCAGGCCAGCAAACGCGACCAGCGGCTCGTCGTCCCGAAGGGCAACAGGCTAGGCCAGCGGCGAGGCGTCCAGCCGGACAACAAACACGGCCGGCGGCTCGTCCTGCAGCTCGTCCAGCCGGACAACAAGCACGGCCAGCAGCTCGTCCCGCAGCCCGTCCGACAG
>CAYUIZ010000005.1:0-8066 GCA_964444885.1 uncultured Sphingobacteriaceae bacterium | reverse complement strand
CGTCCAGCCGGACAACAAGCACGGCCAGCAGCTCGTCCCGCAGCCCGTCCGACAGGCCAGCAAGCCAGGCCAGCCTCAAGCCGGCCAGCGCAGCGCCCAGCCGCTACCAGGCCGAGCAGCTCGCAGTCCCGGCCATCACCGGCACGGTCTTCGGGCTCCAGCGTATCAAGCGGTAGTTCCAGCAGGGGATCGGCCGTCTCTTCGGGCAGCTCGAGCAGAGGATCATCCTCCTCAGGAAGCAGCTCTTCGAGCCGGGGCAGCAGCAGCCGGGGGAACCGGTAAGCAAATTCTGCCTTCAAGAAACAACGCATATCATGAAGGCCAGCTAATAGCGATTTGGAGCAACCAACCCTGAATCATTAGCTGGCTTTTTTAATTTATAGACACGTATATACTTAGCTCAACACCACGTTATGAACATAAAAAAGCTATATCTATCTATGCTATTTGCAGGCGGGCTTTCGCTGTCTGCCTCCGCGCAATACCTCGATGACCTGATCCGCTATTCCCAGCCGGAACAGGGCGCAACGGCTCGTTTTCGGGCGATGGGCAACGCGCAAAACGCCTTGGGTGGCGACTTGAGTTCGATATCAGGAAACCCCGCAGGGCTTGGTTTTTTCAACCAGTCGGATATTAATATCGGATTCGACTACCTCAATGACGTAAACAAGGCGACGTATTTCGGTGCTAATACCCAGCAAACCGTGGACAAATTCAGGCTGAGCCACGCCGGGGCCGTTTTTCATATTCCCGTGCGCAAACCGCGCGGCGCTAGCCTCAACCAGGGCTGGCTCAATTTCAATGTGGGGGTTTCATACGCCCAAACGAACAACTTCAATACCAAAGCGGGTTATGTAGGTATCAACTCAGAGAGCAGCGTAGCGGATTTCATGGTGGAAACGCCCGGTTCTGTTTATAACGATTTTGGATGGTCGGCAGGCATGATCGACGAGCACGCGAATGGATACGACATCCCCATGACGATGCTCGACAGCCGGCAGGAAGTGTATAATACCGAGCAAGGTACCCAGTCGGAGACGAACCTCTCCTTTGGGGCCAACTACGGCAACTTTCTGTATTTCGGGGCCAGCGTCGGCTTCGCCCGCATCAACCACCGCTTCGAACACGTATTCTGGGAAGATGGGACGATGGAAAACTACGGCTACATTTTCTCGCAAAACCCAAATTCTCGGTTTACAGACCAGTCGGACCCGGTGTTTTATGATCTACTGGATTCCGATTATTACTACGACAACGAGTATATTTCGTCAACCCAGGGCAATGGAGTCAACGCCAAGTTGGGCGTGATTTTCAAACCCACACAGATGTTTCAGATTGGGCTCTCGGCCACTACCCCTACTTGGTACCAGATGACAAACGACTTTGCCGACCGCTTTTTCATTGAGAACCATCAGATCGACGGCAATATTACGTCTTTTGACGATTATGATGAATGGGAAGACACCTACTTCGACTACAAATACCGCTCGCCTTACCGCATTAACGGTGGTGTTGCCGTACTCTTCGGCCAGGGCTTGATCAGTGCCGATGTCGAATTTGTGGATTATGCAAGCATGCAGTTTTCGTCAGACGACCGTACTACGGACGACATAATGAATGCCGATATCGCCCAAACGCTGAAAGGCAACGCGAATTTCAGGATTGGTGGCGAATACGTATTCACCGACAACCTGTTGGCAAGAGCTGGATATGGTTACCAAGGTGGCCCCTACCGTGATTTTGACAGCCACACGCAATTGGTATCTGCTGGCCTCGGCTACCGGATCAACAACATGTACGTGGACTTGTCCTACCAAAACGTGACCCAAAGCTACGGTCATAGCCCGTATACCCTCGAGGGCTTGCCCAGCCCCGTGGCGGACATCAGCAACACGCGAAACCGGGTGTTCATGACACTGGGTTTTAAGTTTTAACGCATTGTATTTCCTTCAATTAAAAAAGCGGAAGGCTGGGGTAATCCCGGCCTTCCGCTTTTTAGCTTATCGAACTATCGGCAAGCTGGCTATGCCTTATTGACGAAAGCACTCAGCATCCAGTGCTGTTTTTCGTTGAATTGCATGAACGCATTAATCATGTCGTTGGTACCTTCGTCGTTAGCTTCGGAGGTAACCTCCAAAATATCGCGCTGCTGCCCGATCAGAACCTCCAATTCGGAGATGATGGATTTGACCATCGCGATGTCGTTCATCCCGATCGTATCCACCTCCTTGATTTCGGCATGCTTTATATAATCGCTAAACGTGCTGTAGGGCGATTTGCCCAACGTAAGGATACGCTCGGCTAATTCGTCGATGGTGGTGAGGGCGTTCGTGTAGAGTTCCTCGAACTTGTCATGCAGGGTAAAAAAGTGATTGCCCCGGACATTCCAGTGGCTTCCCCGCAGGTTTTGGTAGTGGATGTGGTAGTTTGCCAATAAATCATTCAAGTGGTCAACTACGGGCTTGAGCTTCTTCGCTTCCAAGCTTATTGCTTTTGGTATCATATCGTAACGTGTGTTGATGGTAAACGGATAACACCAATATACCAAAAATGTTTATCCTTTCCTAGGCGTTTTGCCCCGGACGTTTAATTCTTACAAACAGATTATAATTCTCATGCTTCTCGACAAATACCTCCTCGCCGGCATCCACAAATCCATCTAACGCAATGGCATCGTACCACTTACCGTCAATCTCCACCTTGCCCGACGGACGCAATACCGTCTTGGCTATGCCTTCGCGGTTAACCAGATCCTGGTTGCGAATCGAAGCGGTATAACCCTCGACCGAGCGTTGCTCGTCTTGCAAAACCAAGCGCTTGAACGCACGCGTATTGAGCAGGCTTTTTCCAAATACCACCATCAGCACGGTGGCCAATGTCATGGAAATGACGACAATCAGGAAGGAATTGAGTAATACGCCCGGCTGGGAAATGCGGAAATCGAAAAAGTCGTTGGCGACCATGCTGAAGGCAAGGCTACACACCAAACTGATTATGCCCAAAATACCCACTACCCCAAAACCGGGGATAACAAATACTTCCAGCAAGATCAGGATAATGCCCAAAACAAACAGCGCAATCTCCCAATTATCGGCCAACCCCTGAATGTAAAGCGGCGCGAAAAAGAGCACGGCCGCCACGATGGAAACCACGATGGCAAACCCGATGCCGGGCGACTGCATCTCGAAATAAATGCCTCCGATAATAAGCAAAATCAGCACGCCACTCACCGCAGGATTGATGAGGAGTGCGATAATCTTGTCAATGAACGTAATTTTGTGGACGGTGATTTGCGGATCATGAATGCCCTCGGCCGCGAAAATTTCCTGTACCGAACTCACTTCCGCGTCGGCCATACCATGCTGCACCGCTTCTTTGGACGTCAACGTCAGCACTTTACCCGTCGGCTTGATGCTCGGCAGGTCCACGTCGGGGTCGACGAATGCCTCCGCGATGCGGGGATCGCGCCCGTTTGCTTCAGCCGTAGCACGCATCAGGCCCCGCAAATAGGATTGGTATTTCTCGGGCATCAGCTCCCCTTCCTGGTTGACGACGCTGGCGGCCCCCATGCTCGAACCGCTACTCATATAAATCCTGTCGGCCGCCAGGGCAATCAAGGCACCCGCTGAGGCAGCATTATGGTTGATGTACATCACGGTTTTCACGGGAGAGTCGAGAATGGCACTCCGAATGGAGTCGGCAAAGTTGACCATCCCGCCAAATGTGTTCATCTCGATAAAAATCACGTCGACCTTTTGCTCGTGCGCAATGGTCAGTGCATTCTTGACGGTACGCCACGAATTTGGCCCGATATCCTCCTTGATATCAAACCGGTACACCTCCTGTGCCTGCACAGTCGAGAAAGCGGCTAATACCAGGAACAGCCCGTTGAAAATTGCCCGCCATACACGGGGAGTTGGGAATCTTAGCATAGTGAATAGGGTATTTCAGACAATCGTGTTTATTTTTGAAGCCCGCGGCGGCAAACTTGTCGCCGTCCGAACACATAACGAATGGATAAATATACGTTAAAAACCATATTCGAGAGAAGTTTTTCGGGTGTCATCTGGCGGATCGAAGCCGACACCGCTGCGAAAATGCTCGCCGTTGAAAGCCGTTCGCCGGACGGCGGCCTGCCGGCATTCTCCGTAATCCGGTATACCGATGGGCATTCCATGCTCCAGGAAGGCGCCTATGGCGACCGCCACTGGACGCTGGCAGGCATGGCCGGAGATTGCCTTCTCCTGCGAGCGCTCGGCGAACGGGAGCCTAACGCGCCCGGAATCGCCTGTCTGTCGGCCTCCACCGGCGAAGTGCGCTGGGAAAGTTTCAACCATACCTTTGTGGCGGTGGCCGCTGGCCGCGTGCAGGCCCGACCACGGCACATCGCCAGCGGCCGTGATGCCTACCTGTCCGTGCAGACAGGACAGCCCATAGACGGGCCGCCATCTGCGATAGCCGACGGACCCGACCCGGACATTCGTCTTCCCGAACCCGCGACCAGTGTTCCCGATAGCCTGTCAGCGCGCTACGCGATCACGGGTCCCGTGCACCATCTCCCCTTTGGCGACAAGGAAGCATGGGCGTTCCACGTCATGCAGGACGACGGGCTTGACGTCAAACTCATTATCAGCCAGCACCTTGCCGTGTTGGAGGCGCGCACCATCATGGCGGGACTGGCAAAAATGACCCCGGAAGTGTTTTTTGCGATTGGCCGCCAACTATTCTTTATTGCTAGCAATAAACAAGAAATTGTTTCGTATTTAGTATAATTGCAAGACAATATGAGAGAAGAAAATCAACGGACAGTCCGGATCAAAATAGCCACCACTTTACTTATCGCGTTTGTGGCCAGCATGGTGACCGTCCAAGCCCATTCCGTAACACGGGATTCCATTGGGCTGGAGGTTCGCGACGGGCAGGAAATGATCGTGCATCGCATTGCCGCAAAGCAAACGTACTTCGGCATCAGCCGGCTATATAACGTGCAAGTGGCTTCATTAATCGAAGCCAACAATAACAAGCCACTGAAAATCGGCGACACGCTGTTCGTGCCGACCGGCCGGATGCGGACCAGCCCCTCGGCTGAGCCCGCGGCGGACACCGCGGCGAACACCGACGCCGACGACACACCCGTTCCCCTTACCGATGAGGAAATCGGCGAGTACACGGTTTATAAAGTCGGGCCAAAGGAAACGCTGTTTGCGGTGTCACAACGTTTCAGGACGTCAGTTTCATCCATTAAGCGGGCCAATGGCCTCACCTCGGACGCGATCCAAAATGGCATGTTGCTGAAAGTGCCGCACAACGAGATCCCCGAACCACCGGCCGTGGCGGAAGCCGGTCCTGACCTGGGTGACATCCTCGTAGACGGCGAAACGGAGGGATCCGTTGCGCCCCAGCCCAATAGGTTTGGTATACGCGAACACAATGACCGGGGCGTGGGCGTGTGGATGGACAACCTCAATCAGGACGCAGGCAATATGTTGGCCCTGCATCAGACCGCGCCCGTGGGTACCGTGATCAAAATAACCAACCCCATGACCAAGCTGACCACCTTTGTAAAGGTTGTGGGAAAATTTGCCGAGAATGCCGAAACCCGGGATGCGCTGATCGTGATTTCTAAATCCGCAGCGTCGCAGATTGGGGTGCTTGACCGCCGTTTTCAAATCGAAATCGCATACGGCGCGCCAGTTCCCAACTGATCCAGTTATATGTTTGTGCGCAGATGACAGAAAAACCGTATGTAATAGGAATTGCGGGCAGCAGTGGGTCTGGGAAGACCTTTTTTCTGAAGTGCTTCCTTCACCATTTCGAGCCGCACGAGGTGACGCTCATTTCCCAGGATGACTACTACATCCCGGCCAATACGAAGACCCAGGAAGAAAATAAGCACTATAATTTTGATTTGCCCACCGCGATAGACCGAGAGGCTTTCTACCGGGATATCCAAAGCTTGCTGGACGGAGAAACAATCCTAAAAGAGGAGTACACGTTTAACAATCCGGCACTCGCCCCAAAGACACTGGAAATCAAGCCCGCGCCCATCCTGATTGTCGAAGGACTGTTTATTTTCCACTATGCGGAGGTCAATGCCCTGTTGGATGAACGGATTTTCCTGGCGGCCGATGAGGAGATCGCGTTGAAGCGCCGGTTGCGCCGCGACTTGATCGAGCGGGGTTATTTCGAGGACGACGTGCGGTATAAGTGGGTGCATCATGTGGTACCGGCGTACAATGAATACCTCTTGCCGTACCGCGACAGTTGCGACCGAATCATTATCAACAATACGGACGATCCCGAAGTCATTATCCGGGAAACGGACGCCATATCGGCGCAACTGAAAGAAAAAATGGGAAACTAGCCAAGTTGCATTTCGGGTACATCGTCCGGTGCGATAAGCTTGCCAGCCGTAGCCGCCCGGATTTGGGCGACACTGACACCGGGAGCGCGCTCGCGCAGGATGAATCCACCACTTTCGACATCCACGTCAAAGACTGCCATTTCGGTAACAATCTTGCGGATGCAACGCACACCCGTCAGCGGCAAGGTGCACATCGGCAGCAATTTGCTCTCTCCTGCCCGGTTCACCTGTTGCATGGCCACAATGATGTGCTTGGCCGAGGCCACTAAATCCATTGCACCGCCCATGCCTTTGACCATCTTGCCGGGTATTTTCCAATTGGCGATATCCCCAAATTCGGATACCTCCATCGCTCCCAAGATCGTTAGATCCACCTTTTGCGCGCGAATCATCCCGAAACTCATGGCGGAATCAAACACCGCCGACCCCGGCAACATCGTGATGGTCTGCTTGCCTGCGTTAATGAGGTCGGCATCCTCTTGGCCAGCAAGCGGAAATGGCCCCATCCCCAGCAAGCCGTTTTCGGACTGCAATACCACGTTGAGGTGATCCGGGATATAATTGGCCACCAACGTAGGGATACCAATGCCTAAGTTGACATAGTATCCGTCCCTTACTTCCTGCGCAATGCGCTTCGCGATTCCGTTTTTGTCCAGCATGATATGTAAAATTGGGTTTGTGCGGGCGGCTAGGCTATTGCTGTCTCACCGTCCGTTGTTCAATGCGCTTCTCGTAGCCTGTACCTTGGAAAATCCGGTGTACGTAAATGCCCGGCGTATGGATGTGGTCGGGATCCAGCTCCCCGACCTCCACCAGCTCTTCGACTTCTGCAACGGTTATTTTTCCGGCCATAGCCATAATCGGGTTGAAATTGCGGCTGGTCATCCGAAAAACAAGATTGCCAGCTGTATCGCCTTTCCACGCCTTCACCAGCGCAAAATCGGCCTCCAGCGCCAACTCCATCAAGTAATCTTTGCCGTTAAACTGCCGTACCTCTTTGCCCTCGGCCACTTCCGTGCCGACGCCCGCTGGCGTAAAGATCGCGGGCATACCGTATCCGGCGGCCATGCATCGCGTAGCCAGCGTGCCTTGCGGAATCAGCTCGACTTCAAGTTCGCCACTGAGTAGCTGCCGTTCAAACTCGGCATTCTCACCGACGTACGAAGCGACCATTTTCTTTACTTGGCGCTTTTGCAACATGAGCCCTATCCCAAAATCATCGACTCCGGCATTATTGGATATGCACGTCAGGCCGGTCACGCCGCTGGCAACCAACTCGTTAATGCAGTTTTCAGGGATGCCGCACAAGCCAAAGCCCCCGAGCATTAAGGTAGCGCCGTCGGGAATGTCAGCGACCGCTTCTTTGGCGTCTTTTACTACTTTTCGAATCATGGCTTCTTGTTTATAATTGGAACGATTAGCTAAGCCTTTGTATCCCAAAATAGGAATATTTACACAAACTATCAAACGTAAGCCAGAAAAACTACTTTTAACGATATAATTGGATTTCGGCGGTTTTTGTCGGCTATGCAACGAAAACACGTGACAAAATCCTTGGGGTTAGGGACGTTTTGAAAGCGATTTCCCTACCCCGAAAAATCCGCCGTGGCCCGAACGCAATGCTTATTCCCTGTCTGCTGTTTTAAAATGCGACATATTAATTAGATTCTTTCTAAATAATAAACGTATCTTTGCAGCGGAC
>CAYUIZ010000004.1:84291-89357 GCA_964444885.1 uncultured Sphingobacteriaceae bacterium | reverse complement strand
ACCCATCTACGAAGGAATGATTATCCAATACACGGTGTCGCCACTGTTCCGTATCCCCTTGCAATGGACGACGCGGATTACGCAGATGGATTCCTATGTGAGTTTTACCGATTTTCAGGAAAAAGGACCCTATCGCTACTGGAACCATTTCCACGAATTTATCCCCAATGAGTGGGGCGTGCTGGTGCGAGACCGGGTAGACTACGAACTGCCCTTAGGCTGGCTGGGCGCCCTCGCCCATGCCGTGCTCGTCAAACGCAAATTAGCCGAAATCTTTGATTTCCGTCACAAGGCCCTGGAAAGCATGTTTAATACAAAAAACAACTAGGATGAACGTTCTGATCGCGCTGACTACCTTTATCGCCATGGAAGGGGCCACTTGGCTCATACACAAATACGTCATGCACGGCTTTCTGTGGTTTCTCCACAAGGACCATCACGACCACAGTAGCGCGGGCGCACTCGAGAAAAACGACTACTTTTTCGTGATTTTCGCTGTGCCGACCATCGCATTGATCTACCTGGGGTCGATTCGAGATTACAACTACCTGTTTTACATCGGCCTGGGCATCATGCTGTATGGAATGGCGTATTTCTTCGTACACGATATCTTCATACACCAGCGGATAAAATTACTGACGAACACCAAAAACCCCTATTTCCTGGCACTTCGCCGAGCCCATAAACAACATCACCGGCATTTGGGGAAAGAAGACGGCGAGTGCTTTGGCTTTCTGTACGTGCCGCTGAAGTATTTCAGCATGTACCTTAACAAATCACGCAAATAATGGCTTATACGTATTCCTTGGTCTTATTTTTTACGGTTATCATCTGCTTTATCGCTTCCTTTGACCGGCGGCTTCAGTTTAATCGGCATTTCGGCGCATTTCTAAAAGCCGCTGCCTTGGTGGCCGTACCGTTCATCGCGTGGGACGTCTGGTTTACCGCGCGAGGCGTATGGTGGTTCAATACGGACTATACCTTGGGGTGGGTAGTCGCTGGGTTGCCCGTGGAGGAATGGCTATTTTTTATTTTTATCCCCTTCTCGTGCATCTTCACCTACTACTGCTTTGACAAGTTTTTCAAGCTCAGTTGGCTGGCTGGCTTTAATAACCTCATCGTCTTCGTCAGCGTGGTGAGTTGCGCCGTCGTTGCGCTCGCCCATCCCGATAAAATCTATACGTTGGTAACCGCTATCGCAACGATGGCGACGTTGCTGTATTTGCATTTCGTCGTTCGAGTACCCTGGATCGGGAAAGCGTCCTTTGTATTTACCGTCCTTATGCTGGGCTTCTTCCCGGTAAATGGGGTGTTAACAGGTACCGGACTGGACAATCCCATCGTCAATTACAATCCCGGAGACTTTCTGGGCATTCGCATGCTGACGATCCCCGTCGAAGACGCCGTGTATGGCTACACGCAGTTCTTGCTTATTTTGTATTTCTTCCAGAAATTTAAGCGCGCGGATCCTGCGCCCACCATGCTCGCGATGGAAAGTGACCCGATACCGTAAGGCAGCAAAACCTGATTGTTCCCTCCTGAATTTCTAAAAATCCCTAACCAAATTCTTTCCGGATTGTCCGTAAGGACGACGCGTTTCGCGAGGCTGCGCAACGGATGTCGTACCGGGGAGTACCTTTCCGAACGCATCGTGCCCGTGGTGCTGCTTGCCAGCTTGCCGTACACGCGACTGTCACCGGCAACCTCAATCGGATCACGCAAATAACGCAAAAAATGCAACGACACATGACCTACGAAACAATCATCGGAACAGTGGCGGGCGTACTGACGTCTGCATCCATGCTCCCGCAACTGGTGAAGGTGATTCGCACCAAGAAAACAGCCGACCTTTCAGCGGCGACCATCGCCGTCTTGCTAGCGGGCGTCAGCTTGTGGGTTTACTACGGGGCGATGAAGAATGAACTGCCCATCATCCTTTCGAATGCATTCTCCGTCCTCGTCAACCTCACGCTCCTCGTCTGTATGCTTATTTTTCGAAATAACACCGTGGCGAACAAGCGTTGACTTAGCCGCGTAGCGGGATCCAAAAACTACGAACGAAAAAAAGCCCTTCGTGGGCCTATCGTGCTGGCTTTGAAGCCAAGCTTGTTCGAATAAGTGATTCATCGTTTCCCGCCCGGCATACGGATGTTCCGGCGCGAGGGATATATAAAAAAAAATACGCCCAACCAACCGGGCTGCACCGAGGTCGTGGCGTTTGTGAATGAGCCGATGTCCAAGCGGCCGCTTAGTAGGCTATCTGGGGGGTACGGCTCGTCTTGAGGCCGGTATGCCTGCGCAATCCCCTCACCGAAAATCTTGTCGGCGTAAAACGAGGTTTCTCGTCTACTCTCACCTTGGTTTGCTCCTCGGGTCGACTCGTCTGTGTTGTCATTTTCTGCATTACTTCTTCTGTGTTCATACGTAAAAATTTAAATGTTAAACAATTAATTACTAAACAGACAGAATATACAAAAATTTAAACACATCCTTGTCAGGGAAAGGTCATATAAAGGCCTTTTTAAGCGTTGCTAAACCGATTTTTCTGAAAAAAAGACCCCCGAAGCCGCTACTGCCGGTTTCGGGGTCCGTTGTACCATCACGATAGGCACACCGTGCCCATGTGGGGGCTATTTCTTCAGGGCTTCTTTCACTTTAGGTGCCACTTGGGTGCCGAAGATTTCGATCGCCTTCATCATGTCTTTGTGCGATGGGCCGCCCACGTCCATGTGCGCCGCAAACCTGGTCAGCCCAAACATCTCCTGCACATGCAGGATTTTGTCGACCGTTTCGTTGGCGTCGCCGATAAACAACGCGCCGTCTTTGGTGCGTCCGTAGTCGAACTGCATGCGCTGGTAGGGAGGCCATCCGCGGGAACGGCCAATGCGGTCCATCTGGCGGGCGTATAGCGGGTAGTAGCGGTCGCTGACTTCTTTGCTGTCTTCGCCGATAAACGCGTGCGCATGGATGCCAACTTGCATAGCTGACTCGTCGTGCCCGTGGCGGAGGTAGGTCTCGCGATACAGCTTAAACAAGGGTTTGAACTGTGCTGGCGAACCACCGATGATCGCAATCATCAAGGGCAGCCCCAATTTACCGGCGCGGATAACAGACTCAGGTGTGCCGCCCACGGCGATCCAGATCGGCAAGGAATTGCCTACCGCACGGGGCAGTACCTGCTGATTCTGCAATGGCGCGCGGAATTTTCCCTCCCAAGTAATGGAGTCGGACGCATTGATTTTAAGCAATAGGTCCAGCTTCTCGGCAAACAGCTCGTGGTAATCGTTCAGGTCGTAGCCAAACAGCGGAAAGGACTCAATAAAGCTCCCCCGCCCCGCCATCAATTCGGCACGGCCGTTGGACAACAGGTCGACCATGGCAAAATTCTGGTACAATTTGACGGGGTCGGACGAACTGATAACCGAAACGGCGCTACCCAACCGGATGTTCTTGGTGACGCTAGCCGCCGCGGCCAGTACGATTTCCGGGCTGGGGACCGCGTAGTCCGGACGGTGGTGCTCACCCATTCCGAAATAGTCCAACCCTACTTCGTCCATTAACTTGATTTCCTCGATGATCTCGCCCAATCGCTGCTGCGGGGATTGGATATTACCCGTTGTGGGATCGATTTGCAGATCCCCGAACATACTGATGCCTAGTTCCATTTCGTTTACCTTTCCTTTTAATACAAAAATAGCAGTCCTGATCCAGACTGCTATTGATGTAAGATAAGAAAGGGCGAAACGCGGTTTCGCGAATCAAAACGGGTCATCTGCGTGACCGTGCACAGCTATCGATAACGACCTTAAAGCAGCCTGACTATTTACACTTAGCCATCACTTCCCGCGCCAATGCGATCGCCAAATCGACGTTTACCTGCTTGTCTGCGCTGACTTTCGTCGCAATGGTGAAATTAGCCGCACCGACCAATACCACGAGCTCGATCCCGTACTCATCATGCCACTTATGAAATGCACTGGAGCCCAAGCCTTCGACGAAGGTATAGTTAAGATTCCGGCGAATTTCGAGCAAGTTTTTAGCGGTTTCTAACTCCTCCGGCTTGCCGGCGTAGGCGCGTTCGAGATTGGTCAGCATTTCGGCATATTCGTCGTCCTCGAGTTTGCGATATCCAATATCAAACAGCTCGATAATCGAGCTCTGGTTGTATAGTTCGAGATCAGAAGGCTTGTAGAACGACAACAACTTGATTTCGGCACGATTATATTCAGGCATTTCGTACACATGGCCCGGTAGTATCTCCATCGTGGTGGTGCGGTCACTATCCCACTTATAGCTACACGATCCATAGGTACCCGTATGCGTACTGATATCCTGTTTGAAAGAGGCTTCGTCGATCGGGATATGCTTGGTCACATCGGCCGCGGTCAGCAGGTCTTCGTACTTATGATTGAATTTGGCGAGGCAGTCCGATATCTTAAAATCGCCTTCGGTTGGCTGGGGATCGTCGCCCTTCGAGCAGGAAGCAATAACGATCGTACAGAGTGCAAAAATGAGGAACTTTTTCATATTGGTTTATCTTTTTTTGAGCAGTTTATTTCGCGTTTAGCTAGGCTTCCGGCTCCAGTTACTGGCACTGGAAACCACTATTCCGTTACAAACGGACACTATATATTGATCACCGGCAATAAGGAATGAGTAATGCGCACGTACCAAAGAGAATTGATCGGTTATTGGTGAGAATTCGCGGAGGGGGGATGCCAATTGGTTCATGAAGTGAAAACCACGACACCCATCCCTATTTTATCGCCGGTCGCACCACACACGGCAGAACATTACGTATCTTCGCAAAACGACAAAACGCACCTGATGGGACTGTGGCAGTAGCCACCACCGATTTTGCACACGATGAACACAGGCCAAACTGACATGCCTTTAACAGAAACCCTAACGGACCTGATGGTCGGGATACCGGGTGGAAAAATCGATTTGCGGGATGACAGGACACAAAAAAAATGGACGGTTGAGATTGCGCCGTTCTGGATTGCGAAGTTCGCGGTAACCCAAGATTTCTATTTTCGGATGACCGAAAAATGGCCCAGCACAAT
>CAYUIZ010000004.1:69203-84191 GCA_964444885.1 uncultured Sphingobacteriaceae bacterium | reverse complement strand
TCGCGGTAACCCAAGATTTCTATTTTCGGATGACCGAAAAATGGCCCAGCACAATCGACGACCTCGGATTTAGACTCGCAAGAAACAAAACAGGATAAACGGAAATCCAATGGCCATTAAACGAACGCCAAAGAAACACAAAGCGGCCGCGCCGCGCATACGCAACCGATTCCTACGCTGGACGCTGCGCCTGGCGATTTACTTCTTCGCGATCACCATCGGCTGGGTGATCATCCTCCGCTTTATCAATCCGCCCCTCACTTGGCTGATGGTACAGCGGGCCGTCGAACGAAAAAGCGATGGCAAGGAATGGAAGATTGCCAAGAAATGGGTGAAATACGAAGACCTGTCCGACAACCTCAAACGGGCAGCCCTGAGCGGCGAAGACGCGAACTTCATGAAGCATTGGGGATTTGACCGCAAAGCGATACAGGAGGCGATGGAACGCAACAAAAGTGGGGGCACCTTGCGTGGTGGCAGTACCATCAGTCAGCAGACGGCCAAAAACGTATTCCTCTGGCCAGGGCGTTCGTGGGTACGCAAAGGATTTGAAGTTTACTTCACCGGCCTGATTGAGGTGTTTTGGGGTAAGAAGCGGATTTTAGAGATTTACCTCAACGTGATCGAAACCGGCGACGGCTTGTACGGCGCTGAAGCCGCCACGCAGCATTACTTCGGAAAGCCTGCCACTTCCCTCACTAAGCGCGAAGCGGCACTACTCATCGCGGTCTTGCCCAATCCGCGCCGCTGGCAACCCAACGCACCGACCAATTTCATCAACCGCAAGACCAATACCATCGTTCGGTATATGGACCACTACGAGATTCCGTAGCGACGCCTACAAGAACACGCGTGCGTGCCAACTTTCCTTGACAGGAACCTCCCACCGATCCGCAAGCTCCGGATAAGAAGCGATCAGGTTATTGAAAACGATGGTGTCGGCAGTCACTGTACCCGCTTCCATGCGCTTGGCAAACTCATCACGCGACACGACCTGGATTGTCTCCCTTTCCCGGTAGGCAATCTGCATGCGGTCAAAAAGATCCAATCCGGTAGCTTGCTCGACTTCCTTCAACAAGTGGACGGACTTATCAATCGAACAACCCGTGGGTGGCGCCACGGCATCATCAACCATCAAGATAATAAAGCGATGGTGCCTAACCTCCGCCGTCGCCGCCAGCTGTTTGCCATGCGCACGCCATTGGGAAGTAAACCCCTGCAACTGCCCAAGGATATGTGCCTCCTCAGCATCGGTCAATTGCCGATTAGCTTGGTAAATCCAAATTCTCTGCATACTGCAAAGGTAACGAATTTCGAGTTATGGGCTATGTGCCGTAATAGGGCGAGATCATCAAATACACGATCACTCCACTTATGGCGACATACAACCAGATCGGAAAGGTGATCCGGGCAATCTTGCGATGCCGATCGAATCGCTGGGCTAGCGCCCGGACGAAGGTGATCAACACCAAGGGGATCACCACAATCGAAAGCAGAATATGTGAAATCAGGATGAAAAAATAAACCGTTCGGATCGTGCCTTCGCCGCCATAGGGTGTCGATTCGGATGTCATGTGGTAAGCGACATACATGGCCAAAAAGACAACCGAACACCCAATACAGATCTTCATTAGCGTTTCATGCAGGCGCCGATTACCTTTTCGGATAGCCACAACGGCCCAAATCAGTAAGATAGCGGTGATCCCGTTGATCGTCGCATAGATCGGTGGCAAGAAACTCAACGGTTCCACGTCAAACCCCATGTCCCGCAGGTTGACCGAAAACAATGCGGCTACGATCAACGGGATCACGATGGAAAGAATGACAATCCAGACGTTATACTTTTTCTCAATGGCGTTTTGTGTCATCTTCTCTTAACTAATCACGTACTGGTAAACCAGACACCTACCTTTATAAAATCACAAATCTACAATCGTAAATCCAAAATCGTAAATCTAAAACCCCGTTTAATACGGGCTGGTTTCCCGAATCTCTTCCACCAACAATAGCTTGATTTCGTCGATTAACCGGTCTACTTCCTTTTTGTGGTTTACATCATAGTATCCACGGATACGCCGGTGCGAATCCAGCAGCATCAGGGACGAGCTATGGATAAAGCGGTGATCGGTCGTGGTGTCCTGTACCGCGTCTACCAGAAAATAGTCGCGCGAAATCGCCAAGGGGTCGTCCGGACCAGCCGTCAGGAAATGCCATTTCTTTTCGTTGGGTTTGTAAGCATCCGCGTATGCCTTGATGACCGCGGGCCTATCATACGCCGTGTCTACGCTTATGGTGTACAAGTTGACCATGTCATTCGTGGCAAACCGTTCGGCCACACGGTTCATCTCGTTGTTCATATGCGTGCAGAACGTCTCGCAGCGCGTATAAAAGAAGTTAACAACGGCGATGCTCGTATCCCCTTTAGGCACCGTTACCGATTCGCCTAGTTGATTGGTTAACGTGAACGGACCCGCCAGGTGGTAAGCCGTGTCGGGCACTTGCTTGCCCATCCGGCTGGTGAATGTGCCCGTGAGCGTTTTCTCGCCATATATCGGCAAAGGCCTATACCGGTTTTCGCCGGTACGTTCCAGCAGATAATATAAAAATCCCGGCAGTAATAATACGACTGCCAGGATTAATACCTTCCTAAACCCACTCGTCCCCTTCGTATTTCCCATTACGGCATCGGCCAAAACTGAAATGGATTATAGTTTGTTTTCAGGTAATCGCCTTCGATGAGCATTAAGACGATAAGGTAAACAATGAGAATAAACGATGTCGTTATCGAGAGAATAAACCCACTTGTTTCAAACTTCAAGTGCATAAAATACGCGACGATGTAATAGGCTTTCCACAGGGTCAAAACAATATAGATGATCTTTACTGTCCAGTCCTTCTCAATATGCCCGGCGTGAACCAATGCCAAGGCAATAAAAAACTCGAGGGCAGTCAGCGCCAGCAGGTAGAAAAACACCTGCCAGATCCGCTTTTTAGACATCGACTCGTGGTGCTCTTCAGCGTGCGCTACCGGGGTATGATCGTGTTGATTAGCTGACATATCTTTGCTATTAATAGATTAGGAGGTTAAACCAAATAGAAGAACGTAAAGACGAATACCCACACCAAGTCGACAAAGTGCCAATACAATCCAACTTTCTCAACCATCAGGTAGCTGCCGCGGCGCTCGAAGGTATTGTTGAGCGTCATGCCGAGGATAATAATATTCAGCAGGATACCGATCGAAACGTGCAAGCCGTGGAAACCCGTAATGGTGAAAAACAGGTTGGAGAACTGCAAGGCTGCCGTTTCGGATATACCGTGCGTGAAATAGGGTTCGAGCACCTGTTCGGGCGAGATACCGGCTTCCGTCGGAATACGGCCCCACCAGAATCCTTGGTGGTGCAAATGCGACCATTCCAATGCCTGGCAACCGATAAACATCAACCCGCCGATGATCGTAGCGATCATCCAGCCGATGACTTCCTTCTTCGCACCCCGATGTCCGGCTTCAACCGCCAACACCATCGTCACCGAACTCATAATGAGGATAAAGGTCATGATACCGACGAATACCAACGGGTATCCGCTATCGGCAATAAACGGAATGGACTGGAACACCTTGTCCGGGTCGGGCCACGTGAGGTGTGCAAAACGCTGCGACCCATAATAGACGAGGAACGCAGAAAAGGTAAAGGCGTCAGACGTCAGGAAAAACCACATCATGATTTTTCCATACTCCACGTTGAAGGGCGATTTGCCGCCACTCCAAGCGCCGGTCTTTACTTTATCCAAGCGCGATACGGTTGTGCTCATTGTTTAGTATTATTGGTTCAAAAGTAAGAAAACATAAATATAAATCCACAAAAGGCCTAAGAAATGCCAAAAGATCCCTGCCAATTCCATCCGGAATACGTTGTTCACCTGCGGAATACTTCGCAATTGCCCAATCAGCGCACGGGTCAGTACCAGCACACCGGCGATAATGTGGGCCAAGTGCATGCCGGTAAAGATATAAATAAACGACTGCGACGCATTGGTGTTCACCAGTACAATGCCACGCTCCGTTAATATCCCCCAGGCTTCTACCTGCAAGACGAAAAACGCTATGCCGAGCAGTATCGTAGCGACCAGTAGCAGCCGCTGTTTCAAAAATTCGGTCTTCTTAGCGGCCAAATACGCCAAATGCATGGTGGCACTGCTCACGACAATCGCTATCGTGCTATAGATAAACGTGTTTGGCAAAATCGTTTTCAACCCCCGGTCTACCCCGCCGGCGGTGTACACGATGAACCCGCTGGAAAGCGCGGCAAACATCATGAACATGCCAATCATCCCCAGCCAAAGGTTGAATCGCTTCGCCTTTCGGATCGCCAGGTCCTCTTTTTCTTCCGTATACTTCATCGCGATCATAATGCCTTAAAGTCAAATAACAAGATCAGTTGAATAAGGGGCAAGTAGAAAAATGATGTAAACATCACCTTCTTGGCCGATGCCAAGTCGTTCTTCCGGAACAGCTGCAGGCCATACCAGCTAAACAGCAACCCGCCCGCCAACGAGATGGCCGACACCACGTAGCCGCCGAAGCCGAAATAAAACGGCAACAAGCTGACGGGAATCATGAGCAGTGTAGAGAACAACACCATAAACGAAGACACTTTGTCGCGTTTGGTGGTTGGCAACAGCCGAAATCCAGCACGCTTGTAATCCTCATCCAGTACCCATGCGATACCCCAGAAGTGCGGGAATTGCCACACAAACTGTATCGCGAACAGCACGAGCGGAATGATCACAATGGCTTCGGCATTGATTTGGCTGTATAGTGCCAAGTCGTCTTGCGAAAACGCCGCATAGTAACCGATGAGTGGCGGCAAAGCCCCCGGAAAGGCACCTACAAACACGGCGATAGGCGACTTTCGTTTCAGTGGCGTGTACAAAAACGCATAGAGGAAAATCGAGAACACCGACAGCACCCCCGCGATGAAATTTAGCGTCAGCAGCGTGTAGGTACCAATAAAACCCATCGCCAAACTCAGTACCAAGGCTTGTCCGGTGGTCATCCGCCCAGCGGGCAAAGGCCGGTTGCTGGTACGCTTCATAAGCTTATCCAAGTCGCGCTCGATGATCTCGTTGAAACCATTGGCCGAACCCGTTACCAGAAATCCGCCCAGCGTTAACACCACCCAGTTGATCCAGTGAATTCCGCCTTGTTGTGCGCTACCAATCAAAAACGCAATCGACGCCGAGAAAACCACGGTCATCGTCAGCCGCATCTTCACCAACAGTTTCAGATCCGCAAAAAATTGCTTCACAGCCATGATCCCCTCCACCGAACGGTTGGCTTTAATCGCCCCACCCGTGGTCGACTCATTACCATGCACTTCCTTATTCAATGAATCCATTCTTCTTTCTTCACTCCACGAATCCGAACATTGCCGTCAGACCCGGGTATTCTTTATATTAAAACTGCGCAACGGGTTTGCCTAGCAGGAGCATCAAGTAATACTGTGCCCCGAAAATCAAACACGCCAAAATCAAATGTGCCGTCTGCGCAAACGGCGGTACGGCGAAATACGACAGGATAATACCTGTCAATAATTGCAACACAAAAAGCCCGACCAAGATGTTGGTGTACTTGCTCTGCGCGGTAGACGATGCAAACCGGGAGCGAATCAAGAACAGCAACACCAAAACCAGCCCAAAGGACAGGTAAGACAAGCTACGGTGCAAGTAGAATGGCTGTCCGATGGACGTTAACCATTCACCACGGGGTACAGCCGACGAGGCGAGCAAATCAACGCCCTCGCGGACGTCAGTACCGATGGCCACCTGCACAACAATCACGACTAGGGAGGCAAACGCGACCCATTTCATCCATGCAGACCGATGGTACACCAACAGGTTTTTGTCCCGCAATGAGCGCGCTTTGAAATAGGTATAAATACTAATGCCTAAAATCAAAATCGCTAACAGCATGTGTGCGGTGATCATCCCCGGCATCAGGTTCGTCGATACGACAATCGAACCTAACCATGCCTGAAAACCTACGGCAAACACGTTCACGACACTCAAGACCGTGATAATAACCTTACTTTTTAAGAACGTCAGGGAGAATATAGCGCATAACAGCAATACTACCCCAGTAATGGCACCGACCAAGCGATTAACGAACTCCGTCCAAGTCTTGGCCGCGTTAAACGCTTCGTGCTCGAGGATGCTTTCGTCGTGTCGAATGCGGTTTGCGAGCTCCGTGTACCCCAAGCGATCCAGCGTGCCGGCGAACCGTTCGTTCTTTTTCTGCCGGCCTTCTACGTAAATCTTTTCGTATCCTTCCGGCAGTTGCGAAGCCGACGTAGGCGGCACCAACTGCCCGAAGCATCTGGGCCAGTCCGGACATCCCATTCCAGAGCCGGTACTGCGTACGATGCCCCCGGCGCTAATCACGGCAAACAGGGAGATGATGGCAACCAAATTGGTGACGAGAAATCGCTTTTCCGCAGGAGGCAACATCTTTCTATCCCTTTTGCTATACTAATTCGTTTTTACCACCGCTCACCATCTCGCCTACTAGCTCGGCATCAGCTCCTCCAGTATCGGCGCTGCCGTACAGGATCAGCGTATTAAACCTCTTTTGTTTCGGGCTTATTTTCCGCTTCCCACTGACGCTGTATGCGTTCCGCCTCCTCGTCTCCTTCGAAGTCGTGTGGCAAGTTGGAACTCATGGTCTCCGAGAACGGCACGTTCTGCGGTATGAAATCCTCGTGATGGCCAGGCTTGCTGTAGTCATACGGCCAACGGTGCACGGTCGGAATCTCGCCCGGCCAGTTGCCGTGGAAGTGCTCCACAGGAGTTGTCCACTCCAAGGTGTTGGATTTCCATGGGTTTTGCGTCGCGCGCTTGCCCCAACGAATCGATGTAAAGAAGTTCCAGAGGAAGGCTACTTGTGCCAAGGAAGCGATGATCGCCGCCCACGTGATGAACACGTTCACGGAAAGCCATTTCTCCATGAAAGGGAACTCGGTGAAGGCATAGTAACGCCGTGGCACACCGTCAATACCCATAAAGTGCATCGGGAAGAAAACGAGGTACGCCCCGATGAAGGTAAGCCAGAAGTGCAGGTAGCCCAGCTTGGGACTCATCATGCGTCCAAACAGTTTGGGATACCAATGGTAGACGCCACAAAGCATACCAAATATGGATGCAGATCCCATCACCAAGTGGAAGTGGGCAACCACGAAGTACGTGTCGTGCACCGAGATGTCGAGTGCTGCGTTGCCGACGTACAAACCGGTCAAACCACCGGAAATAAAGAAGGACACCATCCCGATGGCAAACAGCATCGCCGGGGTGAACTTGATATTTCCGCGCCATAGCGTGGCAATGTAGTTAAAGGACTTAACGGCCGATGGAACCGCAATAATCAATGTCGTGATCATAAACACCCCACCCAGGAACGGGTTCATGCCCGTCACGAACATGTGGTGTCCCCATACGATAAAGGACAGCACCGTGATACCGATCAGCGAGTACACCATCGCATGGTAACCGAAGATCGGCTTGCGCGAGTTGGTGGAGATAACTTCCGATGTAAGACCCAACGCGGGCATCAATACGATATATACCTCAGGGTGGCCCAAGAACCAGAACAAGTGCTGGAACAGGATCGGGCTACCGCCTTCGTTGGGTAGGATTTGCCCTTGGACAACCAGATCAGACAGGTAGAAACTCGTACCCATGCTCCGGTCGAAAATCAGCAGCACAACTGCGGAAACCAAGACCGGGAAGGACAACATGCCCACGATAGCCGTCAGGAAAAGTGCCCAAATTGTCAATGGCATTTTCCACAGGTCCATCCCTTTCGTGCGCAGGTTCAATACCGTACTGATGTAGTTGGTACCACCCAATATCTGCGAAATGATGAACAAAACCATACTGAACAACCACAACGACATGCCCAGACCGGATCCCGGCATGGCAGTGGGAACTGCTGATAGTGGCGGATAAATCGTCCAACCGGCCGCTGCAGGGCCACTTTCTATAAAGAACGAACTAATCATGACGACACATGCCGCCAGGAAAAACCAATAGGAAAGCATGTTCATGAATGGCGAGGCCATATCCCGTGCTCCCAACTGATAGGGAATCAATAAATTGGCAAATGTACCACTGAGACCGGCAGTGAGGACAAAAAACACCATGATCGTGCCGTGGATGGTCACCAAGGCGAGGAAGAAGTCGGGGTTAATACGGCCGCCTGCCGCCCATTTGCCCAAGAAAACTTCCAGGATCGGGAACTCTTGGTCAGGCCATGCGAGCTGTATACGGAATAACACGGAGAGCAACATGGCGAATACCGCCATGATGATACCGGTAATCAAAAACTGCTTCGCAATCATTTTGTGATCCTGACTAAACACGTATTTAGTCCAAAATGACTCCTCATGGTGATGATCATGCGTATGAAGATGATCTGCGTTATGAGAGGTTGCTATCGTTGACATATCTTTGTTGTTTCGCTGTGTTCCTTACTAAATTAATTCGCCGAAGCAAACAGGCTTGCATCCGCTGCCTCCTTGTCGGCCACCTGCCCAATACCAAATTCCTTGCGCAAATCCTCGGTGAGGAAATACGGCTGTTCTGCGAGCCACTCGCGGTACTCTTCCTCGGATACTACCCGGACGGTCCGCTGCATGTTAAAGTGGTTCGTGCCGCATATTTTGGCACAAAGCATCACGAAATTATAGCTGTAGTCGTCCAGTTTCTCACGCATCTCCTGCGTGGTGATGGTTGGCGTAAACTGGAAATACGTGTTCATACCCGGTACTGCGTTCATCTGCACGCGGAAATCGGGAATGTAAAAGCTGTGCAACGCATCTTTTGACGTAATCTGGAAGCGTACCGGCTGGTTGACCGGTAATACGATCTCCGATGCCATCTGATCGTCCCAGCTCGTCTGGTCAGCGAAATCGATACCCACACCGTTCGTTGGCGTGGTCAATTTATAATTCCGAGGACCGATCTGACCGTCAAAGCCCGGGTAACGAACGGTCCACATGAACTGCTCGCCTACCACTTCGATTTTCAACGCGCGTTCCACTTCGTCTTCAGGCACGTTGGTAATCGCCCGCCACGTGAAAAAACCGAAAAGTACCAAGATGGTCAGCACCGTGGCCGGAACAATCGTCCAAACTTTTTCGATGGTGTTGTTGTGCGGATAGAAATACGCTTTGCGGTTGGCCCTCGCGCGATAGGCAAACACGAAGCCAAATAGCGCAATGTGCGTCAATACCAGCACGATGGTAACGATGATCGTGGTCACGATGAACATCACGTCAATCGCCGCGCCGTGCTCCGTCGCCGCCGCGCGGAATGACATGGCGCCGTGGTTAACGTAAGACCAGTAGACGCCGTACAAGCCGACGATTAAGGAAATCAAAAAGAACGTGGCGTTCAGGTTATTGAAATAGTATTCGTTGCTCTTCCCGTTCATCGTGCGGGTGAGCTCGTAGATTTGCAGGATGCGGCCAATAACTGCCACGAACACGCACACCAGCACGAACAAGAACACGTAGTAATAGAAGTTCTTGTACACCTGCGGGTCGATGCCTTCATCCGCCGCGGCGGCTGTGCTGGCCGCTGCTGTGGAAACAGCGGGCGATGCTGGCGCAGATGCCGTTGTTGCCCCGGCCGAGTCCGTATCTGCGGTGGCCGCTGCGGCTACCGCTGCCGTGTCGCTCGCCGCTACAGTTGTCGCCGCGGTATCCACGACTTCCACCGCTTCGGCAGTTTCCGTTTCCTGTGCATGCAAAGGCCCGAGCGTCCAAAGCCCCAGCAAGCATATCATCCCAACGATTGACTTCAATCTAATATTTCGTTTAAAGCTCATTTTCTTTATAATGACGGTAGTTCGTTAACGTTCTGTACGACAAAAATACGAAACCTAAATTTGATGGTGCAAACTCTCTTCCAATAACGGGTGCCTAGCCGGTGCAAGCGAGTGCTTGGCCAGCTTGCCCAGTACGAGCAGGCAGAACAGCCCGACAAAGCCAATTGCCGTACCGATCTCAATCCAGCCAAAGCCGTTATGCATCTCTACCGTGCCAGGCATGATCATGATGTAGTAATCGAGCCAGTGGCCGAGCAACAACAGGATACACACGAAGGTCATCACGCCTACTTTTCGTTTTGCGTCGCGATCCATCAGGAGCAATACCGGCGCCACGAAGTTAATGACTATGTTCAGCCAGAACCAAAACTTATACTCGGGCTCCCATCGCTTATAAAAGTAAACGGTTTCTTCGGGGATATTCGCATAATAGATCAGCATAAATTGCGAAAACCATACGTAGGTCCAGAAGATGGAGAAACCGAAAATCAAATTGCCCATGTCGTGCAGGTGATTCTCGTTTACCCAACTCATGTAGCCATTTTTGCGTAGGTAGATAATAATTAGCGTGATGACGCAAAGCGCGCTCACCCACATGGCCGCAAAGTTATACCAGCCAAACATGGTGGAGAACCAGTGCGCTTCCAGTGACATAATCGTATCAAAAGACCAGATCGGCGTCGTAAAACCGAAGATCACCAAAAATCCGGCTGACAGCTTAAAGGCTTTCTTGTAAGAGGCCAAACCGCCACTCAAGTCTTCGTTGTACGAATACTTGGCCAGCATCCAAGCACAGATGCTATATGCGCCCATGAACAGCACTTGCCGGATCAGAAAGCCGGGTGCATTCAGGAACCATTCTTTGCCGGCAACCAACTGATCATAGTTCGGGCTATTCGGATCCATCAAGCCCTCGCCATACCAGTGGTGGTATAGGTTGTGGCTAAAAAGACCCACCGTCGTAATCACGAACAGAATCACCGAAGCAATTGGCAAAACGTGCGCCATGGCTTGTGGGATGCGCATCATACCGGCTGACCATCCCGACTGGGTGACCAGCTGCAAGGCTACGAAAAATGCGCCGGCAGCACATACGCAGGTGAAATAATAGCCCATCAGCAACAAATTAGCAAACGTACGTTCTACCATGATGTGGTCGCCTGAAAGCAGGCCAAGGGCAATAGCGACAACGCCGACCACCAGTGCAGCCAAGCTGAGCATTTTCGCCCGGCTGGTGAACACGAATCGCTCGTTGAAGTTATAATCGTGGTGTTGACTGTGAGTTCCCATTTATTATTAATCTGATATAACTATTTCTTTTGTAATTCCCTAACATACATGACCACCTTCCAGCGCTCTTCGGGATCCAGTTGTGAGGCGTGCGACCCCATTACGTTATAGCCCCAGTAGATCGTGTGGTAAATATTCCCGTCCGACAAATTGGCCATCGGCTCGCCGGAGCGGGTGGAGTTTGAGCCGTCGCTCGCCGCCAAAGACGGTGGCGGCGGGAAATTCTCCAATTGGCGGCTGCCGGCCTGGGTGACGAGCTGGCGATCCATGGTGATGGGGCCATCGCCTTTGCCTTCCACGCCATGGCAAACAGCGCAATACGCATTGTACAAGGCTTGTCCCTGAAGCAAGTTGGCTTCGCTAGCCTCCAGCGGATTGGTCAACTCCTCGCCAGCGGCGCGCCAGCCATCTACCGTCTGATCGTACTCAAACCGGTCAAAACCCAGCGGTACGGTGCCCGCCGGTGGCGTCTGGGCGGTAATTCCATCCACGAAATTGGGATTCAGCTGATCCGCATCGTACCCGATCGCGTCGTACATATTTCTTGAAAATTCCCAGCCCGTGCTGCGGGTCTTACCGTCGCCGCAGGCACTTACTAGGGCTGCCACTGCCAGTGCCACGCCCATAGTTCCTAGAAATTTTACCTTATTCATAGCTAACATATTTTCTGTCGTTGTACTTCACTTCTACCGCTCCAGCATCTTTCAGCAAAGACTCGATCTGTTCGTGGCTTGTGTTCTCGCTGGCGTCGATCGCGATGATAAAGCGGTCGTCCGTGGCGCGCATGTCCATCACGCGGGGAGCGCGGCCGGGGAACAAATGGTTGCGGTAGAAAAACGTCGCTACCATACCCAAGGCGCAAAGCAGAATCGTGACCTCAAACGTCACCGGAACAAAGGCGGGCAGTGCCATTGCCGGCTTTCCACCAATATTCATCGGCCAATCGTGTACCATGGTATAATACAGCAAGGCGAAGCCTAAAAACGTACCCGAGATACCGAAAATAAAGGCCGCTATCGGAAGCCGGGAGGGCTTCACCCCCAACTTCGCCTCGATACCGTGGATAGGCATCGGTGTGAAGCAGTCGTAAATGCTGATGTTGTTCTTTTGTAGCTTGTCGATCCCGTCCATCATCTCGTCCGGATCGGCAAAACAGCCCAATATATATTTCGTTGTGCTCATGACTTAATTAATCCTGATGATTTAAGTTGTTTTTTGCTCTCAAATCCGCTATTTCCTCGGCGGAGATCGAATCGTACTTATCCAATGTATCGATGAAGTAGTCGGCCTGTACTTTGTCCACTTGACCCGATTCAATCAATTTCGTCTTGTGTTGCAGGCTCGAGCTCTTCAATAACAATTTGACTTCCGCAATTGCAATCCCAGGCAAGAACCGCAGGAACAATAAGAACAACGTAAAAAACAGCCCAATCGATCCAACGAAGATGCCCACATCAACCCAAGTGGGGTAGAACATTGCCCAGCTTGATGGCAAATAATCACGGTGCAACGATGTGACGATGATCACAAAACGCTCAAACCACATCCCGACGTTCACCACGATAGACAATACCCACGAAATGGGAATACTTGTGCGGATTTTCTTGAACCAGAACAGCTGTGGCGAAATCACGTTACAGGTCATCATCGCCCAATAAGCCCAGGCATACGGACCGAACATCCGATTGGTAAACGCATACAACTCGTATTCCGAACCTGAATAGAACGCAATGAACAACTCGGTCAGATAAGCAATACCTACAATCGAACCGGTGACCATGATGATCTTGTTCATCGCTTCGATATGGAACATGGTGATGTAATTTTCAAAATTCAGCACCTTGCGCATCACAAGCAAGAGTGTCTGAACCATCGCAAACCCGGAGAAGATTGCCCCTGCGACAAAGTAGGGCGGGAAAATCGTGGTATGCCACCCCGGAATCACCGATGTGGCAAAGTCCATGGATACGATGGTGTGTACGGAAAGTACCAGCGGGGTAGAGATACCCGCGAGGATCAGGCAGACGATTTCAAAACGCTGCCACGTCTTTACCGAACCGTTCCAGCCAAAAGAAAGGATGGAATAGATCCTGCGCTTCAGGCCTTGTGCACGGTCGCGTACCGAAGCGATGTCGGGAAGCAAACCGCAATACCAGAATACCAGCGATACCGTAAAGTAGGTCGAAATTGCGAAGGCATCCCATACCAGCGGTGAGTTGAAGTTAACCCACAGGGAACCAAACTGGTTAGGTAACGGGAAAATCCAGTAGGCGAGCCAGGGCCGGCCCATGTGCGCCACGACGTAGGTAGCGGCACAGATTACGGCGAAAATGGTCATGGCCTCAGCCGATCGGTTGATGGAGTTACGCCAGTTTTGGCGGAACAACAAGAGTACGGCTGAGATAAGCGTACCGGCGTGTCCGATACCTACCCACCATACGAAGTCGGTAATATCCCACGCCCAACCGACCGTCTTGTTCAAACCCCACGCGCCGATACCGGTCCAAAACGTATAGCCTACGCTAAATACCCACAGCAACGCGCCTAAGCCAGCAATGGTGAATCCAATCCACCATGCCTTGTTGGGCTTATTTTCTACCGGGAGCAAGATATCATCCGTCACCTTCGCATAGGTAATGTCCTTGCCGGTAACTAATGGTTCCCTTAATATTGATTCGTTATGCGATGACATAGTTTAGTATTTCGAATAGAATTTAAGCCCCAAATGTATTTCTCACTTTGGTCATGTAACCGGTACCTGGCTGTACGTTGATCTCTTCCAGTACGTAGTACACCCGCTCGTTACGCAACGCTTTCGATACTTCCGAATTCGGATCATTGGCATCGCCGAAGATGATTGCATTGGCCGAGCAAGCTGACTGGCAGGCCATCTTGACATCGCTTTCTGCCAGCGGACGGTTCTCCATTTTTGCTTTCAGCTTACCGGCTTGGATACGTTGGATACACATCGAGCATTTCTCCATCACACCGCGTGAGCGGGAAGTCACGTCCGGGTTCAATACCAATTGCGTAAACTCGTTGTTTAGGTAATTGTCAAAACGGGAGTCGTTCCAGTAGTTGAACCAGTTGAAACGGCGCACTTTGTACGGACAGTTGTTCGCGCAATAGCGGGTTCCGAAGCAGCGGTTATACGCCATGTGGTTCAACCCTTCTGACGAGTGCACGGTTGCCAAAACCGGACAAACCGTTTCGCAAGGTGCGTGGTCGCAGTGCTGGCACATCATCGGCTGGTGTACGACGGATACGTTCTCGTAGTCTTCTAGGTTCTTGATATCGGACTCCGTCGTGTACGCGGTGCCGCCCTGCTCGATGGAGTAGTAACGGTCGATACGCAGCCAGTGCATCTCACGGCGGCGGCGCACTTCGTCGCGTCCTACCACCGGAATGTTGTTTTCGATGTTACAAGCGACGATACAAGATCCGCAACCCGTACAGGCGTTCAAGTCAATCGCCATTACCCAGCGGTGGCCTGGCTGCTCATACTTGTTCCACAGGTCATACGTCTTGTGGCTATCGATGAAACGTCCGGCGTTGTGCGCAGGGTTCTCTTTGTATTTCTCGAAGGTCGTTTCGCGAACGATGTTCCGTCCTTCAATGGTGTGGTGCGTTTGAGTCTGGGCCAGTTCGTACGTACCGGAGGCCTTGCTCAGCGTAGCTGTCGTGTAGAACTGAACGGTTCCATTCACCTTCTTAGCCAAGGGGAATGCGTTCTTGCCCACACCGTTACCGGCTTTTCCAGCCTTCGTGCGACCGTAGCCCACGGCGATCGATACCGTACCCATTGCTTGTCCGGG
>CAYUIZ010000004.1:66001-69103 GCA_964444885.1 uncultured Sphingobacteriaceae bacterium | reverse complement strand
GCTTTGCGCCGCTTGGCGGGTGTTAAACACGGGATTGATTGTTGGCTGAACAATCGTATAGTAGCCTTCCCTAGGATTGGCATCGCCCCAAGACTCGAGGAAATTGCTATCAGGCGCAATCGCGTCCAGTTCGGATGCCGTTTCGTCTTCCCGATCGGCAAATGACAGCTTGAACTTGATTTTGCCCAAGGCCTCGCGTACCGAGTCCACGTCGTAGTAGTCATACAGCGGGTTGCTGTTGAGGAAAAACGCCACGTCGACCAAGCCCGACTTCGCAGCCGTCAGGAACTCTTCGAACTTGGCATCGTCACCTTTGTAGTGGTAGGTGGCGTTATCCAAATCGATGGTGGCACCATAGCTTCCCAGAGCCACGTTGATGGCGTTCGTCAGCTCTTGGATAGCCACGTCGTTGGATCCGGATACAACCAGCGCACGACCTTGGGAATTGCTTAGTTCCTGAGCGACAAGCTTCAATGCCGTTTCCGCTTTGGCATTGGTGGTCAATCCACCCGCCAAATTGCTTCCGGTCACCGCGTTGTAAAGCGAGATCAGCAATGGCCCTTCTTCCGAAGGCTTCACCGCGATGCGGGCGTCCGCGTTGGTACCTGTCATGCTGAGTCCAGCCTCAAACTGGATGTGACGCGACATTTTGCCTTTTTCGAGGGATTTGTAATCCCGGTTGAGGGCGTACTGTTGCGTGTGTTCTTCGCCGTTCAGCCAAGTACCGAGGAAGTCGGCGCCTACGCTCACGATCACGTCAGCTGCATCAAAACGGTAGTGAGGCACGGCAGCTTTGCCAAAGCTATTGGCATTGGCGCGGATGATGCCTGTATAGGAAACTGCGTCAACTTCAATGAGTTCAGCAGTCGGATATTTTGCTTTAAATTGCTCGATCACCCGCAGTTTCGAGGGGCTATTAATGGAACCGGCAATAATTCGGATTTGCTTGCCATCGGCAGTAGCAGCCTCCAAGTGCCCGATTACCTGCGTGTCTAGCGCATCCCATGTCACGGTCTCGCCGCCCAGCTTGGGATCCTGGAGCTTAGACATATCATAGAGATCGAGGATGGACGCCTGCGTAGCCGCATCGGTTCCGCGGTTCACGCCAATCGCTTGCGGGTTGGCTTCCAACAAGATGGGGCGTCCTTCGCGCGTACGCACCAAAATACTCTGCCCATTGTAGCTGGAGGCGTAGAAGTTAGGCACGCCAGGCGTGATTTCTTCCGGCTTGATCAGGTATGGAACGGCTTTGTGCACGGGGGTACGGTTGCACGCGGCAAGGGTTACCGCGCCTAGTCCGAAGCCCAAGGCTTTGAGGAAGTCGCGCCGAGGCGCCTTGGTACTCAAGCCGGCTTCGTTCAACACATCTTCCACAGGAATGGTTTCGGCAAATTCACCCTTGCTGCTTTCGACGAAAGCGGGGGTCTGTTGCAACTCCTCCAATCCCTTCCAATATTTCTTATTGCTATCCATTTAAGCTAGTATATAATATATTGCGTCTTTCTGACATTAACTGACAATCGACTAATAGTGGCACTTGCCACACTCCAGGCCGCCGATCATGGCTGCTGTTAGCTTCTCGCCTTTCTTCAATTTTTCGTGCGCAACAATCAGTTGCTCGTAGTATGCGTTGTCGTGGTTGACTTCGGTCTCTTGGTGGCAGTCCACACACCACTTCATCGTCAGTGGCGAGAACTGGTACACTTCTTCCATCGTCTCTACCGGTCCGTGGCAAGTCTGGCATTCTACGCCAGCTACCACGACGTGCTGTGAGTGGTTGAAGTAAGCAAAGTCTGGCAAGTTGTGGATACGTACCCATTCGATGGGTTTCGTATTCTGGCCGTACTCGCCTGTTTCGGGGTTATAATCGAGCGCCCGGTAGATTTTGGCAATCTCTGGCGACACTTCACCACCGTATTGGTCCATACCGGTTACCGCTGTATGGCAGTTCATACACACGTTAGCCGACGGGATGGACGCGTTTTGCGACTTATAGGCCCCGCCGTGGCAGTACTGGCAGTCAATTTGGTTGACACCGGCATGCAACTGGTGGGAGAACTTGATAGGCTGTACAGGCATGTATCCGTCGTGCACACCAACGTTCCACAGGGTCTTCCATCCGGCTGACCCGAGGAATGCAACGAGGAACAACACGAGGAAGAACACCAATTTCTTGTTTTTCAGCATCCGGCGAACGGTAACGCCAAAGTTTGACCTGGTTTCGGTGGCCGTAGGCGCGGCGAGCACCACATCTTTATTCGTCTCAATCACCCGTTCCAATGTACGGATCACGCGGTTGAGCACGTAGATAATGACACAGACCAGCCCGATCACGAGAATGACGCCGAACAGCATGAAATTGCTTGCGTCCCCGCTAGGTGCACCACCTGACGCCGCTGCGCCACTTGGTCCACCGCCTGCATCAGCCGCCGCTTTTTTCTCCTCTTCAGACTGAACGTAAGCAATGATGTTCAGTACATCGTCGTCAGACAACATGGGAAATGCCGTCATCATCGCCGTCGGGTACGCAGCATCTAACTCTAAGGCAAGCGGATCGCCAGCGGCAATCATCGCTGGAGCATTCTTAATCCAACTTACCAGCCAATCTTGCTCGCGACGCTCACTCATGCCCGCCAGCTCGGGACCGGTTAGGTTGCCATACACACGGTGACAGCTCGAACAGTTGGCGCGGAATAACGTCGCCCCTTCATTAGCGTTCTGCGCATGTGAACTGGAAATCGTGAAAAACAACGCCGCAACCACGGCAATTGATTTCACGATGTTTTCAATAGACAATGAGACATTTCTCATATATATAGCACTTTTACTGTTTAGTAAGACAAAACAAGCTTGGATCAATAGAGCGGACACTGGAATACCCGCCCAGCTTTTATTTCGCAACAAAAGTATAACTTATTAGTGGATGGTTGACATTTTCATGACTGAATTTGATAATTTATAATCGTTCTAAATTGATTGCAAAATCAGCCAATACGCTTTCCTATCCATTATTTTGGATCGTTTCCGTATTTCGTCAAGCGGGGATTGCGGGTTACCGATTTGACAAAATCATCCGTGCTGCTATAGCCCGTTGCCAACCAC
>CAYUIZ010000004.1:0-65901 GCA_964444885.1 uncultured Sphingobacteriaceae bacterium | reverse complement strand
ATTGATTCCTAATGGACTCAGCCAATGGCCCGCCTTAACGAGCAAATTCAGCAACGTGTGGACCTCCCTGCCACCCAGCCCCCACCCCAGCTGGAACGCGAACGATGGTACTTCGCGATTTGGCGATGCCGACAAGGCGTAAAAATCCCGCTAAAAACACACGATGATCGAAAAATCCTACTAACCGTCTTGCCCGTTTACCCGCGTACGGCTTCGCAGCCACATTGCAGCGTTTGCGGAAACCAACTTTTGTTGTTAAATTAGGGGTATGGAATTCGCACAGCGGTCAACGGCACTTGTATGGACAGTACTGTCCTTCTGGATAGTGGTTGCCTGTGCGCAACCGGCAGCAAAAAACCGGGACACACTTCCGCAGGCGCATATTGCCTTAAAAAACTTAGACATGGCAGACTCAACGAAATACAATAAGCTTACACCCGAAGAAGAATATATCATCGTACACAAGGGCACCGAGCATCCCTTTACGGGCGCATTGCTCGATAATAAGGCCGCCGGCACCTATACGTGCAAGCGCTGTGACGCCGCGCTGTACCGGTCTGCTGACAAGTTTGAATCGCATTGCGGCTGGCCGAGCTTTGACGACGAGATTAAGGGTGCAGTCCTCCGCGTGCCAGACGCGGACGGTCGCCGCACCGAAATTGTCTGTGCCGCTTGCCGTGGCCACCTGGGCCACGTTTTCGAGGGCGAGGGCTTCACCGCCAAGAACACCCGCCACTGCGTCAACTCATTATCGATGAACTTCGTACCCGCATTCGAGCAATAGGGGCATCCTACCCGTCTACTGGTGCGCGGCCTATTGGCTTTAGGGGCTTGTAAACCGCTTGATCTCAACCTCGCGTTCCGCCACGTTTAACACAAAGGCAGGGCCTGCATTCTGTTCGTGCGGCCGCACGGTCAGCAGTTGGACCGGCGAGGCCGGATACACGTGCTGTGGCATCTTGCTTTCCAAAAGGCTGATTTCATAATCACCCGCTGGAAGAAACAGGGTATAACGCCCTTCAGCATCCGTAATCGTGCGTGTCGTCAAGCCCGAAGTGCTTGTGGCCGTCACGACATAACCCCCTAGTGTCGTATTGGTGTCGTAACTCAGCCGCTGGTCAAACTCAAACCGGATACGTCCTTCGACCGTGCCGGCTTGCTGCAAGGGAACGTTGGCCTGCACTCGCTTTCGGTCTACCTGGAATTCGATGCCTTGGGCGTACCAGCCCTGCTGCACGGGCACACTGACACGCTGCGGGCCGTAGGGAACGCCTCGGTACCGTACTTCTCCGGCGGCATCGGCTATGAACAGCGTGCCGCCGATCATCACCATTGCGTTGCTTGCCGGGGTATCGCCTTCGTCATATTGTCCGTTGCGGTTGTGGTCGTGATAAATACGCAGCTCGATATTACCTTTTTTGGGTGCTTTAAGGGCATTTCGCGCGGGCAAACCTTGCTGTACGCCCAACTGTATGTTGGCGTTAAACATGCTGCGGTAGTACGCGTTGCCGTAGTGGTACATCTGGCCGTAAGCAAACAGGCTTGTTTGCCGAGCCACGGCGTACTGCACGCGCGCGGTACCCGTCCAGTTCTCGCCCGAAAAGCTATCGCGATAATAACTCAGGCCCGCGTCCGTACGCAGCTTATTGCGAAAGAAAACTTTCCGTCCCGCCACGGACATCCCTATGCGAAAAACTTCATCGCGCTGGAAGTACCAATTATTGGCCAGCTCCATCAAGGTAAAGCTGCCCCGTTGCAAATTGGCGTTAATAGTTAACCAATCGTAGCTGTACGAAAGGTTCAGGCGGCCCTGCCAAGTCGGCTTCCCGAGCAAGGACGCGTTCAGGATGCCATTCTCCAACGTCAGGTAACCGGATTGCTTGTAATTGCGCCCTCGCCAATTGAGTCCGGTGCCGAGCCGGTACGCATGCATGGCTACGGCCGGGTCCCCGTCACCGGCTCCGCCAAAAACATAGTGTCCGCTTTCGTATTCGTGCAGGGGCGTAAGGGACAAGCTGGTAAAATCGCTGACCGGCAGGGACAGGCCCAACTCGGCCCTCGAAACCAAAAACCGATTGTGAAGAAACGGCTGCTGCTCGAAATACTGGGGTGCATATTCGTACAAGCTATACCCTGCCCATACATTGGCACGCCGAAAGGCACGGCTGACGCGCTGGTTAAGCTGCAGGGCGCCGCGCCGAATGCCGGGGTAATAGGCCGTACTGTAATAATTGGTGCTGCTGACGGCAAAGCTACCCGCACGCGCATGCACCTGCAAGCCCGCGGCGAGCGAAGGCTTGTAATCGTCATCCCGGCCCGTTCCCCGCAGGGGGCGGGTCAGGCCCGGGCCGAAATCGGCGGTTACCTGAATGCGGTTGGCCATCCGCTGTGGCCACAGGTCAAATGAACTCATATACAGCATGCTTTCGCTGTTTTCGCGGGGCAATCGCTCGTAGACCGCTGTCCCCGTATAACGCTTCCGGTTAGGCTGTCCCTCGCCCAACCTCGTGCGGAAATAAGCCGTGTAGCCATTGTGCAGGTTAGGCCGGTAATCCGAACCGAGCAAGTCGAATGTGCGTTCGACCACGCCAAATTCGATGTGTTCGCCCTGTTGCGTATCCGAAAACCGGACCTGGCCGCCACGACCGTAAACATAGGTTTCGAGGCTCTCGCTGATGTTACCGACGGTAATTGCCATGCGGTCAGTTTCGTAGCCGACCCACGTATTGTGCAATACAGGCTGGCGGTTCAATTCTCCCCATTGATAGGCAAACACGTTAAAGTTGAGCTCGCCCTGCCCCATCGCGTAGGTACCCCGGCCGTCCAATTGCATGGATTGTGTGGTCATAGCCGGATTGCGCACCATCAAAGTCACCCGATTGGTCTGGTAGGCATCCCAATTGGGCGGCGTCACCAAGGGGCTGGTATAGCGGCGATCGGCCGCCGCGTTTTGGATAGTAACCAAGGCATTGCCAAATACTTCGTCGTTGGCGTACAAACCCGTCAAGTAAACGGCAAAATGCTCTTGGGACAAGAGATACCGGTCGACAATAAACCGAAAGGAAACCGTTGAATCGGACGCAGCAACCAGGGGGAACTCGAGGCTGGCAAATCGGCGTCCGCCACCCGGGTCGGGATACGATGCGAGGAGTTTAACGTGCTCGCTCGTATTGCCGGTGTTGCGCACCGCGATGCGGACAGACACCGAGTCACCGACATGACGCATGAGTTCCTGGGTGCTCAGGGGCTGGAGCCACACCGCTCGCTTGGGCTGCACGTTGACCGCTACCGCCGTCGTGGCGAGCAGCTCCCCATTTGCTGAAAAAGCCCGTATAGCGAGCTCATGCGTCCCCGCCGGCGCATCCGACGCCACCTGCAGCTTGATGGGCAGGAACAGTTTCCCGTCGCCGCCCAACTTCACGAGCGGGGAAGCGTTACCCAATACCGTAAGACCCGACGGCACACTGAATTGTAAGCGCGCATGGACGGAATCGGCTCCAGCGTTGGCCAGGGCGAGCGTCATCCCAACGATTTCCCCATTGGAAACATCAGCGCCGCCAACGTCCACGCGTAGGGACAAGTCCCCGTCCTGCCAGGAAGGCATTGGGACGGCCAACGCGTCCTCGACCACGAGCAGGCTACCCACCAGCAATCCGCAAATCATGAAAGAAAACAGACGCAAAAACTGCATATACTGATCTCCTATTGGGGGATGAGCTGGTACAATACCGTCGTGGTATACACGCCACTTCGCGCCCGAAGCAAGCGCTCGTCACCACCCGCCGTGCGGTACACAATATGGAACAGCTGCGGGCGCTCGCGCCCTACTGGACCATTGAACAACGGCTGGTACTGGTCCGCAAGGGAAATACCGGTATAATTACCGGCCTGCGGTGGATCGCTCCCCGGCAGCAATTGGAGTTGTACCACCTCGACAGGCAAGGTGGCCGTACCACCTGAAACGGCCTGCATGTCGGCTCCCAAAGCCCTTGCTGTAATCACATAGCCGGTGTTGGCATTGATTTTCAGTCCATCCGTGTACAGTACGGATGCACCTTCCATATAGTTGGCGATATCGGACAGTTCCAACCGTGCATCGCGTGCCGTACCGAGCACCTCAATGCCGTATTGGGGCTCAATGGCCGGACTTCCGGATAGATTCTGGTTGATCTGTATCTGATACGTCACGTCTTGATATCCCAAGACCAGGCCATCCTGGCTGTAGAAGGTAAAGGTGATGGGCAGCGCATAGACAATGGGCTGGTAGGCCGCTCTGTTTTTGAATTGGTCAAGGTAGGCTCCGCCAGCGATATCGACAACAAAAAACAAATGGAACTGCATGTAGCCCTCGTTTTGGCTTTGGTATGTGATGGGTGCCTTGGACTGCGGGATGAGCGGTGTTTCGCCGTTCTGCACCAGGGGAATGGGCGTTGTCGGCGCACCGATCTCGACCAGCGTCGGGCTGTTGCCGCTATCGTGAGTGAAACGAAACGCGACTTTCGCCGCTGGAAATGGCTGCCCGGATACATTTTGACCGGACACGGGCCGGATCGAGCCGTTTACCCGGGCGGTCACCCGCCAGTTCTCGACGTGAATCTGTCTTCCGCTGTAAAGAAAATGGAATTGATGCCCACCAGGGGGCGTAGCGAATCCAGCGTAATCCGTGACATTAAAATAGCCACCGCTATACACTTGAAAGCGCAACTGCGCGCCCGCCTGCAACGAGCAGGTGAAAAACACAACAACAAGCAGCAAGCTCCGCATCCTAATTGGCATGGTTAAAGTCAAGTTCGGCGATTTTAACCGTCCCGGATTCCCCATAGTTGAGGATCGCCGTCGCGATGTAGCGCGCAGGCGGCAAATCAGCAGGTAAGTTGATCGCCTGTTGGCGCTGATCGCCGGGCATGGAATAGAAAGAAACATCGGGCAAGGGAATTTTGTTGCCGGTATCCTGATCCAGCAATTCCAAGTTGATATGCCCATCCGCCCAGATACTGCCGGTGTTGTCGAAGGAAAGCACGAGAAACGCCCCTTCTTCTGTTTTTTGGTATTGAAAATTCGAAATATCGATTGACAGGTCGTATTGCCCGGGCAACCGTTGGTACAGCTTGATGCCGGTACGCACAGCGATACGGATATTGGCTCCTTCCTGATCGAGGCTTCCTCGGGGATTGAGCTGTGTGACGTACATGACAGCCGTGTGTACGGGCACGTCGCTCGTTACGTGATTCGCCGGCATGGTCATTTGCACCTCGATTTCCTTGCTTTCGCCTGGCGCAAGGGAGAAGTACCCCTCGGGCAGGGTCACCCACGCGGCGCAGGAGGTAGGCAGGGTTCCCGGTTCGTAGGTCAAATTTTCACCCTGATCGCCGTATTCCCAGTCCTCGAATGAAACGCCCAGTTCTAGGGGATAATCGGTGCTAGGATTGCTGACAATCACTTTTTCGGTTTGGCTCTGCCCGGGCCCGACAACGAAATAAACGCGCGGCGGGGTGATTGAAATCCCGGTCTGGGCATGGCTCAGGCCTCCGAACGCCAATAGCATGGCTAAAACCAAGATGGATCGTAATCTGGTGTTTTTCATAGGACGAATCGTACAATCGCTCGATAGATAGCGGCTAAAGATAAGGATAGTTGAGCATTTGGTAAAGCAAAAAGGGCAGCAACCACAATCTGGCTACCACCCTTTTTCAATGACCGTCGGCTAGCCGAGATTAGTCGGTCAAAATCGTGTACATCAGATCAACGGTGTAGGTGGTCGACTGGTTGTTCACCACTTTGTTGTTATAAGCACCGTTGCCGGCAGCTGAGTATTTCACGTTAAACGCTGTCGCAATCTTACCTTTTGCTTCATTCGCATCGACGTGGAACAACTCGACGCCATTTGAAGCGTTGTCATGAATTTCGCTCACTTTGCGGTTGTAAGCGCGGCCATGGGATCCGGCGATGCCCTCGACGGTGACGCCACCGCCATCAATGGTGCTTCCGCTTGAGTGCGTGAGGTCCCGTGATGAAGATTTCACATAGATTTTATACCCGCCACCGATGTTGGTGACTTGGAGGTGCCCGTTATCCGTGGTATACGATACGCCGTTTTGGTAATCCTCGACAGTTTTATACACTAAGTTCACTTCGGATCCACTGACGACCAGCGTCCGGACAGGCTTCAGCACGACATTCAATTTTACGGGATTCGAGACCTGGCCCTCGGCAAGAACGCCCGACTGCCCGCCTGTGATTCCGGTTTCTGACTGGGCGTTGGCAGCGCCCAAAAATGCGCCTACTAAAAGGGTAACGGAAGCCAATTTTTTCACTTGTTGTTTTACGATGTTGTTCATTTTTTGATAGGTGTTTTTATCCATTTTTTGTTTGTTTTTCACTCCTTTTTGTACCCCTTTTCTGAAGTACTGAACAAAAGTAGCACAGGCATCCACGCTAAAAAATATGAAAATCTGCAATAAAAGTATGTGTTATAACATCTATCTGAAAATAGCCCGTTTTCTGTAGTATAAGCACTACAAACGCACAGATTTCCTAAAGTCCTTGGGTCTGACTCGGGTGTGATTCATGAAAAACGTACTGAAATTATGGGCTCCGCTGAACCCGAGGCTGTCGCTAATTTCCTTGATGTCCGCGTCCGAATAGCGCAACAGTCTTTTCGCCTCTTCGATGATCCGCTCGGTGATCAGATCTTTAGCTCCCATGCCGAGTACGGCTTGGGTCGCTTTGCTGAGGCGCCGCTCGGTGATGTTCATCTGCTCGGCATAAAACTGAATCGTTTTCTCTTTGTGGAAATGCGCGGCCAGCAGTTCCTTGAACTCGACGACGAGGTAGCCGTCCTGGTCTTCCTTATAGTTGGCAAAAGGGATTTGCCGGTGGTGTATCGACCCCATGATGAGTGTCTGCTCCACTAGGTTATGTGCCAAATCTTTGAAAAGCTGCTGTTCGAAGCCGTCCCTCGCTTGATACAACAGGTAAATGCTAACCTTGGCGTATGACACGCCTCCGTCAGGCAACGTCATCACGTAGACCACTCCGTGATCGTTAAACAGGGGACTGTTCTGCAAGAAATACAAATCGCGGTTGGATCGCGCAAAAAAATCACTCGAAAAAACCAGCGCGTACGTATCATCAGTAGCGTCGCGCCCGAACTGCGACACCGTATTCGGACCGATAAAGAGGACCGAATAGGGAGGCAACGTCACCTCCTCCCCCTCTATATGATGCTGATAACCTGCCCTACCGGAAAACAATACGGTGTAAAATCCCTTTCGGGTGGGCCGATACAAATCCGGATACATTGAGGCGAGTCGCTCAATTCTATAAATTCCAAAATCAATGGTGGACATACGTAATGAAAAATTGATAGAAGCATCCCTGCCTACGACGAACGCCGCGGCGACAAAGCCCTAACGGGCTAACACGCTGTACAAGTAGACAGCGCCTGGCACGGGCTCGTCCTCCTGGGAGGTGTATTGAGGAGCGTCATCCCGCCATTCCGTGGACAGGGGCAGCCAGCCTGTCGGAAGAGGCCGCAACGATTCCGATACGACGGGGTGGATCGGTCTGGCTTCGTTCATCATTGCCCGACCATCGGTATGCCACGTGGGACCTGCGTTCGACGAGTCGGGCCGGTAAACTTGGGTATCGGACACGCTGATCGCCGACACCCATGTCACGACTTGGCTATGGTTATGCGCACCAAACAAGGTGCTATCACCGGGCAACGCGGCAACCGCGTCTTGGCTGATGCCAATCGTCTGTACGGGATGGAGGACTATACCGAGGGATACGCGGCCACTTTCTTGGGGAAAGGCCGACGCAACCCCGAGCAAGCACGCAACAAAGCAGCCTAGGATGCTCCTCATTGTATTTGTTTTCATAGTTGGTAGATGTACAGGCTAATGTACAAAAACGCGGCGACCATCCAATAAAAAATCCCGAAAAGTTATGTAATATTTGCCCTTCGCATCGGGCGGTTTGAGCGCCTTCTACACGGTGTGGGTTCCGGTCTCGGACCCAAAATCCGGCGGCTCGGGATCCCATGCACCAATTTGCCCCCACCCCATGGACTTTATCAAAACTTCGCGTATCTTTGAAGCATGGATGACCCGTCACAGCTTACCGCTTTCGGACAGATACTCCTCATCGGTATCGTCGGCGTGGTGCTGGTGCTTGTCACCCTCGGGCTAGGCAAGCTCATCTCGCCGAAAAACCCGACGGCTGAAAAACTGTCAACCTATGAGTGCGGCGAAGAGCCAACCGGCAGTCCGTGGGTTCAATTCAATTCCCGGTTTTACATTATCGCGCTTGTTTTCCTCCTCTTTGACGTTGAGCTTATCTTTATTTTCCCCTGGGCTACAGTCTTCGGCGCGACCGACCTGATGGCGGCCGACGCCCGCTGGGGGGTCTTTACGCTTGTTGAAATGGCGATTTTCGTCGGCATATTGATTGTCGGCCTCGTTTATGTCTGGGTGAAAGGCGACTTGGACTGGATCAAACCATCGCCAACTGCCCCCCGCGTAGCCGTGAACATACCGCCACAAGCCTACGAACGCTTAAACCGCGATACGTACCAGGTAAAACCGTATGACGCAACCGCCGGCCGTGAAGAAAAGACGGAAACAACCACCGCATCAGGCACCCAAGTGCCTGGGTTCAAACCACGATTTAAAAAGCCAGGAGCCGTATCATGAGCATAACCCAACCTGCGGAAAGCCAGGGCGTAGTTATCGCCAAACTTGACGACTTGCTCAATTGGGCACGCCTATCGTCGATGTGGCCGATGAGTTTCGGAATCGCTTGCTGCGCCATTGAAATGATGGGGGCGATGGCGGCTACCTACGATCTCGACCGCTTCGGTGTATTCCCCAGGCCATCGCCACGGCAGTCTGACGTGATGATCATCGCCGGCACGGTCACCTTCAAAATGGCGAGCCGCATCCGCCGCTTATACGAACAAATGCCCGAGCCGAAATACGTGATTTCCATGGGGTCCTGCTCCAATTGCGGCGGACCGTATTGGCAGCACGGCTATCACGTCGTCAAAGGCGTGGACCGCATTATCCCGGTGGATATCTATGTGCAGGGATGCCCGCCGCGTCCGGAGGCGTTGATTGGCGCATTCCTCGAACTGCAACAGAAAATAAGCAACGAGCACGTGCTCGCAGACAAACTGCAGCCGCAAACTACGTAACACAAAAAACACCAATATACTACCATGAGTAAGGATTTTTATGGCGATCTGACCTTGGGCATCTTGGGTGGCGGCCAGTTGGGCCGAATGCTGATCCAAGAGGCGATCAACCTCAATGTGACCGTCCATGTGCTTGATCCGGACAAAAACGCACCCTGCAAACACCTTTGCAGCCGCTTTGAGTGCGGCCCGCTGGATGATTTCGACACGGTTTACAACTTTGGCAAGTCGCTGGACATGCTAACGATCGAAATCGAAAAAATCAATGTGGATGCCCTGGAAAAACTGGAAGAAGAAGGCGTCATCGTCTACCCGCAGTCGCGGGTCGTCCGCCTCATCCAAGACAAAGGCCTGCAAAAACAGTTTTTCAAGCAAAACGATATTCCGACGGCTCCGTTCCAGTTGATATCGGCGCGCGACCAGCTATTGTCCTCCCCTTTTGCATTGCCTTACATTCAAAAATTGCGCAAGGATGGCTATGATGGCCGGGGCGTAAAAAAAATCGTCAGCGAAGAAGATTTCCAGTCCGCATTTGAAGCGCCGAGTCTCATCGAGCAGTGGATTGATTTTGAAAAAGAACTGGCCGTCATCGTGTCGCGCAACGAATCCGGCGACATTGCCGCCTTCCCCTGCGTAGAAATGGAATTCAATCCGGAGGCCAATCTGGTCGAGTTTCTCATCTCGCCATCTACCCTTCCCTTCGAAATCCAGCAACGGGCGGAGATGCTGGCCAAGAAGATTGCCGAGGACTTACAGATCGTAGGTTTGCTGGCTGTCGAGTTGTTTCTCACGAAAGACGGGCAACTGCTCGTCAATGAGCTGGCTCCTCGTCCGCACAACAGCGGCCACCAAAGCATCGAGGGCAACTATACCTCCCAATTTGCACAACATTTGCGGGCGATCTTCGGATTGGCGCCGGGCAACACCGCTACGCGCTCTAACGCCGTGATGATCAACCTGCTGGGCGAACCCGGACACGAAGGACTCGCCCATTACGAAGGCGTAGAAGAGGTACTCGCCATTGATGGCGTGTACCTCCATTTGTACGGGAAGAAATTCACCAAGCCATTCCGTAAAATGGGCCATGTCTGCGTCATCAGCGATGACCGCGAAACCGCGATTAACACCGCGCGCACCGTGCAGCAAACCCTGAAAGTAGTGACGTAAAACAGTAAGAAACAACTATGCCAACACATCAATTGCCTGAAGTAGGCATCATCATGGGAAGCCAGTCCGACCTGCCCGTCATGCAGGACGCCATCGACGTGCTCAAACTGCTCGGCGTGGCATTTGAGGTTTCCATCGTATCTGCGCACCGCACCCCGCAGCGTATGTTTGACTACGCGGAGAATGCCGCCGCACGGGGTATCAAGACCATCATTGCCGGCGCGGGCGGCGCAGCGCACCTACCGGGTATGGTAGCCTCCATCACGCACCTGCCGGTCATTGGCGTGCCGGTCAAATCGTCCAATTCCATCGACGGGTGGGATTCCGTACTGTCGATCCTGCAGATGCCCAACGGCATCCCTGTTGCCACGGTGGCGCTTAATGCCGCCAAGAACGCCGGCATCCTAGCCGCACAGATATTGGCGGTTTCGGATAAACAAATTGCACAAAACCTCCTCGCCTTCAAAGCCGACCTGGCCACGAAAGTAGAAGAAAACGCCCGTGAGGTAGAAAGCAAGGACTGGAATGCATAGCGAGTGTCCCAAACAGCATAGCGCATGAATTTTATTGGCATGTGACGACAGGAAACATCGCACGAGCAAAGTCTTGATTTTTCCTGCCGCCCGCATGACAACCCTTTTTTTAGGCGGCCGCGTGGCCAATTCCGGCTACGGCTTCGGTATTTGATAGCCATTATGGTATGCAGCGGCCAACAATGCGTTAGCACGCTTGCTTGTAAACCGATTCTTCTTGTCGTCCCAATAGATTTTCTCGCCGGTACGGTAGGCGATGTTGCCCATTTGCGAAAAATTAGCAATGTGGGCGCCCGCCTCGATGGGCGCATTTAACAAGCTGGGGTCTTTGGCCTGCACAGCCTTGATGAAATTGGCCATGTGCTGATCCAGCCCATTGTCCTGGCTTTTTTGGTGCGGCACCGCTTCCATCCGGTCCCCTTCGGCAATGACTTCCCATCCGCCCCTGTCGAGCACGAGGGTGCCGTTGTTGCCGATAAACGCCACACCGTGGTTGCGCCGGTACGGGCCGCCATCGATGCCGTTGGCATGCTCCCACTGCACGGTAAAATCGTCGAACTCGTAGACCGCAGTGAGCGTGTCGGGTGTTTCGGCCGCGTCGTCAGGATAGGCAAACTTGCCGCCCGAAGCCATCACCGACTTCGGCGTGGTGGCTTTCATGCCGACCAGTGCGAAATCAAGCATATGCACGCCCCAGTCGGTCATCAAACCGCCCGCGTAATCCCAAAACCAGCGAAACTCGAAGTGGAAACGATTGGGATTGAATGGCCGCGTCTTGGCCGGTCCCAGCCACCGTGTATAATCCACGCCGACAGGCGCGGGCTGGTCCGGTTTGACCGGGATGCTTTTCATCCAGCCTTGGTAAGCCCAGGATTTCACGAGCCTGATTTTACCGAGCTTGCCGGAATGGACGAAATCCATCGCATCGCGAAAGTGTTGCTGGCTTCGTTGCCATTGCCCTACTTGCACCACGCGCCCGTAGCGCTTGGCCGCGGCCACCATCGCATTGCACTCGGCAATCGAATTGCCCAAGGGCTTCTCCACATACACGTCTTTGCCTGCGGCGCAGGCATCGACAAGCTGCAGGCAGTGCCAATGATCGGGCGTGCCGATGATGACAACGTCCACGTTGGCATCGTTCACCAAATCTTCGTGTTTCCCGTATAGGGTGGGCGCTATCCCTCTTTCTTTTAACTCCCCTGCGCGCTTCGCCAATTCGTTGGCGTCCACATCGCATAAGGCGGTACACCGAACATTGGGCAGCTTAAGGATCGAATTGAGATTGGACCAGCCCATGCCTTTGACGCCGATTAGCCCGACGCGGACGGTGTCTTGTGCCATTCGGCTAAAGGCTTGGTGGGGAAATGCTGTCGCCACGCTTGCACCGGCGGCCAATGTGGTCACGGTGCCGAGGAATTTTCGCCTGCTTGTTTTCATTGTTTTTGATACTTGGTTATGGATTGGTTACTACCAAATGTAGTTATTTTTCGTAGAACCCCTAAAAAAGGAGTGCCGCGTGTGCGGCACTCCTTTATCCGTTCCCTCAATTAGTTGGTTTGGGGATATTCGGGGTTCTGATCCAGATTGACATTAATCCGGATCTCATTGACCGGGATTGGCATGAAGTACATTTTGATTGGGAATGCCCTGTTTTGCATTTCGAAGGGCGTGTATTGGTAAACCAGCGTCTGCCGGTCTGCCTGGAGTTCCCCAAAGATCTGAATGCCCCGCGCGGGTACGTCAAAATCATCTTCGGCCGTCATCCAGCGGCGCGCGTCGAAGAAGCGGTGGCCTTCGTAAGCCAACTCTACCCGGCGTTCGTAACGGCAGAGCTGGCGAAGCGCGTTGCCACTCGCGTTGTCCACATCCGCACCAGGCATGCCCGCACGTTCGCGTACCATCTTCAGGTAGGGTCTTGCCTCGGCATCCTGCCCGAGCTCGATGGCGGCTTCAGCGAAGTTCAGCAGGATTTCGGCGTATCGGAAGAAGATAAAGTCTTGGTCTCCCCTGAAAAACTGGGCATTCAGGCTGATATCCATAAACTTGCGCAGGTAGTACCCGCTATAGGAACCGTTCCAGTTTTCGATCGGCCCGTTGCGAGTGTCGAGCCCCCAGCGGGTCTGCACGCTGCTGCCGTCCCAATATTCGAACTGTGCCGTTTGGATAACACCGACGGGGTCAAGGCCAATACCGTTAGCGCCACGTTGCTTCCAACGCGCCCCATTATGTAAGATCGTGGCGTAGAAACGCGGATCGCGGTTTTCGTAAGGCGCAGCCGCATGGGTCGCATTACTCCAATTGAACGCACTTCCATCAGCCATCTGGTAGGCGTCGACCATATTTTGGGTCGGCACGTTGCCACCCCAGTTGTTATAGCCGTTGGGTCCGTTGTATAAGTCGTGCGTAGTGCCCAGCAATTCGCGGTCAAATTGTTTCGCAAAGATAGTCTCGTCATGTCCCTTCACGAGAAACACGTTCGCGTAATTCTCCGCAGCACTGTCGCCGGGCTGGTATAGCTCGTAGCGGCCGCTCTGGATGATCTCCCAGGCCGCGTTTTTGGCAGCGGTCCAACGGGCGGCACGATCGCCTCCGGTATATCCGACCAGGGCATTGGTATTGCCGGAGCGGTTATAGAGGTCGCTAGCCGCGTACAGCAGCACCCGCGATTTGAGTGCGCGCGCAGCAGACTTGTTCGCCAAACCGGGATCCGTATCCTCGCGCAACAAACCGATGGCCTGATCCAGATCCTGCACAATGGCATTAACGGTTTCCTCGAAGGTATTGCGCTCCACGGCCAGGATGTCTTCCTCATCATTCAGCCCAAAGGTGCGGGTGATGACGGGCACGCCGCCGTACATACGCAGCAACGCGAAGTAATTGTATGCACGCTGAAAGTGGACCTCGCCCGTCAGCTGGTTTTTGTCCGCCTCATTAGTAAACGGTACGGTTTCGATGTTATCGAAAAACATGTTGGTGTTGCGGATAACCGTATAGAACTTCCCCCAGTTGGCAAAGTTCCAGGCCGCGCCGTGCTCGTCCGGACCGATATTGCCTTCCAGTACACGCGATGAGTTGTAATCGTGGATAAAGCGCGACTCGTCTGTGAGCGATGAAATCATCATCTCGGAAAATCCGTGGTCCATTTGCGAATACATCTGGGAAACGAATGCCCGCGCCAGGTTAGGGTCGGTCCATACGTCCAATTCACTGATTTCGGTCAGGGGCCTTCTTTCCAGAAAATCCTTTTGGCACCCCGCCGTGAACGCGAGCAGCATGACACATGCCGCCGCGATAGGTAAACTATATTTTTTGCTTCTCATGACTTCCTCATTTAAAAATTAGCACTCAAGCCCAGGTTGAACACCTTCGTCTGCGGATAATACTGCGCAGAGCCTCCGGGAATCTCGGGATCGAAGAAATCCACGGCAGAGAAGGTAAGTAGGTTTTGGCCGCTGACGAACAGCCGCAGCGACGACATGCCTACTTTCTTCGTTAATTCCTGTGGCAACGTATATCCGAATTCAACGGTTTTCAGCCGCAGGTAATCGGTTTTCCACCACCAGAACGTATTGCCGCGGTTGGTCCAGTATTCCCGTTCGCGGTCGTAGGTACGTGGCCAGGACGCATCCGTGTTGTCTGCTGTCCAGCGATCCTCAACAAAAGCCACGGGGAAGTTTCCGATCAGTCCGGATTCCGTCCGCACATACTGCCGTGCACCGGTAGCGCCCTGGAACAGCATGGTGATATCAAAATCCTTGTACTCCGCCATAAGGTTAATTCCGAAGGTCCAGCGGGGGAATTCCGTGTAATCAAACCGGATGCGGTCCAAGTCATCGATCTGCCCGTCTTCGTTCCGGTCGCGGAAAATGATATCGCCCGGGCGTGCGCCCGAAATATGGGGATACGAATCCACGTGTGCCTGATCGCGGAAGATGCCGATGGCTTCGTAATACAGCGGCGCGCCAAACGTTTTGCCGGTAGAGCGCTGGTACTCGGGCGCACCGGGCGTTTCGTCCCAGAACGTCAGCTTGTTGCGCGCATACATGGCGTTGGCCGACAGATTCAGGAACAAATCGCCGAAGAAATTGCGGTAAGACACCACGCCCTCCGCGCCCCGGTTAGTCGAGGTTCCGATATTCTCGTCGGGCAGTCCGAACCCAACATACAAGGGCAGTGAAGCCGACCGCTGGGTCAGGATGTTGGAGCGGTTATTCATGAACCAATCCGCCTCCAAGGACCACTTGCCGTCTTCCAACTCCACCTCGATACCCAAGTTGTAGTTTTCCGAAAGCTCCCAGCTAATATTGGGGTTTGGCGTACGCACTTGGTTAATGCCGCGCATCAGCGCACCATTCACGATGACGCCCTGTGTAAATCCGAACGTACTCAAGTACTGGAAGTTAGGCACAAGGTCACTACCCAGCTGCCCGTACGATCCCCGCAGTTTGAAGTGGCTCACCAACGGCACGTTGTCTTGCCAGAAGTCTTCCGCAGAAATCACCCAGCCCGCACCAACACCGGGAAAAAAACCAAACCGGCTGTCTTTCGGGAAGCGCTGGGATCCGTCCACCCGCCAGTTGAAGTCGAACAGGTACTTTTCAGAAAAGTTGTAGGATACCCGGCCAAAATAATTCAGACGGGCATTTTCGTAGCCTGAGCCGGTAATCGAACGTTCGAGATCACCGCCGGCAAACAGCTGGTCGATGGCAGACGACATAAAGTATTTTCTGCCGCCACTGAAGTCATCGCCAAGCCCTTCGATACGCTCGATGGCGGCGAACACATTCAGGTTGTGATCATCAAATGAACGGTCGTAGCGTATGCTACCGTTGAGGGTGATGACCTGATTTTGTGAAAAGCTCTGGGACAGCTCGGGCTGTGCTACCCCACGGGCAGCCCCGCTCAGGATAGGCTCGTCGTTGGCGTCAAACCCGTCCAACGTATAGAGCGTCCACGGTTTAATCCAGTTTTTGGTGAAGTTGAGCATTTTGTCGATACCGAAGTTACCGTCAAGGGAAAGGCCTTCGACACCCGGAATGCGGAAGGTAGCGCCGAGCGTACCGTTTATCACCCACCGGTCGTGCTTGGTATATCCAATTTCGTTCGTACTGGTCACCACGGGGTTGTCCCCGTACTCGATGTCGGGACCTGGCAACCCGTTTGGCCAGCGCGCAGCCTCATTAGGCCGACCGCGCATCGCGGCCCGGAAGATAGAACCGGCCGAGCGTGGCGGGAAATTACGGTCTTCCAAGCGCCCTGCCGCATCCAAGCGGATATCCAAGTTGCTGCCAATTTTCGCATCCAGGTTAATCCGGGCATTTTGTTGTTTATAGTTCGTAGCGCTATTGCGGTAAATCCCGTCTTGGAACGACGATCCCAATGAAGCAAAGTATTTAATGTTTTCCGTACCGCCACGCAGCGACAGGGAATGAACGTTCTGCAGCCCATAGTCGCTGATCAGCTCGTCCATCCAGTTGGACCGTGGGTAGCGCCACGGGTCGCTTCCGTCGCGGAATTTCTCGATCTCATCCGGCTCCCAGCGGATGGGATCGCCGCCATACTGGAGGATTTCGTTCTGTAGCTGGGAGTACAGCGCCGCGTCGGCCATTTCCGGAAGCTTGGTGGGTGTCACAAAGCCTTGGTTGAAATTATAGTTGATCCGTGGCTCGCCGGTAATACCGCGCTTGGTGGTAATGAGGATTACCCCGTTTGCCGAACGCGAGCCATAAATCGCCGCGGAGGCGTCCTTCAAGATGGATACGCTCTCGATATCATTGGCATCCAAACGCCCCATGCCGCCACGGTCCGGAATACCATCGATGACCACGAGTGGTCCCGCGTTATCGGCATTCAGCGTATTTCGGCCACGGATCAGGATACGCGAACCGTCGTAGCCAGGCTCGCCGCCTTGGTTAAGCGCCATCACCCCAGGTATACGGCCTACGAGCGTATTTTCCACGTTGACGACCGGTGCCTGCTTCAGGTCCTCGCCCTTCACTTGGGATACCGAACCCGTCTTGGTCACTTTCTTCTGTACCCCATAGCCGACGACGACCACCTCTTCGAGGTCTGACATGGTTTGGGATAGCTCCACATTAATTACTTCACGATTGCCAACAGCCTCCTCATGCGTTGCATAACCCACCATGCTGAATACTAGCGTAGCGTTTGCCGGCACGTTTTCCAGCGCGAAATTCCCGCTGTCGTCCGTACCGGTGCCCCGCGTCGTACCCTTTATGGATACGCTAACTCCGGTGAGGCCACCCGGCTCCATCGCCGAAGTGACTTGCCCACGCACCGTCAACTGCTGCTGTGGCGCCAGGGACAGAGCGGTTCCCGCCCGACCGCCAAGATGGTGGGGAGGAAGTCCGCTGGCAAAGGCGTGCACGGACATGCACCCCGCCAAGGCGACCCCGCCCAACACCGCTTTGAGTGTTTGTTTTACGTTCATATTATTGGTTTTATTAGTGAAAAATCCAAACAACACATAGACACAACGCCGGCCGAGCTAAGCCCCCCTTCCATCAATTATACACTTGGCAAATCAGGTTACAACACTGGTTAACTGTGCCCCTCTATTTTAAAAGCACGTAGAGAAAGGGATCAATTACCCTTTTTCACGCATACTAAACAATACTTTCTTGTTTTTGTTGGCAGTTTGCCTCACGAAAAGGCAACTAATTTTGTTTTACTTGGTAGTGTCGCGTCTAATTTACGTCAAAATAACACTTATCGGCGAAAAAAAATACATATTGGTTTGTACGTCCAATTATCGGGGATTTATTTGAAAATACCAAATTAATAAAAAGGAAAGTAACGGAAGAAAAGCCGTCAAATAGGAAATAAATTAACTTGAATCGGCAGCGTTGCCCCCCCAAGCCGCACCGCATCGTAAACCTAGGTGCGCTCCGGAGCTATTTGATGACCGACGCGGCTGCGATCAGACCTGCGGGACAACGGCGGGACGAAGCTGCTTATTGCCCGTAACCCACAGCATGAGAAACGTCAGTGCGCCGTTGTAAATAATCAACTCAAAGCCAATGACGTACTCCGTATGCGGTGCAATGTACCAGGTGTTCGCGATAAAGCAAAGCACGGGCGACAGGAGACAAATGTAAGGCACCCAGCTGTCGCGCACACCGCGCTTGGTAAGAATACCGAACGCGAACAGCCCGAGAAGGGGGCCGTAGGTGTAGGTGGCGGCTGTAAAAATAGCAGTCACGACGGAATCGTCGTTGATGATGCGGAAGACCATAATGACGACGAGCATGAGCACCGAAAAGCCAAGGTGAACCAAGTTGCGTTGGCGAATCAGTCGCGGATCATTGGGGTCTTTCTTTTTATTGAAATTCAGGAAGTCTACGCAGAAGGAAGTGGTTAGTGCGGTCAGCGCCGAGTCTGTCGTGGCGAAGGTAGTCGCCGTCAATCCCATCATGAAGATGATTCCGGGCAGGATGGCGAGGTGGTTGAGTGCAATTTCCGGATACAAATAATCAGGCGTAGGAAGCGTAGCCACGTCGATGCCGTTTTGGCCGGCGTAGATATACAGCAAGGCGCCTACAGCCAAAAAGAAGAGATTGATCACCACAAAAATACCGGTAAAGGTCAGCATGTTTTTCTGGGCCTCGCCGATGGTTTTCATGCTGAGGTTCTTCTGCATGAGGTCTTGGTCGAGCCCCGTCATCGCAATCGTGACGAAGACGCCGCCGAGAAAGTGTTTCCAAAAATGGATACGGCTGCCGAGCAGGTCTTCCCAGAAAAAGATCGTTGAGTAGCTGCTGTCCTTGACCGTTTCGATCGTCTCCACCAATCCCAGCCCCAAGCTGTCGGCCATGAAATAGATGGATAAAATCACCGCAGCCACCAAAAAAGTCGTTTGCAGGATATCCGTGACGATAATGGTCTTTAATCCGCCCTTATTGGTATAGAGCCATATCAGCAACAAACACATCGCAATCGTGACGATGAACGGCACATTCCAAGCATCGAAGATGAAGCGCTGCAGAATGATGGCGACCAAGTAAAGCCGGAACGCCGATCCGATCGTCCGCGAGATAAGAAAAATCATTGCCCCGGTTTTGTAACTGCGATGCCCGAGTCGCTCCTCGAGATAGGTGTAAATCGAGGTCAGCTGCATCCGGTAATACAAGGGCAACAGCACATAGGCGATGATGATAAAACCCACGGCATTGCCCAGCACGAATTGGAAATAACTGAATTCGCTGACGCCCACGGCTCCCGGCACCGAGATAAACGTGACGCCCGATAAGGCCACGCCGATCATCCCGAAGGCGACGACATACCACTTGGCGCTGCGGTTGGCCACGAAAAACGCTGCGTTATCCGCCGTTTTGCGCGAGGTATAGTACGCCACGCCAAGCAACACGGTGAAATAAACAACGAGAAATAGCAAAAGGGTAATCGGAGCCATGCAGATTGTACGTTTAAGGGGGTTAGAAAGAACCGGTGTTAATGACCGGCCACTGGCGAATTTTCGATGGCTTTGCGCACACTTCCGTACCGGTCGAGCAATTCGGCCGCTACCGACGCGCTTAATCCGGCTTCTTCCATGATGATGCGGATGCCGCGGCTGAATAGCTTGTTGTTGGTTAATTGCATATCGACCATCTTATTGCCTTTGACGCGACCCAACTGGATCATGACCGTCGTACTGATCATGTTGAGCACGAGTTTTTGGGCCGTGCCGGCTTTCATACGGGTGGATCCGGTCACGAACTCGGGACCGACGATCACCTCGACCGGGAATTTCGCTTCTTTGGCGATGGCCGTATTGGCGTTGCAGACGACGCAGCCTGTCACCAGCCCCGCTTCATTGGCCGCTTTCAGGCCGCCCTGCACGTAGGGCGTGCTGCCCGAGGCGGCAATGCCGATCAGTACGTCATTGCTGTTCACGCCAAATTCGCGCAGGTCCTGCCACGCTTGTTCTACATCGTCCTCGGCAAATTCGACGGCTTTGCGAATGGCCTCATCACCGCCCGCGATGATGCCGATAATCCAGTCAAACGGCACCCCGAAGGTAGGTGGGCATTCGGATGCATCCAACACGCCGAGGCGCCCGCTCGTGCCCGCACCAATATAAAACAGACGTCCGCCAGCCTTCATCGATGCCACGGTGGCATGAATCAGCTTTTCGATTTGCGGTATGGCCCGCTGCACGGAGGCAGCTACCGACTGGTCTTCCTTATTGATGTTGGTAAGGATCTCACCCACTGACATTTTGTCCAGATCCTGATAGTTCGATTCTTTCTCTGTGGTATTCATTTTCTCTGTTGCTATCGGCCAAACATGGCGGTTTCACCCTTTATAAAACGGATGGCGAATGATGACTATTGTACTAACTTATCAATTCGCTCAAAACTATATCTTTTTGCCTTCATTTCGTTCAAAAGCATGGGCAATTTGTAATAAAACTTGTCGGTTCGCCTAGGGTCCGTACCCAGATGGACCAGGATGACATACCCGTTGATGCCTGTCGGCGACGCCTTCTCGTAGTCCAATACAGACTCGTAGATACGCTGACTATCCCAATATCGCTCGCCCATCTCGGGATACGTATAATCGGCAGGCGTTCGCAAACCGGGCGTGAAATTCACCAGCTCCAGCCCCATTCCGGCCGACCATTCCACCACCTGCCGGTTGTACCACTCATAGGGCGGAATATAATAGGGTGCGTCCTGCATCGTAATGCCCCACGGACGCATGCGTTCGTAGTTGGCTTCCAGGTCCGCCTGGAAGACCTCCTGCGATACCAGCAGGCTATCCCGGTTTCCCCAATCGCAATACAACAAGTGTGCATCGGAATGCGGTCCGAGGTAGTGTCCCTCGTTGACGATGCGGGTCACGATCGATTCGGCCCCGTCCTGCTCAAAACTATTTCCTGTCAAAAAGAACGATCCAGGCACGCCATGCTCCCTCAGGGTGTTGAGGATAAACGCCGCACCGTCCATAAATTCATCGGCGGTAAATACCAACGCGACCTCACGCCGGCTGCTATCGCCTCGCACGACAGCGCCAAACGCATCCCGCACTACTTTTTTGCAGGAGTCCCCTCCTTCGACTCTGCTTCCTTGGCCGCCAGCAGGTAAATCAGCGAAGCCGTTCCGTCCATGGTAGGTTCGTTGGTGCTGTAGTCGCCAAAGTCGTCGTGGTAAACGGCCAAATCACTTTGGAAATCCGCATAGCTATCCTCATTGTGTAAATAAATACCGATCAAGCTGTTGAAAATCGTACTGTATACCGGCCCGTCCACCAAACCGCCATCGATGGGATAATCCATCAAGTGCGTGAACGCCGAATGCGGGTCCACCGGCGTATCGCCCCAGGAAGGCAATCCATAGACCATGCTGGTTCCCCACGGGTTACAGCCGAACAACCAGTCGACGTTCGCTTGTTCCAATTCGTCGAAGCGGTCGTCGCCGGTCAACTCGCGGTACCAGATGCATTGTATGGCAAAGGCCACCGTCAGGTTATTGCTGCACCAGATGAAGGGCACACCGCGATGGAATGCGTTATTCTTGGCGCGCGCCCACACCTGCTGTATGCCTTTCTTGTAATACGACTCCAGCCGGCGACGGTCCCGGCCGTCCAGTTGCTTTGCCAATTCGTAATGGCCGAGATTAATGAAAGGGTACCACTGGTAGTGCGCCGCGGTGTCATTCCTAAACCAAGGCGTCGTTTTTTCCTGCAGCGCGTAAGCCATCGCGTCGCGCGCATACTTCGGATCCCCTGTCACGAGCAACTGCGTGGCGGCCGCCAGCTCCATATCATCCACCCAGTTTTCCTCGGCGTAGATATAGGGCGATTTGACGGAAACGGTCTGCGTGACGCCAGGCTTGATATGCGCATAGGCATAAGCGGTGATCGCTTTCTCGCGCAACAAAGAGGCATAGTCGCCGTCAATATCGCTGAATAGCCTACTGCCTAAGTTGAACGCACTCGTGAACTTGGCCGCTGTCGAACTTGTGCCGGTGGTATTGTTCATGAATTGGCCGCGTTGCTGGGGCTCGCCGTTGATGAAGTAAACCGGCCGTTCGTAGCCCCTGCCATAAAACGGATCCTCACCGGGCATACGCATGCTGGCATGGTCGCGGTCATCGGCAATCTGGTTAAACATCAAGTGCGGCTCGGGGTGCATTTTGAGCAACCAGTCTAGTCCCCACTTCGCCTCGTCCAATACATCGGCTAGGCCGTTTTTGCCATCGAGACCATTCGCTTGCTTGTGGTCTTCGAATACATGCGGAAAATCGCGGTATGCGGCCAGCATATGGAACGTTGCATTGGCCGAGGTGGTGGCATATTGCAAATAATCCGACGCATCGTGCCATCCCCCCCCTGCATCGATACGCGTGCTGTCGGGCAACCCCGCACCGCCTGCATACAAGGTAAACCCATCGTGTGTATGGCAACTGTCCTGCAAGAACGGGTTGAACAGCGTACGTTGCTGACGCATATACCGCAACGCGAAATCCGCCGCGCCGTCGTAGACGTTGTCACCGATGGGGAATACGGGCGACCGGACGCCTTCGGCCTCCAAGTAGTAAGAACCCGGACGCTGGTATGCCGAAAAATCCAAGCGATAGGTGTGGTTAAAGGGGCCATACGCCCCAAAACGCTTGCCGGTTTTGCCCGTAAACACGATCTCGTCGGAATCCGCGTCCACCAAATGAAACGTGCGCAAGCGTTCCACATCCTTACTGCCCCAAACGGCATTTTTCAGGCCCTGCGTGGTGTACCCCAATTGATTAATGCGTATCCACGTTTGCTGGGCGAAAGCCGGGTGGGCGAGTGCTACGAATAACAGCGCAGTTAAAACATAACTGAGAACCCGGGGTACTTTCCGTTGGCTTTTATCCATAATTCCTAGAATCTTAGTTTGACAATTTTACCATCCATCGTGCTCGCAACAACGTGCCGCCGCCCAAGGGGCAGGATAGGATTGATCATACCATTCGAAATTTTATATTGCCAGACCACATCGCCAGCTTGCCGATCGACGGCAGACAACAAGCCCGAATGCGACGGGACGAAAACCTTCCGCCCATTCGTGGCAATGGCAGACGGCGCCAGCTCATAAGGCAGTTGCAATTCCGAAGTCCACGCAATCTCCATGCTGTCCGCGGTTGTCGACATTCCGTAGACGTTACCGTCCATCGTTTTGACGTAGACGAATTGGCTGTCTGCGGCCAACCCCATCGATTCACGCACGCGCAGGGTATCAACATGCTGGCGCCACAATTCGGCACCGGTGCGCGCGTCAAGCGCGGTCATGTACCGATCCGGTGCAACAATAAACACCCTGCCGTTTGCACCCACCGGGTAGCACGCGGCAGGCGACAACATGCGATTGGACGAGCCGTTGCTCCACTCCCAAACCCGAGCACCGCTAGCTGGATCGAGCGCATAGAACCCGTTGCCCCAGCAACCAAAGTAAATCTTGCCATCATACCACAATGGCTTAGCGGAGACATAGCCTTTCACCTGGTCGAATGACCAGAGCAGATGACCGGTCTGCACGTCCAATGCACGGAATTCCCCGTCGGATGCCCCGATGTAGGCAATGCCATCATGGATCAGTGGTGAACCCAAGACGGCCTTTTCAGCTTGGTATTCCCAAATGAGTTCGCCGTTTTTTGCATTGAGACAATAAATATGGTTGTCCGTTGAACCCACAACGACATAATGTTTCCATACGTCAGGCGTGGAGTATACCTTGCCTCCTGTCTGAAACACCCATACTGGTTTGCCGGTACGCGCGTGAAGGGCAAATACTTGTCCTTGCGTGTTGGCCGTGATCAGTCTTTGCTTGTAACGAGCAATGCCAGTCCCGATGTCCGCGTCATCTTGGTACGTCCACGCGACGCGCAACCCCGGATACTGTTCGTTAATCCGGTAGCTCGGGCGATGATAATTTTGTTCGCGTTGTGCAAACTGGTGGTCCTGCAAGGCTATCCGTGTCCAAGGCTCGTCTGTGCGAACGCCTGGATAGCGGAGCTGGTATATGGCTTCTCCCTGACCGATGGTGACCACGTTATAAGCCCCCACGCTATCGCGTGCCCGCAAGTTGGAACGCGACATGACGCTGGGAATCCCCTCAAAATCAAACACACGATTTTGGTGACCGTGGCCACACAGCATGAGCTGTACGTTACGCGTCTTAAGCCTGTCGATGGCCTCAAACCAATTGTTTAATGAGGAATCCTGCGGATAATGGTTGACGTAGATTAGCGGAGTCTCCTTGTCTGGGTTGTCGGCAAAAAGGGAGTCCATCCAAACCAGGTTTTCACGCGGCACTTGCCCCGGGCTCATGCGCATATTCGGCCCGGAGTTCGTTCCCACAAAAAAGTAGCCTTTGTGCCGAAAGGCAAACGTTTCACTACCAAATATACGCCGGAAGGAGTTACCGCCGCTTTCTGACCAATTGGTGTCGTGATTGCCAGGAATCACGTACCAAGGGATGCGAAGGCTATCCAGCACGCGCTTGGCTAGGATCAGCTCCTCATCTGAACCGAACTCCGTAATGTCGCCGGAGATAATAACGAAGTCTAGCGCGGACTGGGCATTAATATCCGCGACAGTCGCCCGGAGATCGTCGACACCGGTACTGCCGCCGACGTGGGTGTCGGTGACGTGGGCGAATCGGAACGATTGGGCATTCGCATAAAACGTGCTAAAAATCAGCAACCATACGCTGGCGACAAAACACGTGCCCTTATACATAGTCTATTTCTTTTCAACTGTTTCCGAGGGTTGGCTTTCTTGGTTATCCGCATTCAACGCCGCCACGCAGTAATGACCGGCATCGCCGATCGGTACGCTCGATTGATCCGTTATCGCATAAACGACACCCGTCGCTTCCAAATCAGAAAAATAATAAACAACAGACCTGACATCTCCCTCAGTATTCCAAACAACATCATTTCCCTCTATTCGCACTTGCTGTGGCGTGCTGGGCGCTGGTGCTACCTCCCTGCCTAGCATAGGCATGACTGCCAGGTCCTTGTAGTGTTGAGCCAGCCGGTCAGTGATCTGTATGCGATTTTCCATAATATAGCGTGCGCTATACTGAGCGTTGCCCACTACCTTTTGGTTTCGGTCAGTCAAGTCAAACTGGCGTGTGAGTTCGGTCGATGTCTGAAAAGCCGCCGGCGCAGCGGGGTCACCAAACCGATAGAAACCGTGGCCGACCAGTATGGGCACGTCGTAGCTGTACTGGGACCACCAACTCAGATTGGCTTGAAAGTCGTTAAAGGGGTTGCCAATCTCCTGATACAATTGGGGAATCAACAAATCCATCCAGCCCTCGCGGCACCATTTAGCCACATCGGCATATAGGGTATTCAAGTTATACGCACCGCTTGCCGCCGGCGAAACGGAGAAGATTACCTCGGGCCTGGTGTCGACGATGGTTTGATACACCGCTTCGATCGCCTTGTCAACATTATCACGCCTGAAACTTTCAATCGTACTGTGGCCGGCGCCGTACGTCGCGTAGTCGTCCGCGTCAGACTGCATGATGCCTGCTGAAGACGGATCTGGATAAAAATAGTCGTCAAAATGGATTCCATCAACGGGATACCGGGTAATAAGATCGCTGACGATTTCGGCTAGGCGTTGTCTTACTTCAGGCAATGCGGGGTTGTATATCTGTATCTTCTCATGGCTCACCACCCAATCTGGATTAACCGATGGATGAAGAACCGGATATGACGTAACGGCACTGGCCCGCGTGGCGATCCGGTATGGGTTCATCCAAGCGTGGAATTCAATGCCTCTGCTGTGTGCCTCGTCAATCATAAATTGCAGGATATCATATCCCGGATCCGTACCGCGGGTGCCGGTAATGGATGCGCTCCACGGTTCGTACTCCGAATCGTGAAACGCATCCCCCATGGCTTTGACCTGAAAGAAGATCGCATTGATATGCAGTTCTTCAAAACGGTCCAGGTAGTTGAGGTACCGTTGCTTCTGGCTTTCGGCATTGTAGTCGCCCAAGGGCCAATCCAGCCCCCACGCGGTCGTAATCCACACCGCCCTCATTTCCTTGTCAGGGAAGTTCAGTTCCGTCTCTGCGGGCGGTTCAGGCGTGGGTTCGTTCGGCTCCAGCTTCTCCTTCGTACAACCGTAAATAAGGATCCAGAGGGCCGCAACGGCAAACAATCGATAACTGCTCATATACTAGTAGTCCAATTCACATTAATCGTCCAATTCTTTCTTCGGGAACTCGAGCAAGACGAATCCGGCATCTGCCGTGGCGGTATACAGCATGAGTGAGGCATCGTTTCCTTCCTCGTCTTGGGTGACGTACCATCCCGTCTGCGTCGATGGCGCCGCGTTGGTCGGCCCTCCTAGGGCGTAAGAGAACAGCGCGCTTTCGCCTGACTCTTCAAATATACTCAAGGCTTCGGCAACATTGTCGCCCCTAGTGATATCGTAAACGTAGAGCACCGTAGCGTCATCGCCCGAACGGGCAGCCGTGGTCATGATCAAGTAACGCTCCTCATTGAACGTCACGACGCGGGCATCTGACCCCCGGACGGGGAATGCCGTATTGGCAGCCCGGTACGACACCACGCCGCTCTCGTTAGCCACCATGATGGGTGCTTCGTAGCCCGTGAAGATATAATCGTCTGTACCCGCTACCCGCGTGTACGACATGCAAAACGTAACACCTGTCTGCGAGGCGAAAACAGTTGGCTCCGTGATGGTTGTATAGTTCGTTACTTTCAAGCGCAATACCGAAGTTGCAGCGTTGTCGCCAAAATACATGTAGCCGTTGCCGTTTTGGTCCAAGTTGACGGACATATTGTCTCCGTGGCGTGCGCCCGCATTGGGTACGGTGGCGATATTGATATCCGCGATCACCGCTGGCGCCTCGTTGGGATCCGTCCAATGGTAAATCTTGAACGGCGAGACTTGCCCGCCCGAGAGGGTGGCAATGTACGTATGCCCATTAACCTGTGCTCCGCAGTTGACCGGGAAGGTTCCTCCCGCTACGCCGGTCATGTTGAGCGGAATGGGGTTAATCTGGTTGTTTTTCAGATCCTCGACCGCCAACAGGTGGGATCCCCCTTCGGCCCGGGTCACGATCAGTACGTGCTCGCCGTCAAATCCCGATCCGCGTGTCAGCAGGGACACGAACGTTGGGTAGGTCGGTTGGCCAGCCGAATTATTGGAGAAATCGAATACGTTTGGCTTTTCGAAATCTGCCCCAAAGACTGGGACCAATAACCGGATAGTCAGGAAATACTCGCGAAAACGCGAATCGTTCACCACTTTGATCACAATGGTCCGTTCTGACTCGCCTTCGATAAAGGGGACCTCATAAACCTCTTGCTCAAGGCTTGCCCCGGCCGACCCCTCTATCTCGAAACGAAGCGCAGAGAAGTCCGTTTCCGGATCGAGGCGCGGGAAGGTAACCCGTTTCTGGCTTTCGTCTACTACGCCTGTGACAACGGTGTTGCCATCGGCGCCGGCATTCAATATTTTGATCGATGCCAACTCGACTTGATGTGGAGAGTCTATGCTTGTTGGGTAGTCATCTTTACATGCAGAGATGGCAACAAGCGTCAACACGGCGACCCACAGAGTCCATTTTGGTCGTTGATATGTCTTTTTCATCTTTTAGGAATTTTGCTGCGTTAAATCTAATTTTCGGGCTGGCCTGTTTACTGCTGTGGCCAGCCTTCCGTCTGTTGTAATTCGTAACCTCGGGCGGCATAGTCATCGATTTGCACGCGGCCTATCGGCGACAAGTACGGATTGACGTTTAGTTGACCTAGGAAAGGCAACCGATGCCCGTTCGTGGTGCTTCTATAGAAGCCTACCATCTGTGGGGCATTGGAACCATTGAAAACCGTTATGCTGCCGTCAAGGCCCACAACAGAAAGGTTGTTGTTGATCAGTGCGGGCATCTGCGCAGGGAAGTCGACCCATGCGCCAGACATCAAGTCAGGCCTACTCTCGGTATCCATGTACTCCAGCTTGTGCCAGCGTTCGAGGTCAGCATAGCGCGAGTACTCAAACGTAAACTCCATTCGGCGTTCCCGCCTGATTTCCCACAACAGTGCGCTTACCCCGGAGTCCCGCGCAGGGTCGTTGGGGAGTGCACCTAACATGATGGGCGCCGTTTTTTGGACACCCCGAGCCACGGCCTCGTCCGCCAGTGGCCGATTCCTAATGGCGTTAATCGTTGCGTCCAAGTCGTCTTGTGTAACGGCCGAACCGCTCAGTGTGGCCCGCTCAGCTTTTGCTTCAATCCAGTTGAGCAACACCTCGGCATACCGCAGAACAGGATAGTCCGTAATGTTGGAGGCCCCTACGAACTCGGCAGGAAGCGTACCCCCAGCCTCTACGAGGCTTTCGATATTCCTGGGGAGGAATTTGGTGATATACAGCAAGGATCCCCGGTTGGTTTGCAGCGGCCGGTTGTGGAAGCTTGCTTCAAATCGGGGGTCGCGCGTCTGCATGAGATTGCTGACCTCGAAATTGTCGGCATCGTCCACGCTTGAGTTTTGCCAAACCTCGCCATCATGGCAGAGATAGGATTTGATCAAATCCGTCGTGGGGCCAAATATCAGCGATTCGGTCAGGTTATTGTTAGACGCTATGGCGTGCCTCACGCCGGTGGCAGCGTCGTAGTGGCGATATAGCAGGCAATCCCGGTTTCCACTCAAGTCATACGACGTAAAGAGCGCCCGATATTCAGTTTCGATGGCATAGCGTCCGCTCTGCATCACCAAACTACCTGCTTCTATCGCTAAGTCCAGGAATTTCTGTGCTCGCTCGGTGTTATTGTAATAGTACTTTTGCCATGTCCCCTCGAAAAGCGCCAGGCGGGATACAACGCCCGCTACCACGTATCGGTTGACATTTTGGGCACCATCATTAATCCGAACATTTTCCAGCGCGTAGCGGAAATCATCGTACACCGCATCCATTACTTCATTGCGCGGCGTGCGAGGCTTATAGAGCGCATCCAGGTCAGTATCGGCTACGACATAGTCGTAATAAGGCACGTCGCCGTATTGCAACACAAGCTGGCTATAGCGGAATGCACGGAAAAAACGGCCAATGCCCATCCAGTGCGCGTAGGTATCGGGTGCCAAGACATCTTGCATGTTGTTTTCCAGGCGATCTATCATGATATTAAGAGATCGTACGCTGCCCATGCCCCAAATTGCACTGTTAGGCACCGCTCGGGTAAAGTTGCTTTGGTTGCCGAGGTTCAGTACGTCATCGCTAAACGTAAAACCCATCATCGCGGCTCCCGTATAGGTAAATCCGGTGTTGTAGCCAACAAAAAACTCGGTATAGTACTTGTTGGCATACATCCGAACGTTGTCTTCGTTCACCCAAGCTGTTTCGTCCGTCAATGCCGTCAATGGTGGTCGCTCCAAAAACTTCTCGCAACTCGTCATCAAGGTGGCGATCAGGGCTATGATTATGATATAGTTGGTTTTCATTTTTCTTTCGTTTTTACGTTAAAGACCAATTTGAATACCCACGGATGCGGAGCTAAACGTCGGGTTCGACGTACCCGTCCGCCCGAGGTTGTAGTTGCCGCCGCCTTGCAGCATGGAGTAGCCGCTGATTGCTTCGGGATCGATCGGCAGTCCGCGCAGGTTGTCAAACGTGAGGATATTTTCCAACGACAGGAAAATCCGCGTATTGGACAGCTTCACCCTATTCAGCAGGTGCTGTGGCAAGGTATAGCCCAGCGTGATGTTCTTCACACGCAGGTAAGACATATCCAACATGTAACGGGATTGAGGGCGCATCACAAAGCCCGAATTCACACCGCCTAAATGCCAAGCCCGTGGGTAGAAGGCATCGGTACGGTCCTCTTTCCAGAAATCACCAGCAAAGGTCTGTGGCATCGCACCATCGCGCACGTGGTATCCGGGGATGGCCAGCTGGCCGTTGCCCCATATCGCGCGCTGCCCCACGCCTTGCAAAAATACGGACAAGTCAAACCCTTTGAAATCGGCTCCTAAACGGAATCCATATTGATATCTCGGCGTCGTGTTGCCGATGACCACTTGGTCGCCCGGATTGCCAAACGTATTGGTGCCGGGGGTGATATATCCATCGCCATCCACGTCCACAAACTTCACGTCGCCTGGGCTGATGAGCATCACTTGGTTGCCATCTTCAAAATAAGTCTGGTATACCGGGTTGTCGCCGGCCAACACATTCGTTTGCTTAGCTACACCATCGAATATGATTGTTGTTTGGACGAAATCCCCGTTCGCATCATAAACAAAATCGTCTTTTTGGAATAAGCGATCGGTGACGTAGCCATATACGTCTCCATACCTTCTGCCTGTAGCAAACTGATTGCCCAAGCTTCGGTTTTCCCAAGGCAACTGGTAGTCAGCGCCTTTAGTAATGGTGGTGACCGCATCCGAGATATTCGCGTTGGCCGTAATACGGAGGCCGTTGTCAAATATGTGGCTGTAGTCAGCAGCCAATTCCCAGCCACGGGTCCTCAGGTTTCCGAAGTTGCCTTGTGGAGCACTAGCGCCAAATGTAGCTGGCAAAGCATCCCCGGGGATGATCATGTCTCGCGTGTCGCGCTGGAACCATTCGGCCACAAGGCCTAAACGATTGTTGAAGAAGCGGAAGTCGGCTCCTAGATTAAGGTGCTCGATACGCTGCCAGGAAATATTCGCCGAAACAGGCGGCGGGGTTCCTAGCTGGAAGTAGCGATCACCATTGGGCGCCAGCCAGTTATTTTGCGAGAAACCCATGCGTGGGATATACAGGTTGTTTGGCACGGATTGGTCGCCAATGCTACCCCAAGATGCCCGGAGCTTGGCAAAACTCAGCACCGGATTGAGCGACTGCATAAATTGCTCCTGGGAAACCACCCAGCCACCTGATATCGACGGATACCACTGCCACCTCAGGTGTTGAGGGAATATCGACGTTCCGTCGTAGCGCAGGCTGGCTTCGAGCAAGTACTTATCCATAAAGGAGTAATTCGCCCGTCCGAAGAAACCGGCTTGCGAATCCCAGTACGCGTCGCCACCCACGGTGGGCGTACCGACCGTAAACCCAAATTGCGGGTTATCCCGGTTTATCAGATCCCCTCGTCTCGACCAGTGGTTGTTCCACCGATAAGCAACAATGTTGGTACCGACCATTAATTTGATATCATGCTTGTCGTCCAAGTTCAAACTATATGTTGAAAAGGCGTTGACCGTATGCCTGGCTGAACCCAGCGAAGCCTGGTGGTAATAGCTTTGGTCGCTGCCCACATATTCCGTCATCGGGAAACGATAGCCCGGCACGCCACCCGACTCGGTAATGTTACCTTGCTCGTCTACATATACCCGGTTGCCCGCTTCGTCTAGCCATGCTACCGGCGCGTACCAATGCAAGCCGCCCTCAAACGTAGGCAACGACCACCGGTCAGAGTTAAACCGGCTGGAGAACGTGTAATCGGCTTGCAAATCCCAATTGCTGGTGAAGTCGACCGTCGTGCCTATGCTCAAATTAGTAAAACGATTTTGGTCGTATGCGGTATGGGCATCTTGCGTGTCGGTATAGGGGTCACGAATTCGTTCGCCCAGTTCTTGCACACCTGTGGGAAACAACCGGCTCCACCGGTAGAGATACAGCCAAGGATCCGCGCCAAAGCCGGTTGCCGAAAACGGATAACGCTTCGTTGCGTCCGAATACATGGCCGTACCGCGAACGGAAAGAAAGTCCGTTACCCTCGTCGACACGCTCAGACTCGATGTAAACCGTCTAAAATCGTCATGTGGTGCGGGCCGCATCATCCCCTCTTGCCCGGTAAAACCCGCGCTGAGGTTATAGTTGGTGTTGCCTCGCCTGCCAGCTAGACTAAGATTGTGTATTTGCGAAAAAGCCCTATCCTTTACCATCACGCCCGCGGGGTCGTAAAGGCGCAGGCCGAATTTGTCATTGCCGTCAAAATACCAATCCCGGTTAAATACCACCGGATCGTACGGGCCGACAACGTCACCATACTCCGCTTGCCATTGCTTGATCCGTTCAAAGCTTTCGCGACTGACCCGCCAGAATCCACCGGCCGGCCCTGGCTGCTTCATGTTTTCATGTGCCTCCAACGTGTACTCCAACCCGTCTATGCCTGCAATATCGAATGGCCTAGATGGCGCTTGCCAAGCAAAATTGGTCGAATAAGTAATGTTGTCGGTTTCGATGCTCGCCCCTTTTTTCGTAGTAATCAATAAGACACCGAAAGCCGCTTTGGCACCGTAAATGGCGGCGGCTGACGCGTCTTTCAATACGGTCACCGTTTCAATGTCGTTCGGGTTAATCATCTGGATGCTGGGAATCTCGACGTTATCAACCAAGATCAAGGGTTCTGCAGACCCCGCAATCGACCCGATTTGGCCACGAATCCGTATCAAGGGATCAGAGCCGACTTCCCCACTCGGTATCGCGATGGATAATCCTGGGATCACGCCTTGGAGGCCGCGGCCCGCATCGGGGATCGGCCGGCTATTAAACACTTCGTCCGCATTGACGGAAGAGACCGCCCCTGTCAAATGTGCCTTTTTCTGAACGCCGTAGCCGACCACCACGACCTCTTCTAGGTTAACGTCGCCAGCGGTCAAGGAAACGTTCAACTGCGTCCCGTCTACACGAATCTCTTGTGGCAGAAAACCAAGCATGCTGATCCGCAAAACCGAACCCTGCGCCGCTTGTATCGTATAATTGCCGTTTTCATCTGTCATCGATGCAACAGCCGTCCCGACAACCGACACGCTCGCACCTGATAACGGAGCACCCTCGGCGTCGGTCACCCTTCCTTGGATGGTCTGTTGTGTTGTGGCCGCTGCTTCCATCGCCCCGAAACTAAGTTGGACGATGCAAATAGAGAAAACGACCATAAACACATGTTGTACTAGTCTTCTCATGTCAAATAGATTTGATTGGTTTGGAAATACATAATAGATAATAATTGTGTCTTTAGCGGCTATTCCGGATACAGCAAATATTTCCCCCGCATGGCCTTATAGGCCTGCAGGTCGTCTGCCCAGGACGCCCGTATCTCTTCCTCGGTGAGTCCAGCGATGATCTGCTTGCGCAGTTCGTCCGTGCCGGCCAGCTTGTCGAAAAAATCCGCGCGGGTGAAGAACTCTTCCCCCTCGGGCATGTTATGATAGAAATCCAGGATATATTTCAGCGTGAAAGTCTGTTCATTGGGATCCAGGTCCCGTAGGTCGACACCGTAATTGAGTTGTCCCTGCCCCTCGACATGCAAAGCCATCCCATCCCGAACGCCGGGCGTGAACGTGAACTCACCGAGATCCGGATGGGGATACCCCACGACTTGGAAAGGCCAGTCTGTACCCCGGCCCACGCTTACATCCGTTCCCTCAAACAAGCACAGGGACATATATAACCGCACCGACAAGTGATTAGGGAGGCTCGGCGACGGTATAACGGGCAATTCATACGGCATGCTATGGTCGTAATTGGCAACGGGGATAACCTCCAACGCGCACTGCGCGCCGCCGTCAAGCCAGCCTTCGCCATTGATCATGTGCGCCAATTCACCCACGGTCAACCCGTGGATCATCGCAATCTTGTGATAGCTCACATTCGATTTGAACGTATCGTCTTTGCGCACGGGGCCATCGATTTGATCCCCGTTCGGATTGGGGCGATCCAACACGATTAACGTCTTGCCGTGGTTGGCGCAAAGCTGCATCACCCGGTGCATGGACGTGATATACGTATAAAAGCGCGCTCCCACGTCTTGCAGATCAAAAATCATAACGTCGACAGACGCAACGATTGAATCGGCCTTATCATTGCGGCCGTACAAGGTATACAACGGCAAGCCGGTCTTTTCGTCCACCTCGTTACTCACGGATTCTCCCCGCTCGATATTGCCACGAAACCCATGTTCGGGTGCAAAGGCAAACTTCAGGTCGACGCCGCGTTCCAAAAGCACATCCACCAGATGTTCATCACCCACTACCGACGTTTGGTTGCCCATCAGCCCCACCGTCTTCCCTTCCAGCAAAGGCAGATACAGGTCTAAACGGTCGGCGCCGGGAACAATTCCCGCGTCGGCCACCGCAGCATCCTCGTTGTTGCCTGTATTCGCGGCTTGGCCACATGCGAACAGAAAGAAAAAACTCAGAAAAAACAGGGGTTTACTCATCGTGTTTTGGTTAAGCCATACATCGCTAACTAAGAAAAAAAGCCGTAACGCATGCAACTTCTCGGCCCACGTCCGCCCTACCGCGCTGTATGCAATTAGGTATTCGTTCCTCAATTGGTTAAACAATGATAAAACAAATATTTTAAAATCCTGCATGTTTGTGCATGTTTTTTTAAAGAACATTCACAAATGAACGAATGAAAGACCGAATATCACGCCGAAAAAGCAGCAAACAGGCATGCATTGCTGGTTTTATCGTTATTTGAAGTTTATTTTCATCAACCTGATCTTACAGACAGCATAACCCGCAAACGATTAAAACGAAAACAGCATTGCGTTAAAAATTATTCAAAACCATTGCTATATTAGCCCATCCAATAACAAGAAGCCACACCTGATGAGAAAATTAGCCCTTGCAGCTGGTCTACTGGCAATTGCTTTTGCCTGTAAAAACAAAGCCGCAAACAATTTGCCACCCGCCACGGAGTTTGATCCGGCGGAGAGCGCACGCATCGCCAAGGATATCGAGTCCACCGTCCAAGCCGAGGTAGACGGTACCCTGAGCCTGAGCCTGTGGGCCATGGACTCCCTGATTATTTCGCCCGTGGCCATGGACATCGACGATCACGGACGGCTTTTCTACACGACCACCGAGCGCCAGAAAAACTCGGAGTTCGACATCCGTGGGCACCGCGACTGGGAAATCCCCTCCATTGCTTTCCAAACCGTCGAAGACCGGCGTGCCTTCCTGCGCGAGGAGCTTTCGCCTGAAAACAGCCTCCGTAACACCTGGCTGGCCGACCTTAACGGGGACGGCTCACACGACTGGCGCGACCTGACCGTCCAAAAAGAACGTGTCTACCGCGTCGAGGACATATCGGGCGACGGGATTGCGGACCGGTCCCAACTGATCGTACACGATTTCCATGAGGAAATTACCGACGTGACCGCAGGCATCTTTGCCGACGGCGACGACCTCTACCTGAACGTGGCCCCCGACCTGTGGCACCTCACGGATACTGATGGCGATGGTATTCCGGACAAAAAGAAGTCGATTTCACACGGCTATGGCGTACACATCGGTTTCAGCGGGCACGGCATGTCCGGCGTGAAGATGGGACCTGACGGACGCCTATATTGGCAAATCGGTGACATCGGCGCCAATGTCACTGCCCCTGACGGCACCCAATGGGAACACCCCAACTCGGGCGTCATCGCGCGCTCCAATCCCGACGGGTCGGATTTTGAAATCTTTGCCCACGGCCTGCGTAACACGCACCAGTTTGTTTTCGACGAATACGCCAACATCATCAGCGTAGACAATGATGGCGACCATGCGGGCGAACGTGAACGCCTGGTCTACGTGGTCAACGGCTCGGACGCCGGCTGGCGGACCAACTGGCAGTTTGGAAAATATCGTGACCCTAAGAATAACGGATACAACGTTTGGATGGCCGAAAATATGCATTTGCCACGGTTCGAAGGCCAAGCCGCATACATCACGCCCTGCATCACCAACTATGTGGGCGGTCCCGCTGGCATGGCCTATAACCCCGGTACGGCGCTCGGCCCCAAGTTTCACAACAGCTTTTTCATTGCCGAATTTTACGGCACGCCCTCCAGCTCCGGCGTCCACCATTTTAAACTCGAAGCGGACGGCGCCTCTTTCAAGCTGGGCGACCACGGTAAGATCCTCGGCGGCATCTTGGCCACGGCACTGGATATCGGGCCGGATGGTGCCTTGTACGTTGCCGACTGGATAGACGGCTGGGGCACGCGCGAATACGGACGAATCTGGAAACTGGATGACGAGACACAGGCTACCACAGCCATCCGCGAGGAAGTAAAAAACCTGCTGCCCCAAGACTTCAGCAAAAAGAAAGATGCGGAACTCGCTTCCCTCCTGCGGCATGATGATATGCGCGTGCGGCAAAAGGCACAGTTTGCGCTGGCAACTCGTGGCAAGGACGGGGTTGCTGTTTTCGAAGAAGCGATCCAGCAAACCGAGTCGCAACTCGCGCGCGTACACGGCATATGGGGCATCAGCCAAATGGCGCGGTCCACCGCATCACACGCGGAACTGCTCCTGCCCCTGCTCCGCGACACCGATGAGGAAATCCGCGCCCAAGCAGCCAAGTGGCTAGGAGACATCCGCTATGCTGATGCGGGCAGCGCGCTAATTCCTTTGCTGGCCGATGCGCAGTCGCGGGTGCGTTTTTTCGCTGCTGAGGCGCTCGGACGCGTCGGTCACGAAGCAGCTATTCAACCCCTTATTGCGATGCTGGAAGCCAACGACGACAAGGATGCCTACCTGCGCCATGCGGGCGCATTAGCCTTGGCACGCATCGGGCAAGCCGATCCGATCGTTGCCTTATCGACGCATTCGTCGCGCGCGTTGCGCATTGCCGCCGTCGTCGCCTTGCGCCACCTTTCCCACGCTGGCGTAGCACAGTTTTTGAATGATGAAGATGAATTTATCGTCACGGAGGCTGCGCGGGCCATCAACGACGACTTGTCGATTGAAGACGCTTTGCCCGCACTGGCAGACGTGCTAAACCGTACTTCGTTTACCAACGAGGCGCTCATCCGCCGTGCGATCAACGCCAACCTGCGCGTAGGCAATCCCGAAAACATGGAAGCCCTGGTGCAATATACACAACAGACAAGCCATCCCGTAGCCATGCGCAGTGAAGCATCGGACGCATTGGGCACATTTGCGTCACCCTCGGTGCTCAACCGCGTAGACGGCCGTTACCATGGTCCCATCGAACGCGATGCGAACACGCTGCGGGCGAACACAAGCCAGTTTTACACCGACCTGTTGCTCGACAATGAGCTGCCCGTGCGGCTAAGTGCGGCTAAAGCCATTGGAAACATTGGCATCGACGCGGCTGTTGATGTCTTGCTGGCCCGGATGGAAGCGGATGCCGCCCCTGACATGCGCACGGCTGCCCTGCGCACCCTGGTGCAACTGAATGTGCCGCAACAAGGCCACGCCATCAAGCTGGCCCTCGCCGATGCGGAGAAGTCGGTTCGCGTGACGGGCCTTGACTTGCTGGCCAACATGAACATCGCCCCGGAGACGATGGCCGCGTTACTGGCAGACGTCATCGACACGAAAACGGAGGAGGAGCAGCAGGCGGCAATCATGACCTTAGGGAAGGTGCCGCTGCAGCATTCCGAAAGCGTATTTACCCGACTGCTTGACCGGATGGAGCGCGGGCAGGTAAGCCCTGCCACCTACCTCGAGCTACGGGAGGCCATCGATAGCACGCGTTCGGAACCGCTGGCTACGCGCTATGCTACGATCGTTCGACAACTGAGCCCCGAAGGGCTAAATGCCGAGTACTACAACACCTTATACGGAGGCAATGCCTGGCGAGGCCGTGCTGTTTTCCTGCAAAACCAACAAGCCCAATGCATCCGTTGCCACGGGTATAACAACCAAGGAGGCAATGCTGGACCGGGGCTGGATAACATTGCCAATGCGTTAGATCGCGAGGAACTGCTGGAAGCCTTGATCGACCCCGGAAAGCGCATCGCGCCGGGCTATGGCATCGTGATCCTGACGCTTGAGGACGGGGAAACCATCTCGGGCATTTTCCAGGGCGAAGACGACCGCGGCGTGCGCCTGCGCAAGGGTGGCGTGGACGAAACTATTGCACATACCCGCATTCAGGAAAAAACGTTATCGCCGTCCAGCATGACGGACATGAAAGGTGTCTTGTCGTCCCGCGAGATTCGGGATGTAGTGGCCTTCTTGGCGACATTGACGGGATCATAATCGCCCAGCCTTTTTCGAAGTTGGGTGCGAGCCACAGCACTTGGCCTGCTTCGGAAAAGGCTTCCCCCCTTGGAGCCAGTCTACCGATGTCCTCCGCCTATGAATGGGGACGGCCTTGGTGCTTTATGGCTTTCAGGTAATTCTTCAACCCCCGGACAACGCTTTCGGCCAAATCCGATCGAAAAGCCGGGTCGACCAGTTTCTCCTCGTCGGCTGGATTGGACATGAACGCAACCTCTACCAGCACGGATGGGAATTCCGTGGGCGCGTTGAGCATGAAATTGAAACCACCCACATTCCCGTAGTCGGCGAGACCCAGGGTCAGCATTTCTTCGTAAATATACTGCGAGGGAGCGCGTAGCGCGTGGTGCTTATAAAACGTGGAGCCGCCCTGTGCCAATGGGTTCGCGGAGGCATTGCAGTGAATGCTGATCAGCAAATCAGGATTCTGTTCCTTGGCCCAGCGCACACGGTAGGCGTTGTTGACGCCACGGTCGGTTTCGCGCGTCATAACGACATTCGCCCCTTCACGCTCCAAGGCACGGCGAAGCTTGAGTGCCATCGCCAGGTTGAGGTCTTTCTCCAGCACGCCGGTCATGCTCACTGCGCCCCGGTTGGTGCCGCCGTGGCCCGCGTCCACGACAATGGTCATCCCGTTCAGCGCCAGACGCGCAGGCTGCGGCTTTACTTTGATGACCAATAAGTTGCCCTCATACCCAATACCATAACCCCAGAACACGTCGCTTTTCAACTCGATAAACACCCGGAACATGTCCTTCTCGACCTGTTCGTACCACACATTCTGGATAGCCTGCAGGTTGCTTTTTTGCGTAATCCAGTTGGTGTTGGATACGGCGCCGTAAACATCGACGACAATGAGGCGTTCGTGGCTGCGCATCACGCTGGTGTACGGCAGCCGGTCATCGAGACGCAAGCGAACTGCGTCATGGCCGTCGCCCGGACTGACCGACCAACTGCCCACCAAGGAACTCGGACGGAAATGTACGCCCGGCAGAATCTGCACGTTGCCCACAGGAATATAGGCCTGACGGATGCTTGACAGGCGGACGCGGTACATGTCGGCGACACGCCCGGTAATTTCCACTTTGACACCGGCATCCAGCGCGCCCATTTTGGCACCGCCGAGCCGATCGGTCCCCAGCCCGTAGGATAGCTGGATATTTTCACCGGTTGTTACGCCAATCAACGCATGAGGCTGTGCCAGCACGCGCACTTTCTCCTGGCTTTGGACGGCGATGGTCTTGCCGGCAGCCTCGTTATGCAGTTCGAAACGGATAGGGGTATCCTCCAATCCGTCGGTTTCCTTGACGAAATACTCGCCTCGGTAAATGCCCGCGACGCCCGCCATCGCCGTATCCAGCTCCGCCATGGGTACACCCATAAACGAAGCGCGCATTCCCGGTGTCGCCTTCATCTCTACCTGCAGCGCATCACCCGGCCGCACCCACAGATTGCCTCCGGGCAGCACCTTGGCGTAATCGATGGCAAAACCTTCCGTGGGCTGCGGGGGCGCAGGCCGCTGGTATTCAAACACCAGGCGGCGATGCAGCGTATCTTTCCCTTTCGTATAGGTTAGCAGGGATTCATTAGGTCCTTCTTCCAGCCGGATGGCCGCGGCAAAGGCACCTGTTCCGTAGATGGTAACCTCCTCGCCGTCTAGCCAGAGCGTCGCCGACGGGTCGCCAATACCCCGCAAGTAGGTGAGTGAGCCCGTTACAACTAAGCTGTCTTGAGCCGGTGAAATCAGTTTAAGGGGATTGAGCTGGCTGTTTGCGGCCATCGACCACGCCAGCAGAAGGCAGGATATTAATGTTCTCGGTAACATCGCATGTGTGTTTTAGGATCCATCCGCTATGCTGCCGCAACCAAATGCGGGCAAAAACATGCATGCCCCGTTGTGCGGAGCATGCAATGGGTAAAACTAACATTTTATCGGCAGTACCGGAGAAAAAGCCGCAAATCAGTCGGCGTATATGTTGAATTCGGCAATGGCAACGGACACGCGTTCGCCGGACGCATTAGCGACCGCCACGACCGAAAAACGTAAGTAGCGGGCTTCCACCGCACGGCCAAATTCCACGTATTGGGCAATCGGATTGTTAACAATATTGGAAAATTCGCCTGCTGAAACCTCCTGCCAATTGCTGCCATCGTCGCTTACCTCCACCGCATACCGGCTGACCAGTCCTGTGCTATTACCATCTTGGCGTGGCAGGTAGCTGACGCCGGTCAGTGCATGTTGCCGACCCAGGTCGATGACCGCATGCTGCGGCAAGGCCGAGGCCGTCGCCAACCAAAATGTGCTCGGATCGCCATCGACGGCCAAGGCGGGGTTGCCCCCGTCGAAACCGCCCTCGGTAATCGTCCAATACGAGCGGTCGATTCCTTGACGGTCCTGCTGAGTGGCCGAAAAACCAACATCAGCCTCGCGGAACAAGCCGAAATCGCTCAGTGCCGGTGCTACCGGGGCGAATAGCCGCAGGCGCAGTTGCGTCGTTGTCACGAGCTCGTCCAGGGGAATAATTCGGCTTGATCCGATGCTCGTGGCCATGGCTAGCGGCTGCCAGGTTTCGTCCTCCCACACGTCGACCCATACACTGTCAAGCCGTTGGCCCAGCTTAATATTTTCGCGCAAGCGGATTAAATCAAACGTCTGCTCGCCGTCCAGCTCAATCACGAGCTCGGGCTCCGTCACGTCATCGTCCGTAGCCCAATAGCTGTAGCGATCATCGTCCAGCAGGTTGGCGGGGCCATAGGGTCGCTCACGGCCGTTACGTACGTTGGAGGCCGTCATGCTGGCATTGTTCGCATAGTTGACAGCGAAGGTCTGGGCTACCTTATCGCCGAATCCCTTCAACGAAGCGACATCATTAGGATGCAACAGGCCGTCCAAGTTAGGTGCAAGCCCCAGATTGAATGCCGCACCACGCCCGACGCTCTTCAGATAGAGGTCGAATAATTCATCCGGCGATTTGACTTGGTCGTCCTGCTCGGGGTGGTAAAACCAGCCTGGCCGATGAGGCACGTCGCACTCGGCAGGTATCCAAAACTTGCCATCGCGCTGTCCTGTGCCTAAAAACGTGTCATCCACATACCCAGGCGCTGCCTTGCCACCGTCCGGACCCACTGGCGTGAACGTTGCCCAGGAGGTTTCCGGTGCTATGCCTCTTTCGTTGCCCACCCAGCGGGTGTCCAACCCGACATCGCTGAAAATAACGGCGGTCGGTTGCATTTCGCGGGTCAGTGCCCAGGTTTTTTCTTCCCATTCGTAATACGTGGTGCGGTCGATCTGGCGCATCTCGTTGGCTCCGCCATAGTAGCCATCCCCCCCATTGGCGCCATCATGCCAACTGGTAAACAGCTCGCCATAGCCTTCGTAAAGCTCGCGAAGCTGCTCACGGTAGGCATCGGCGTATTTCTCATTTCCGTATTCGGGGTGATTGCGGTCCCATGCAGACACGTATATGCCAAACTGCATACCGTGGCGCCGGGTGGCTTCCTCAAACTCCTTCACCATATCTCCTTTGCCATCGCGCCAAGGCGTATTCGCAATGCTGTATTCCGTCGTCGCCGTGGGCCACAAGCAGAAACCGTCGTGGTGTTTGGCCACCGAGATCAGCCCGTTAAAGCCCGCGTCCTTTGCCGCCGCGGCAATCTGGTCGGCATCAAAATTGAGCGGATTAAAAATCTCCGCTGGCGCATCGCCAAAGCCCCACTCCTTGTTCTGAAAGGTCGTCGGCGTGAAATGGATTAAACAATACATCTCCATTTCGTGCCAATTAAGCTGGGCCTCGGAAGGCAGCGGGCCATAAGGAGCCGGGGCGTCGGCCATATTTCCGTCGTCCTGGCAACTCCAGAAGAGGGCGGTCAAAACCGGTAAAACGTAGCGTGCTTTGATCATCTTTTGCATGAATTTTGGGGTCAACTCTGTATATTGAGTTGATAAAAATAAGGGTTTCAGCCGAATTGCGTACGGCTTGGCAAAATTGATTACTATTTAGGTAAAATAACAGGATTTACCCGCCACTCCCGTATTCGTCAATAAATAATGGAAAATTGGAACTCGAGCGGCTTGAAATGCGTGAGCAGTTCCTCCACCAGTGCATCGCCATGCTTGACATAGAGCAGGCCGAAGTTTTCTGAACGCTCCTGAAGCTCCCCGCCCGGGAAAAGGTGGTTTTTAATGCGTTCGATGTGGATCAGCGCATCCTCGTGGTTGTGCTTATCGGCCTTGAGGAGCTTCTTCTCCAAATTGTTGATTGCCTTTTTCAAACGCGCTTTAACCGCATCAGTGCTCGGCCCGAGGGTAGGGTCGATCTTGTGTGCGCGGAGTTTTAGCTTGGCAAAGATGGCGTTAAACTCCATCCATTCATCCTTGAGGTTGAGCCGGTGCTTGGTTTGCCTCCGGACATACTCGTTTTTCAGTTCCTCCGTGCCCTTGAATATACTCCGGAAGGTGAGATCCAGGCGCAGGATCTTCACGGAAAAAGAATCGTCGGTGACAATAGCCGAATTGCGTGGCACCAAAATGGGAAACAGTACGCCGTACTGGTCGAATGCAGTTTTGAGTTGCAACCAATAGGCCATCTCGGCACCGCCGCCGATATAGGCCAAATTCGGCAGGATTACTTCCTGGTAAAGCGGCCGCGTCACGACGTTGGGACTGAACCGCTCGGGGTGTGCCTCGATCGCCGCTTGCAGGGCCTGGTCGTCGTCGAAATAAACTCCTTTGCGCAACACCTCGTAACGCCCGTCGTCGAGTTTGACGATACGCTCGCGGTAGCTGTCGGTCAGGTAGAAAAAATTAATCTCCCGTGGTTGCACCTGCGCCTTATACCCCGCTTCTTCTAGCTTCGCGGATGTTTCCACGATGGCTTCGTAGCTGCGCGACTGCTGGATATCCTGCGTCATGATGGACGCAAAGGCGCGCTTCAGTTCGGGCTGGTCGGCGTCGATGATGACTAAACCATATTGGCCAAAAAGCCCATTGACCAGATAGCGGGTCGCGCCGGCCAGCGTACTGTGCCCGAGATAGGCCTCCTCCACGAGCTTGGACAGCTTCTCGGAGTTGTCTGACAAGCCGAGAAAGTTTTGGTACGTACGTACAACCTCTTCCATCGAGGCGGTAGACATGCGCCCCGTAGCAGACACCGCCGGGGTATCCCACTCAATTTTCTTTCCCGACAGGCGGGTGTGGTTGATTTCCGCAAAATCGTGATCCTCGGTCGCCATCCAGTATACCGGGACAAAATCCTTGTCCGGGAACTCAGCTTTGAGGTCGCGCGCGAGGCGTATCGCGGAGACAATCTTAAAAATAAAGTAAAGGGGGCCCGTGAATACGTTAAGTTGGTGCCCTGTCGTAACGGTATACGTGTTTTCGCCGGCCAAGGAATCAATGGCCTGGGCTACTTCAGGAGATCGTTCGAGCAAGGTGCCGTACTGCGCATGCAGGCTATTGACAAGCAAGGGACGGTCGGTCTTTCCCGCCTTTTCGGCAAGCTGTGCCGCAAACCCGGCCATATCAGGCGTATTCCCGAAAAAGGGGCGTACGCTTTCCTTCCGGTCGAGGTAATCGAGCAGCAGCTTCGAAAAGCTTTTGGTATCCTTGTATGCGATGTACGTTGCTTTCATCTAACTGTTTTTTCCTGCCATTGCCACGGCTGACAGTCCCCCGCAAATCTAAGGGTTAGCCGCCTAGCGCACGAATGGTTAACAATTATTTGACAATCTTCCCATACAAGTCGAAATCTTCCGCCCGTTCGATCTCAACCTGATGGAAACGCCCGATATTGGCATATTGGCTAGCGGCGGGCAATAGGACTTCGTTGTCTACCTCGGGCGAATCGTATTCCGTACGGCCAACAAAATAGTCCCCTTCCAGCCGATCGACCATCACCCGATAGGTATTCCCGACCCGCGTTTGGTTGATATCGTAGGAAATGCTTTGCTGTATCTCCATAATCGCTTCGACGCGCGCCTCCTTAACCTCCTCAGGCACATCATTTTCCAGGCTGTGCGCATGCGTATTCTCCTCATGCGAATAGGTGAAACACCCCAATCGGTCGAAACGCGTGTTGGCTACCCACTCTTGCATTTCCTCATGGTCGCGTTCCGTTTCGCCCGGATAGCCGCAGATCAATGTCGTCCGAAGAGCAATGTCCGGCACGTTATCACGAATGGCATCAACGAGGTCGATGGTTTTCTGCTTGGTGATACCACGCCGCATTGACTTGAGCATAGCGTCGCTGATGTGCTGCAGGGGCATGTCCAGGTATTTGCAAATGTTATCGCGCTCGTTCATCACCTCGAGGATATCCATCGGGAAACCGGATGGGTAAGCGTACTGCAGGCGGATCCAGTCTATCCCGTCTACATCGGAGAGGTGGCGAAGGAGATCGGCCAGGTTGCGGTTACCGTAAATATCCAGCCCGTAATACGTCAGGTCCTGGGCAATGAGAATAAGCTCTTTGGTCCCGTTCTGGGCCAAGTGCTTGGCTTCCTTCACGAGCTGGTCAATAGGTTTGGATACATGCTTGCCGCGCATGAGCGGAATCGCACAGAATGAGCAAGGCCGGTTGCAGCCTTCGGCGATTTTGAAGTAGGCGTAGTGCGAGGGCGTCGTTAGCATACGCTCGCCCACCAGCTCGTACTTGTAGTCGGCGCCCAAGGTGCCGAGAAGGTCCTGCAGGTCGTTGGTACCGAAGTAGGCATCCACATTCGGTATCTCAGTCTGCAATTCGGGCTTGTAGCGCTCGGACAGGCACCCCGTCACGATGACCTTGTTGACCTTACCCGCGTCCTTGAGCGCGCTGTATTCGAGGATGGTATCGATCGATTCCTGCTTGGCATTATCGATAAACCCGCAGGTATTGATGACGACAATATCGTCTTCCCGTATGCGCTCGGCCTCGTGCACCACATCGATCTGGTTGCCACGCAACTGACCCATGAGTATTTCGCTGTCGTGAATGTTTTTTGAACAGCCCAACGTAACCACGTTGACCCTTGGTTTCTTTACAGCCCCCAGGGGAGCTTCCTTCCACTCTTTAGTTTTCATGTATTTTGCTTAGCGTATGGCGCTCGCATTAGTTGAACAGCGAGTCGACAAATTCCTGCTTGTTGAACAGCTGCAAATCGCCTACTTTTTCGCCTACGCCAATGTATTTGACAGGTATTTTAAACTGATCGGAAATGCCGATGACCACCCCTCCCTTCGCCGTACCGTCGAGCTTCGTCAGTGCGAGTGCATTGACATCCGTAGCTTCGGTAAACTGCTTGCACTGTTCAATCGCATTCTGGCCAGTGGATGCGTCCAGCACCAGCAGGATTTCGTGGGGCGCATCGGGGACAATCCGGCTCATGACCTTCTTGATTTTACCGAGTTCGTTCATCAGCGCCACTTTATTGTGCAGGCGGCCGGCTGTATCGATAATGGCTACATCGTCGCCGTTAGCCACCGCCGATTTCACCGTATCGTAAGCCACGGAAGCCGGATCAGAGCCCATGGGCTGCGCAACCACGCGTACACCAACGCGCTCGCCCCAAAGTTTAATCTGGTCGACCGCTGCCGCACGGAACGTATCAGCCGCGCCGAGCACCACTTGGTTGCCCGCTTCCTTCAGCTGGTGGGCAAGTTTCCCAATGGTAGTCGTTTTGCCGACGCCATTGACGCCAACCACCATAATGACATAAGGCTTATGGTCACCGTATTCGAAGTGCTCAAAGTCCGAACTGTTGTTCTCGGCCAGCAGGGCTTGGATCTCGTCGCGCAACAGGGCATTCAGCTCTTTGCCATCCACGTATTTGTCCGTGGCCACGCGCCTTTCCAACCGGTCAATGATTTTGAGGGTCGTCTGCACGCCTACGTCAGACGTCACCAAGACCTCCTCCAGGTTGTCCAGCACCTCGTCGTCTACGGTCGACTTGCCGATCATGGCCTTGGTTACCTTAGACAGAAAACCTTCTTTAGTCTTTTCCAGGCCTTTGTCCAAAGCTTCTTTAGCTTCGGGTGTTTGTTGCTTCTTCTTGAAAAAATCGAATAGTCCCATACGTGATAAAGTGTGGCCAAGCTTAGACGCGTGGCGCAAACAAAGTTAGCGAATTATTAATCCACAAAAAAAGCCCTTCCGGTGTTTCCGAAATGGCTTTCCTTAAAGATCGTATCACGTCGTTTACTCGGTCTCTGCGCCTTCGATAACTAATTGCTTAGCCACCTCGACAGCTTCCTTGATCTGGTCGTTGTGCGCGATGATTTCCTTGAACGTGTAGGCACCGGTTTTTGGGGACCGTACGGCGGTGATTACTTTCGTATAGTCTTTGCCCTTACCGGTTTTGAGTGATGCAACTGCCTTCTTTGCCATGTTGGTATAATTTTAAATCGGTAAAAACCGAAATGGTGCTTACTTAATCTCCTTGTGGACGGTTACTTTGCGCAGTACAGGGTTGAACTTTTTCAACTCCAAACGCTCCGCCGTGTTTTTCTTGTTCTTGGTCGAAATGTAGCGTGACATTCCGGGCATGCCGCTTTCCTTGTGTTCGGTACACTCCAAGATAACCTGTACCCTATTTCCTTTTTTTGCCATGGTGTTTATATGTAAATTGGCCACTCGCTATGCAAGCAGGGCCCAGTACCTATCGATTTATACGTACCCTTTTTTGATAAACTTGTTGATCACTGCGGTAATGCCGTTCTTGTTGATCGTCTTGATCGCCGAGGTGGACACTTTCAGCGTGATCCAACGGTTCTCCTCAGGGATGAAAAAGCGCTTGGTCTGCAAATTCGGGTAAAATTTGCGCTTGGTTTTAACGTTCGAGTTCGATACCCGATATCCGTTCAATGCCGTCTTGCCTGTTAAATCACAAATTCTTGACATGATGTACTTCTTTAATATACGTGTTCGTTGTCTTTTCGCAAAGAGTTTGCAAATATCCGAAATTTAAAAATACCAAGCAAGTTTTTTTAGTTTATTATCAAAAACTTAAACACCTCCTAGCGAGCGCGGTACGCAGACCCTCCCGGACAACGATGCCCAAGCACGCTCAGGGCACCTCCACCGCAAGAAAAAAGACGTCCGCCGCTTGAAAAACCGCGACGCCGGCACAAAACCGCAGGGAAATCGCTTCTAACTGCGCTCTTGATATTTTCTCACGATTTTTGTCGGCCACGCAACAAAAACACACGCCAACATATTCGTGGCCGTCACCTTTTGCGCGGGGCGTTGGCACAGCACTTCAATAGTAAGCCACCCCCTTCGGGGGTTAGCGGCGTTTTCAACGTGATTTCCCGCACGAAACACGCCCCTGCGTTTATTTCACCCGATATGAATATATTTGCTACATTGCTAAAAAATTCAGATGAACAAATATTTACGAAACGGATTAATTTACCTGTCGCTGGGCATCGCACTTTGTGCGTTCGGGTACTACCTGATGGACCGCGAAATCGTACTATACAAGGGCTTGATGGCCGTGGGGTTCATCACTTTCGGGGTGGGTTTCCTGACGATCATTTACAGCTTGATCCGCAAGATCGAGCGGCGGAGTTTCGAACGTACCCGAAGGGAGCGGCAAGAACAAGACAATGGATAAGCAATTCCGGCGTTCGGTAGGCCACGCGGCCGCCGGCCTGAAGACGGCATTCACGACCGAGCGCCACATCCGGATACACTGCGGGGTAGCGGTGGCTGCCATCCTCGCCGGGGTACTTTTGCCCCTTTCGGCCAACGAGTGGCTGTGGATCCTGCTCTGCATCACGCTGGTCATCGGCGCCGAGCTTTTCAACACGGCATTGGAAGCGCTTACCGACTTGGCCACACCCGATTACCATCCCCTGGCCAAGAAGGCCAAGGATATTGCGGCAGGTGCTGTGGTGCTCTGCGTACTGTTTGCAATAGCCACCGGCCTCATTATTTTCCTGCCCAAAATTATCGGATTGTTTGACTCCTAGCCCATGGTCCACCAGACACCCGCGATCATCCTTAAGCAAACGAATTATGGCGACAGCAGCCTGATTGTACAAGCTTTCACGAAAAAGTTCGGATTGCAGTCGTATCTCGTCAACGGCGCACTAAAACCGAAGGCGAAAATCCGTGCATCGGTGCTGCGGCCCATGCACTTAGTGGAAATTGTGTCCTCGTACCGCGAGAACCAAAGCCTGCACCGCATATCCGAGGCGCGGGTGGCACCCGTCTTCCTATCCATCCCCTACGACATCCGGAAAAGCACGGTCGCCATCTTCCTCAATGAAGTATTGTACAAATGCCTGCGCCAGCAAGGCCCCGACGAATCCCTCTTCGATTTTGTTTTCCACGCCGTGAGCTGGCTGGACGTGACGGACGAGATGCCCGCCGGCTTTCACCTGCACTTCCTGATGCGGCTAACGCGCTTTTTAGGATTTCACCCCACCGCCCAGCGCCCCGGCCAATCCTACTTTGACCTCTACGAAGGCATATTCCGGACGCACCGCCCGCCCCATCCCATGTTTATCGAAGAACCCCACGCCTCGCGCCTGTCGCAGCTGGCCAGCTTGCCCATGGAGTCGACGCATACCCTCCGCATGCCTGCCGCCGAACGCCGCGCGCTGCTGCACAAGATCGTGCTGTTTTACCAACTGCACGTGGACGGCCTCGGCGAGCTCAAATCACTGCCAATCCTCGAAGAGCTGCTCGCCTGACGCAAACGCCGGGGCTAAGGCACCCGAATTCCGCCGGCCACAAAAAAGCCGCCTCGTTTACACGAAGCGGCTGCATACAATAAATATATTTGACGTAATCTTAGATTACCTTAACATTTACCGCATTTAGACCTTTACGTCCTTGCTCGACGTCGTAAGAAACGTTGTCGTTCTCACGGATTTTGTCGATAAGACCTGATGAGTGGACAAAGATTTCGCTTTCTCCGGAGTTTGGAACGATGAAACCGAAGCCTTTGGTTTCATTGAAGAATTTTACTACACCTTCTTGCATTGTATTAAATATAATTTGTTAAATAACAAAGGTATAGATAAAAATCTAAAACACGCAAATTATTTTTTCTGCCGCCTGAAAACCGCCGTGGGAAGCCCGCTTAGCGTACCGCCCTAAAATTCATACCCCATATAACCATTCGGTTTATTTCCCTAAATTAGCGAACAAACACGAATGAATTTGGATCCGGTTCAGCAAAAATACCAGCGCCTGGAAAAAGACTACGCATGGGTCGCGCGCGTGTCTTGGCTCATGGACGACAAATTCCGTGTGCCCGGCACCCAGTTCCGCTTCGGCCTTGATCCCCTGATTAACCTCGTGCCGTTTCTCGGCGACATCATCGGTTTTGCCGTGTCGTTTGTGTTGGTTTACGTCATGTGGCGAAACGGGGCCAGCCGCAAGCTGGTCATGCTTATGCTGATCATTATCTTGGTGGATTTGACCATCGGCGCCATACCCGTTATCGGCAATGTTTTCGATTTCTTCTTTAAAGCCAACAAAAAAAACATTATCTTGCTTCGTGAGTTTTATTATGAGGGGAAACACCAAGGCAGGGGAAACGACATCCTGGCCATCGTCTTGGTCGGTTTCCTCGTGTTGACCGCCCTTTTCCTCTACATCCTATGGAAGGGGTTCATGTGGTTCATTAACATTGTGTAACCAACTGCCTTAAAATAAAAACGACAAACAGACAAATTTAACCGTATGGACTATAAAATTGCCTCCCTCAAAGAACTGGAAGCGAAGGGAAAAGACATTACGAAACTGCCTTTCTCCATCCGTATTTTATTGGAAAACGTCGTGCGCAACCACGATGGGTTCGCCGTCACGGACGAACACTTCGAAACCTTAGCAAACTGGGATCCGAAAGGTCAGGATCGGGAAATACCGTTCAAGCCCGCCCGGGTGCTGATGCAGGATTTTACAGGTGTGCCGGCCGTAGTAGACATGGCTTCCATCCGTGCCGAAGTAATCCGTAAAGGCGGCGACGGCTCGAAGATAAACCCGGCCATTCCCGTCGACCTCGTTATCGACCACTCGGTACAGGTGGACAACTTCGGGACGAACTACGCCTACCAGCACAACGTAGCCATGGAATACGAGCGCAACGCGGAACGGTATGAACTCCTGAAATGGGGCCAAGCCGCGATGGACAACTTCACCGTCGTGCCGCCTGGCATGGGCATTTGCCACCAAGTCAACCTCGAATACCTGGCCCAAGGCGTCATTGCCCGCGATGGCTGGGCGTTCCCGGACACCTTAGTGGGTACGGACTCCCACACGCCGATGGTCAACGGTATCGGGGTAATCGGCTGGGGTGTCGGTGGCATCGAAGCGGAGGCCGCCATGCTCGGACAGCCGATCTATTTCACGTGTCCGCAAGTCATCGGGCTCAAACTCACCGGAAGGATCCCTGCCGGCTGTACCGCCACCGACATGGTGCTGTCCATAACGAAGCTCCTGCGCGATTACGGCGTTGTCAATAAATTCGTCGAAGTATTCGGCGATGCCCTCGACCATCTTTCCGTCACCGACCGCGCAACGATTTCAAACATGTCGCCTGAGTTTGGCTGTACGGTTACCTACTTCCCGGTGGATGGGCAGACGCTCGAATACATGCGGCGCACCAACCGGTCGGAAGAGCAGATCAGCCTCGTAGAGGAATACTGCAAAGAAAACCTGCTGTGGCGCACCGGCAACGAAGAGATTGAATACACCGACGTCGTCGAACTTAGCCTTGACACGCTGGAACCTACCTTGTCGGGTCCTAAGCGCCCCCAGGATAAAATATTAGTCAAAGATTTGGCCCCCAAGTTTTCGGAGCTGATTGAAGAGGAATACAACCGGACTTATGTGCCCGTGCGGGACCGGCAGGAGTCTGCCTGGCTGGCCGAAGGCGGTTCGGGGTCGACGTTCATCTATGAACAGCTAGAACGCAACACCCACGTATCCGTCGAACGCGAAGACATCCGCACGGTGCGGATCAAATCCAAAAACAAAGAATACCTGCTGGGCGACGGCAGCATCGTCATTGCGGCGATCACCAGCTGTACGAACACCTCCAATCCCGCCGTGATGGTGGGCGCGGGGCTGGTCGCCCGCAAAGCCGTGGCGCGCGGATTGCGGTCGAAGTCGTGGGTGAAGACGAGCTTGGCGCCTGGTTCCAAAGTCGTCACCGAGTACCTCAAACGCGCCAACCTACTGGAAGACTTGGAAGCCCTGCGCTTCCATACGGTGGGATACGGCTGTACGTCCTGTATCGGCAACAGCGGTCCCTTGCCCCCGCACATCGCGGAAGCGGTCGACAAGGGCGACCTGGTGGTTGCGTCGGTACTGTCCGGCAACCGGAACTTCGAAGCACGCGTGCATTCGCAAGTCAAAATGAACTTCCTCATGTCACCCATGTTGGTTGTGGCCTATGCACTCGTGGGACGCGTGGACATCGACCTGATTAACGACCCGCTTGACTACGACCCCAACGGCAATCCCGTTTACCTCAAGGATATCTGGCCGAGCCAGCAGGAAATCGCCGACACGATCACGGCGTGCATGCGGGTAGAGGACTTTAAGAACGTGTATGACGTCATCTTTGACGGCGACGACGAATGGAAGAACCTACGAGCGCCCGAGGGACAGACCTTTGAATGGAACCCCGATTCTACGTACGTACAGGAAGCCCCCTTCTTCCAGAACATCAGCGACGTGCCCGAAGCACCGGCGGACATCCACGGCGCGCGGGTGTTGCTGTATCTTGGCGATTCGGTAACGACGGACCACATTTCTCCGGCAGGATCGTTCCGTCCAGAATCCGCTGCCGGCACCTACCTCATGGAAAAGGGCGTCGCTTATAAGGATTTCAACTCGTACGGCTCACGCCGGGGCAACCACGAAGTGATGATGCGTGGCACCTTTGCCAACGTCCGCATCCGCAACCGGATCACGGACAAAGAAGGGGGCTACACGACGCACCTGCCTACCGGCGAAACGATGCTGGTGTTTGATGCGGCCACGAAATATGCCGAAACAAACACCCCCCTCGTGGTATTGGCTGGCAAGGAGTACGGTAGCGGCTCCTCGCGCGACTGGGCCGCCAAAGGCGCCAACCTCATGGGCATCAAAGCCGTTATCGCGGAAAGCTTCGAGCGTATCCACCGCAGCAACCTGGTGGGCATGGGCATCGTGCCCATGGTATTCCCCGAGGGAGAAAACGCCGCATCGCTCGGCCTAGACGGAACGGAGACTTTCGAGATTAACGGCATTGCCGAAAATCTGAAGCCAAACAAGCTGCTGACCGTCACCGCCCGCAAACAAACGGGGGAAATCATTACGTTTCAATCCAAAGCCCGTTTTGATTCGGCTATTGAGATCGAATATTATCGCCACGGCGGCATTCTGAACTACGTACTGCGTGGCTTTTTGAAAAAATAGGGTCATGCCTACCGCCTAAGCAAAAGCCTGTGGCAGCCGATGGCTACCACAGGCTTTTTTTATGCCATCGATTGCGTATCACTTTCGGGAGCCGCGGCCCCGTCGTGCCGCGCCCACAACTTTATTTCCTACAAAAAAAGCCGTACCTTTGCTCCCGCAAAACAACCCGTTTGCTTGCTGACATGAAGCCACACGCCACAGGTGGCCGCTGCCGGAAGAAAGGGACGGATAACAGCTTTTTAACCCATGAATAAAATACATTATTCCGAGAAGTTCGAACATCGCCACAACGGCCCCAGCCCCTCCGACACGGCACAAATGCTGCAAAGTCTGGGCATTACCACCATCGACGAGCTGATTGACCAGACAGTACCGTCCCAAATCCGCGCCAAGCGGGCTTTGAACCTGCCTCCTGCCCTCAGCGAAGCTGCCTACCTCAAGAAAATGAGGCAAATGGCGGACGGCAACAAGGTATTCAAATCCTATATTGGCCAAGGATACTACGACGTCATTTTGCCGGGTGTTATCCTGCGCAACGTATTCGAAAACCCAGGATGGTACACGCAGTACACCCCCTACCAAGCCGAAATTGCACAAGGGCGCCTGCAGGCCCTACTCAACTTCCAGACGATGGTCATCGACCTGACGGGCATGGAAGTAGCGAACGCATCCCTGCTTGACGAAGCGACGGCAGCAGCCGAAGCCATGTTCATGCAATATGGCATTCGCAAAAACAAAGATGCCGACACCTATTTTGTCTCAGACAATACATTCCCCCAGACGCTGGACGTGTTGCAAACGCGCGCCGCATCCTACGGTATTAAGCTGCAAGTGGGCGATATCCGGCAGGTACCGGACGACGACGCGTTATTCGGCGTGTTGGTTCAGTACCCTGCGGCCAGCGGCGAACTCATCGACTACAAAGCACTCGCGGCGAACCTCCACGATCGTGGCGTGAGCATCTGTGCCGTTGCAGACCTGCTCAGCCTAAGCTTGCTGGAGTCGCCTGGCGAATGGGGTGCTGACGTGGTCGTCGGCAGCAGTCAGCGTTTCGGCATCCCAATGGGGTTTGGCGGCCCCCACGCCGGTTATTTCGCAACGAAAGAGCCGTACAAACGCAATATCCCCGGACGTATCATTGGCGTGTCGATCGATGCCGAAGGAAAATACGCGCTGCGGATGGCCCTGCAAACCCGCGAACAGCATATCCGCCGGGACAAGGCTTCGTCCAACATCTGTACGGCCCAAGCCCTGCTCGCGATCATGGCCGGCTTCTACGCAGCCTATCACGGCCCGAAGGGACTCAAAAACATCGCCGAACGCATTCATCACCTGGCGGTACTGCTTGACCAGGCCCTTCAGTCACTGGGGTATGCGCAGCTGAACAGCACCTATTTCGACACCTTGCGCGTCGATGCAGGCGACCTCTCAGGCCCCTTGCATGCGGAAGCGCTCAACCAGAACATCAATCTCAATTATCAGGACAAAACCATTGGCATCTCGATTGACGAGACGACCACCTACCAGGATATTGAAACCTTGGTCAAGGTATTTGCCAAAATCAAAGGCAAGTCACTGCAAGACGCCAACCTGTCCGAACTTGCAGAGACGGTAGATACGATTATCCCGCAAGCCTTGCAACGGACGACGGACTACCTAACCCACCCCGTGTTCAATAGTTACCATTCCGAGCACGAGATGCTCCGGTACATCAAATCGCTCGAGGCCAAAGACCTATCTTTGTGCCACTCCATGATTCCCTTGGGATCCTGCACGATGAAACTCAACGCCACCACGGAAATGATTCCCATCACCTGGCCGGAGTTTGGCGGGCTGCATCCCTTTGCGCCGACCAACCAAACGGGCGGTTACACCAAGCTTATCGGCGAACTCGACGACTGGCTGTCCGAGATCACGGGCTTTGCCAAGATGAGCTTCCAGCCCAACTCGGGTGCACAGGGCGAATATGCGGGCCTGATGGTTATCCGCGCTTACCACGAAAGCCGTGGCGACCACCACCGCAACGTGGTGTTGATCCCAGCTTCGGCGCACGGCACCAACCCAGCCTCGGCCAGCATGGCCGGTATGACGGTCGTGGTGGTAAAATGCGACGAGAGTGGCAACATCGATGTGGACGACCTGCGGGAAAAAGCCATCCAGCATGCCGACAACCTATCGTCGCTGATGGTAACCTACCCGTCTACGCACGGGGTGTTCGAAGAGCCCATCATCGAAATTTGCGAGATTATACACGAGCACGGCGGACAAGTGTACATGGATGGCGCGAACATGAACGCACAAGTCGGACTGACCAGCCCAGGTCTGATCGGCGCGGACGTATGCCACCTCAACCTGCACAAAACCTTCTGCATCCCGCACGGGGGCGGCGGCCCGGGCATGGGCCCCATCGGCGTAGCGGCACACCTCGTGCCATTCTTGCCCAACCACCCCGTTGTCGAGATCAGCGGCGCGCAGGGAATAACTGCGGTTTCGGCCGCACCGTGGGGCTCGGCCTCCATCTTGCTTATTTCACACGCATACATTGCGATGATGGGTACGGTAGGGCTGACCAACGCCACGAAATACGCCATCCTCAACGCCAACTACGTAAAAAATCGCCTGGAAGGTCCTTACAAAGTGTTATATGCCGGGGAAAATGGGTGGTGTGCACACGAAATGATTCTGGATTGTCGGGAATTCAAAGCTGTCGGCATCGAGGTAGCAGACATCGCCAAGCGGCTGATGGATTACGGATTCCATGCGCCAACGGTGTCGTTCCCCGTGGCCGGCACGCTGATGGTCGAGCCGACGGAATCAGAATCCAAAGCGGAACTGGATCGCTTCTGCGACGCCCTGCTGGCTATACGCGCGGAAATTGCCGCCGTTGAAAACGGTGCCGCCGACCGGCAAAACAACGTATTGAAAAATGCACCGCATACGGCGATTGCCGTGAGTGCGGACGTGTGGGACCACCCTTATTCGCGTGCTGAAGCTGCTTATCCGCTGAGCTTTGTGCGCAACTTTAAGTTCTGGCCTTCGGTATCGCGGGTTAATGATTCGTACGGAGACCGCACGTTGGTGTGTTCCTGTCCGCCGATCAGCGAATACGAGGAGGAACCTATGGTTTAGTCAGTGTTTCATATCAACAAAAATGGCTGCCGATTGGCAGCCATTTTTGTTGTGCGCTCCATTGGGCTTGCCAATAGCCAAACGTGCTACATCCGCGCTTGCACCGCGAAAACGGGCCACGGTAATGAGCGTAGCGCGAGGATCGCACTAATACTGGCCGGTACTCAGCATCACGAGCGTACAGGCGCGTATGGTTTCTATCCCCGCCTCCTCCGCGAGTTGCTCCAAATCGGTGTTTTCCGTGCCGGGATTAAAGATAATCCGGCTGGGCTTGGTAGACAAGATATAATCGTAATACGCAGGTTGCCGGTCCGGCCCAACGTACAGGGTAATCGTATCCACATCGGGGTGGGGCGCTCCTACTTCTTCGATGGGCTGTCCGGCAACTTCGCCACGTCGAATGCCGATGTTGATGATTTCATGGCCCGCATTGACCAGGCGATGAGCTGCAATGTGCGCGTACCGCCCCGGATTCGTCGATGCGCCGATAATTAACGTTTTCTTTCCCATTTCTATTTCCTTTACTGCGGCGCGTTCGCCGCATGATACCCGCTTGCTTAAAGCAGTTCGCCTGAGGCCGAATACCCGGCCTGCTTGATCAGGGGCATTTCCAAAATCTCATATAGACCATCGAGGTTCAGCAAACTGGCGTTGACCATATTCGTGAGCAATACGATCGACACGTCGTTCACCAAATCCCGAACATACAAACTCCTAAAACCGTGCCACCATCCCGTGTGGTACACGACCTTGTCATTGCCTTTGTCAAAGGTACGCCAACCGTAGCCATAATTAAAAACCTGCTTGGTCGGCGTGCTCCGGCCTACATAAGCAGAATCAAGCGTGGCCTGCGCCAGTATGCGGCCCTCGCCCAGTGCCCGGTCGAACAGATAGAGGTCCTGCACGGTGCTGTAGATGCCTTTGTCGCCCATTGGGCCATCTTGAAAATCCTGCACGACCGAACGTCGCCAAACGCGGTCATGGCCAATCACGTCGGTAGGTATCTTTTCATAGACCGCAGTGGAATACACCGCGGTATTGCGCATACCCAACGGCTTGAAAATCTCCTCCTGCATGTACACATCAAACGATTCACCCGCAACCGCTTCCACAATGGAAGCCAGCAGCACGTAATTGGTATTGTTGTAGAAGAAGCGTACATCCGGATTGGCGTACAACGCCGGTTTGTGCTCGATAAACAGGTCGATGACGTCTTGGTTAGACATCCCCTTGCGCTTGTTGGGCCAAAGTCCATCGGTGAAATACATGTAGCTGGTCAGTCCCGAGCGATGGCTCAGCAACTGCTTGACCGTGATGTTGGGATAGGGAAAACCGGGAATAAATTCGTCTACGGTTTGTTCCAGCGACAGCTTCCCTTCTTCCCACAATTTCAATACGGCAGTGGCTGTCAGCGGTTTGCTTACGGAAGCCAGCTCAAACTGGGAAGTTATTTTCAAGCTGTCCCGCATCAAGTAATTGGCCCACCCAAACGTGTTTTGGTACAAGATCTTGCCTTTTTTGGCGATAAGCACGTTGCCGTTAAATCCGGACCGCTCATGCAGGCGGGTCATATAGGCGTGGAGCCGGGGGTCGGCATCCGCTTGGTCATACACTAACAGCAGGCTGTCCTGCCGCTGGCGCTCGGCTTCAGCTTCCAGCCGGCGTTGCTCGTCCGACTTACAACTCCCGAGCAAGATAACGAATACAGCAAAAAACGAAAAGACACGGAATAGCTTACAAAAATTCAACATGATTTAACGGCGTGTAACAGAGGCAGGGCTAGGCTCGCCGCACACTTCAATGACGACAGTACCAGGCCCCATCCAGCGATCAAACAAGGCGCAAATTACGGGATTCCTATCCATTTCCCGATACGATTCCACGTAAAACATTCGTTAAGCTCCTACCCGTCGGACGGCCACCGTCCTGAGCGGGACAATTTCTTAATAATTCGTGATATTCAAGGTCTATTCCTTACTTTTAGGGCATGGTTTCACCTTCAACACTTTAGCATTATGCGATTTATTGTCGATGTACTTCTGACGGGTTTAGCGATTTTCCTGGCGGCTTACCTGCTGCCCGCCAGCGCGGTGAGCGTATCCGGGTTTGGTTGGGCTATCTTGGCGGGGCTGATCATTGCGTTTGTCAACGCCACGATCGGAACAGTCTTGCGGGTCTTCACCTTGCCCCTCAACATCCTCACCCTGGGGCTCGTATCATTTATCATATCCGTGTTAATGGTCCAGCTGACGAGCTATTTCATGGGCACCAAATTTGATGTGGCCAACTTTTGGTGGGCAGCGGTCTTCGCCATCATCGTAGCCATCATCCAGCTGCTTTTGGATGCCATCTTTGGCCGGAGCAAAGTATAGACGCCCCACTTCCAAGCCCGGAGGTTTCTGGATATTTGTATCTTTGCCTAACATCAAGAAAGTCTACAAACAAAAAAACTATGTTTTTTGAACGCGTTTACGACAGAAGCCTCGCCCAAGCCAGTTATGTAGTGGGTTGCCAGGCGAAAGGCGTAGCCATCGTGATCGATCCCAAACGGGACATCGATGATTACCTCGCCATTGCTGAACGAAACAAACTCCAAATCACCCATATTGCCGAAACCCATGTACACGCCGACTTCCTGAGCGGCGCGCGGGAATTAGCGGCCGCTACCGGCGGGCAACTATACCTGTCGAAAGAAGGTGGCCCCGACTGGCTATACGAGTTTCCGCATATTGGTGTAGGCCATGGGGACGTTATCGAGGTGGGTAACCTCAAACTGGAAGTGCTCCATACGCCGGGCCACACGCCCGAGAGCATCAGTTTCCTGCTGACGGACACACCGGCATCACCTGAACCCGTGATGGTTTTCACGGGCGATTTCGTATTCGTGGGCGATATTGGGCGACCCGACCTGCTTGAAAAAGTAGCCGGCATGGCCAATACCCAACGTGCCGGTGCCCAGCAGATGCACGCCTCTATCCAACGATTTGCGCAACTGCCCGATCATATCCAAGTGTGGCCCGGCCACGGCGCAGGGTCGGCCTGCGGCAAGGCCCTCGGGGCCGTTCCCAGCTCGACAGTCGGCTACGAGAAAATCCGCAATTGGGCGTTCCGCCATCCCGACAATGAAGAAGCTTTCGTCGAGAACCTGCTGGACGGCCAGCCCGAGCCGCCGAAGTATTTCGCGGTGATGAAAAAGCTTAACAAAACCGAGCGTCCGCTGCTGACCGAAGTGCCGGCCGTGCCATTGCTGTCAAACGAACAATTTGCCCAATTTTATCAGTCAGGCGGGCTGGTTATCGATACCCGGAACAAACTGGAATACACGGCAGGACACCTGCCGGGCAGTCTCAACATTCAAGGAAATAACGCCTTCCCTACGTGGATGGGCTGGCTGGTGGACTACGAAACGCCATTCGTGTTGGTGGTTGACCCCGCTAACCTGGAGGATCTGACACGGAAATTGATGCGTATAGGCATGGACCAGGCCCACGGTTATGTCGCGGACGTCGATTCATTGGGAATGGTGTTGAAACAAGCGCGCGTAGTCGATTTGGAAGCCATGAAAGCGCTCGTGGGCGACGAGAGCGTACAGCTCATCGACGTGCGCGGTTTATCCGAATACCAAGCCGGGCATATCCCGGGCGCCATCCACGTTTTCGTGGGTACCCTGGCCGACAATCTGGATAAGATCGACAAAGATAAGCCGGCCGTTGTGTACTGCCAAAGCGGCGACCGGGCAGCGATCGCCCGTTCGGTGCTCGACAAATCAGGCCACCCCGACGTGCGGGTGTATTTCGGAGGCATGGCCGAGTGGTACGCGACGGGGCAGGAAACCGAAACGCCTTCGCGCAATACGGTATTGTCGGAGTAGTCTCCGTCCACCAATCCTGGCGTCCGTTTTTGGTGAATCGCACTTGTTTTTACGATTAATCGCCACTAACTTCGTATTATGTATTTCTTTAGGAAAAAGAATCCGAACCGGCCCACCAGTTTCAACTTAAGGGTGATGCATGCCATCAATGTGATCGCCATTACACTGTTTGTGCTAGCCATCCTGTACAAAATACTGGAAACTTTATTTTTCAACTAACGTCCCAGACTGCAAAACCCCATGTCATCATCCAAACAAATAATAGAGACTGCAAATGCTCCCGCGCCTATCGGGCCATATAATCAGGCCATTCAAGCGGGCAACACGCTGTATGTATCCGGACAGATTCCGATTGATCCGACTACGGGCGAACTCGTATCCGGGTCGCTCGAAGACGAAGCCCATCAAGTATTGAAAAACGTGGGCGCCGTGCTCGAAGCGGCGGGTTATCGCTTTGCCGATGTCGTCAAAACGTCCATTTTCCTACGCGACATGAATGATTTTGCTGCAGTAAACGCCGTATACGGCACGTATTTCACGGAGGCAGAGCCCGCCCGCGAAACGGTGGCTGTAGCCGGCCTGCCCAAAAATGTCAACGTGGAGATTTCGGTTATTGCCTGGAAAGCGTAAATGACCAAGCCCTTCGCCGGTGACCACGGACGGCTTAAGTACTTCGTTGCCGCCGCCTCCGCGGCCATCCTATGGGGCTTCATGGCCATTCCGTTGCGAAACCTACAGCAATGGAGCGCCTCGGATATCCTTTACTACCGTATTCTGCTATCCGCGGTTTGCATTTGGCTGTTTATCGGCATCTTCCGGAAACGACAGTTGCGGACAGACGCGCAACACTACGCCGCACTTCCTCCCGAGCGCAAAAAACGTATCAGCTGTGTGGTCATGGTATCCACGTTGCTCATTCTGGGCAACTGGTTTTCGTTTATCTACGTCGTCAATAGCATCAGCATACAAGCGGCCGCATTTGCGTATCTGGTTTGCCCCTTGCTCACCACCGTAGCCGCGTTTTTCATCCTCCGCGAGCCTTTATCAGCCATCAAAAGGGTCAGCTTGGCGATCGCATTGGTTAGTGTTGTCTTGTTGGCCTCGGGCTCGTTCGTCGAGGTCGCATGGTCTGTTGGCGTTGCATCACTTTACGCGCTTTACCTTATCGGGCAACGGATGACGGGGCAGTTTGACAAGCTCAACGTGCTGGCCGTGCAGCTGGTGCTGGCCTCCTTCATCATTCTCCCCTTTATGCTGTGGCAGCAGCACCCGATACCCACGGAAGCCGCGTTTTGGTCAAATGTGACAATCATTTCAATCATTTTCACCATCATTCCCCTGTATTTGAGCCTATACGCCCTGAGTGGCATTTCCTCCTCTACCGTCGGCATCCTCATCTACGTCAATCCCCTTGTAGCCTTTGCCGTGGCTTATTATATGTTTGGCGAAAAGATCACGGCGCACCAACTGGTCGCGTACAGCATTCTGGTACTCGCCATCGTACTCTTCAATTGGCGTATGCTCCGCCGGTGGATCGCTCCTCCGCAGACTGCTGGCAAAACATAAAATACCTTCCCATTCGGTGTCGCGCTTTAGTCGTTTCATACGTTAATAAATAAAGTACAAACCACCTAACGACCAATGATGAGAAATATACTTTTTTATGTGTTAATAGCCGTCACGTCTTTCGCGATCGGCTGCAAGAAAGATGGGAATCCATACGAAGGCCTTAGCCGGGAAGAACTTGGCAAGTTGGTCAGCGAACGCTACGACGAGATGCGCACATTGGCATCGCCTGTACCTTGCACCGATCCCGAAGAATGGGAATTAGCCGCTATCGAAGCGGTGTGTAGTCCTAAGCATCTCGCCTATCACCAAAGCGTGGACGTCGAGAAACTCCGTGAACTCATCCGCGACTACAACCTGTTGATGGACATATACGGGCCGTTGGTTTCCCCTTTTATCGACTGTATGCCACACGGACCCGTCATTGGCGTTGTATGCGAGAACGGCAAGGCCATTGTCCAATACGAACCTTTTGAAGCTGGCGCACAGTAGTCCTTTTTTTCTTATTTTAGCCATGCAAACATGGCTGAGCTAAGCATCATAACACCTGTCGCGTACCTCAAAGGCGTAGGCCCAAGCCGTGCCGAACTACTCCACACGGAATTGGGCATACACGCGTTCGGTGATTTGCTCCGCCATTACCCGTTCCGGTATATCGACCGCACGCAATTCCACAAAATCAGCCAAATACATCCCGACCAGAGCGGGGCACAGGTTATCGGCCGGCTCAGCACGCTGGAAGAAACCGGCGCGAAGCGAGGCAAGCGCTTGGTGGCCACCTTTAGCGACGAAACTGGCAGCATGGAATTGGTATGGTTTCAGAGCATCAGCTGGGTCAAGAAAAGCCTGCAACCCGGGGGCGTATATATCATCTTCGGCAAACCGAGCCTCTTCAACGGACGCCTATCGATGACACACCCGGAGATGGAGCTGTATAACCCCAAGGCGGCGAACCGCGGCAACCTCAGCATGCAACCGGTCTACAGCTCGACCGAAAAACTCAAAAAGCAGGGGCTGGACAGCCGCGGAATCCAGCGCTTGCAAGCCGCGCTCCTCGAAAGCATCGCGCATACAATTGCGGAGTCGCTACCGCCCTACTTGATCCAGGCCAATCAACTAATGCCCCTACGGCAAGCCTTGGTAGCCATCCACTTTCCCGAGAACGCCCAGGAATTACAACAGGCCATCAGGCGCCTCAAGTTTGACGAGTTATTCTTCATCCAGCTCAAATTGCTGCGAACGAAGCTGAACCATGCCCGAAAATTCAAGGGCCATCGGTTTGAGGAAGTAGGCCGGCATTTCAATACATTTTTTCACGAACGGCTGCCCTTTGCACTGACGAACGCCCAAAAACGGGTGGTGCGCGAAATCCGGCGCGACACGGCCACCGGCGGACAGATGAACAGGCTGGTACAGGGCGACGTAGGCAGCGGCAAGACCGTGGTGGCCTTGATGAGCATGCTGCTGGCGATCGACAACGGTTTTCAAGCCTGTCTGATGGCGCCCACGGAAATCCTCGCCCAACAACATTACAACGGCATCCGTCGGCTTCTCGGCAGCGGCCTGGCCTCCGTCAGCCTGCTGACCGGATCCACATCCAAAAAAGACCGAAACATCCTGCACACGGCTTTGGAAGACGGCACGCTTGATATCCTCATCGGCACACACGCCCTCATCGAGGATGCGGTACGTTTCAAAAACCTGGGACTCGTTGTCATTGACGAACAGCACCGCTTCGGCGTGGCCCAGCGGTCTAAGCTTTGGAAAAAAAACCATATACCGCCGCACATGCTTGTGATGACGGCCACCCCCATTCCCCGCACGCTAGCCATGACACTATACGGCGACTTAGACATTTCAGTCATCGACGAGCTGCCCGCCGGGCGCAAGCCAATCAAAACGATGCACCTGTACGAAAGCAGCCGGCTGCGGATGTTCGGGTTTATGAAAGAGGAAATTGCCAAAGGACGGCAGGTGTACATCGTGTACCCGCTGATATCCGAAAGTGAAAAAATGGACTTAATGTTCTTGGAGGCGGGTATTGAGACCCTCTCGCGCGAATTTCCCCTGCCTGCTTACCGCATCAGTATCGTGCATGGAAAGATGCCGGTAAAGGACAAGGACTTCGAGATGCAGCGCTTCGTCAAGGGCGAAACGCAAATCATGGTGGCCACCACGGTCATCGAGGTGGGCGTGGATGTGCCGAACGCTTCGGTCATGGTCATCGAGAATGCCGAACGCTTTGGACTTTCGCAACTCCACCAGCTCCGCGGCCGCGTGGGGCGTGGCGCCGACCAGTCCTATTGTATCCTGATGTCTTCCCAGAAACTCAGTCACGACGGCAAAATACGGCTGGAAACAATGGTGCGCACGACGGATGGGTTCGAAATAGCGGAAACTGACCTCCAGCTGCGTGGCCCTGGCGATCTCGCTGGCACCCAGCAAAGCGGCGTGCTAGACCTCAAACTGGCCGACCTGGCCACGGACCAAGCGTTGCTTACCCATATCCGCGAAACGGTCATTTCGCTATTTAAGGACGACCCCAGTCTGGACAAAGCCGAAAACGCATTGCTGCGCACCTACCTCACAGACCGGGATCCGGGCATCAGTTGGGAAAAGATTTCATAGGTAGAGTAGGGACGAATGTCCGCATGCCTTTTCCGTTTCACTTGCTCCCTTGTCCTTAATATATAGCTTCCCAAAAGCTAAACCTGTGGCGACGCAAGCAAATGCCCCGCGCGCTACAGCCAATTCGTAAATTCCACTGAAAAACCAGTCAATGCAGGCCATAGGAAAGCTACCCGTCCGGTCAATAACGGGCGAGCACATTTTTGCGCACGGCTATCCCCAATAGCGATCCATTTTTGCTTAGGCGTTAGGTATTAGGCCTAGTCAATCCTCCAGCCACTGTTTTTCATAGGTTGGGAAACCGCGCCCACCGGGCGGGCTTCCCGGCACGGAACCTCCGTCCCGATGCCATGTGTAAATATAGGTATAAAAATGAGATATCAAAATGCCAGGCAACTTATTGTCATCCGTAAAAGCCTTTTGTCGATTGATCCCAGCTTCTTGTCTAATGGGTTAAGTTTTCGTCGAGTAAATGCGCCAGTTCGTCTATTTCAGCATTCGCACCGTGCAACCGAACTGCTGCCGTTGCGTCTTATCCATAGAACACGACAAAAAAACAACACATTATTCACCACTAAAAAAATTTACAAACCATGAAAACGCTCGTATTATCCGCCTTATTGGGAGCCACATTAACGACCGCATCCGCCCACATGCCCACGCCGGCTGCCGCCGCGGAAACCACGGTTGCTCGAGACCGGAAAACAGAAGAACTGAAAATGCAAATCGGCCTCCTTCAGTGGAACGTTGACGTCGTATGGGACCAGTATGACCGCGCGGTTGACAACATTAAAAACAAACGAGACGGCGTAAGCGACCTCCTGGCGCAAATGAATCGCCTCATCCAATATTACCAAGATGACATCGAACAAGGCGTCCGGATCAGCGACAGCAAGAAAGCCATCACGGAAATCCGGGAAATGTATGCTTCGAAAATCGAAAAGCAGCGAAAAGCAGAGGCTAAGCAAATCGGCAAACTGCAATCCTTGTTGCAGGCCAGGCTACGCCAGGAAGAAAAGAGGTTCAATAAACTAAAGCGTACGCACGCAGACCAAATCAATGCGCAAACCGAACCGCTTGTCCGTGCCACGGAGCGTCAGTTTGCCCAGTCTTCGGCGCGCATAGAAGCACTGAAAGGCACCTTGGCATTGGCTGCCTTGTAAAGAAGCAGTGATGTGTGATCGAGCTGGTAGCCTCGCTGGGGTTGCCGGCTTTTTTTGTTTTACTTATCCCGCCAGCGCGACCACGATGGCAGATTCCCTCGCTGCCTAGGCAATCGTAATATCGTAGGTAATCTCCACGCCACCCGCTGCGAGCATATCATGCACGGAGCAGTACTTTTTGACCGCCAATTCGGCTGCTTTCTCGGCCTTTGCCAAGTCAATGGCACCCGACAGCTGGAAACCGATGTGGATGTGGGTGAAAATATTGGGTATTTGCTCGCGCCGCTGGCCCGTCACGTTTATCTGCAGATCGTCGATCCGTTGGCGTTGCTTTTTGAGAATGCTAACCAAGTCCAATGCGCTGCACGAACCCAGTGCCATCAGCACCAATTCCATGGGGCGCGCACCCAGCCCTTCCCCGCCAATCTCGGGCGAGCCATCGATATGCACCCTGACATCCGTGGTCGTGCTAATTCCTTCAAAATGGACGGCGTCGTTTGTGCGTTTGAGCGTGATATTCATAAGAAAAGTAAGTTGAGGCCCGCTGAAAAGCAAACCCGCTGTCAAATTTATTAACACAAGAATACGGAATTACCCGCGAAATTCAAACGCGAAAAGCCGCATCGAAAACCAACGCCTTCAAGTTAAACTCGGTGCGAGTTTACAACACGTACCCTAAACCACCATACATTTACTTACCAGCCACCTAACTACTGTATTTTGCACCGAGGGGTTAAGGAGAACAAGCAGTCCTTTATTCGAGAGAACCTTTGCAAGCGCAAAAATGGTGCGAGGGCTCGCGGGTTGTTCGCTTCGACCCGGAAAGCAAGTTCCATTTTCGTTGACGCACAAGCGGGATTTACTTCATCCTGCCCGTGGCGGAACGTTAGTTTCGCTTGCTCTTTCATTAAAAAAACCACCTGCCAAACACATCATTCCACCCCGCAAGGACGCCTGGCCAGAACGAGTCGAGATTGTTCAAAACGGCCAACAAGAATAACAGAATAACGAACCCGCAGACGATTTGACATGGCCAATCCTGTTTGCCGTGTTGCTGTTCTGTTTCATGATCAGTGCGTTTAAAATAATGGAAACTAATAAGACAAAAAGGGAACGGGTTAAAGCAAGAGCCGAAATCTAAACCGATATGGCGCGAGTTTTCCCGATATGGCGCGAGTTTGCAACTCGTGCCCTAAACAACCTCGCTTTTTTACCTTCCACCTGCTCATCGTATTTTACACTTACGGGCTAGGAGAAAACGGGGC